>CALUFQ010000008.1 GCA_944319925.1 uncultured Paraprevotella sp.
GCATCCGCATGGAGAACAGAAGGGGCATTACGGCCCGTGCAGAATTTATTAACCCCCCACTAAAAATCTACTGAGCCCAGAAAAACTCCTTCGCCTTGCAGGGGAGATGGCTCGAAGAGCCGGAGGGGTTTCCCACCCACGTGTCATTCCGCAAGGGGAACAAAACGGCCATTATGGCCGCCGCAAGGGAAACAAAAGGCCATTATGGCCGCCGCACGGCGAACAGAAGGGCGTTACGCCCCGTGGGTGTGAGCCCCCTCCGCCCCTTCGGGGCTCGTCCCCCTGCAAGGCGGGACAGTTCATTCCGGCCGGCTTTGACTGCCGACATTCAGGGCCTGTAGAAACAGAAACTTGCGCCATCCAATTACCCCAATTCATTTTTCCATTCGTGTTAAATCCCCCAAAATGCGAACTGTTCCGAACTATGCCTTTAAAAGAATGGCATTCAACGCACCCGGATTACAGGCAATAGGGAAGCGAAGGACCTAGACCAACACCCGGCAAGCCCCCACATAGCGGCGGTCATAATATCCGTCGGAAGAAGAGTTGATGCAAATGCCGCCACGCCCCGCATGGATGAACTCAAACTCGCCCGTATGCTCGTCCACCTCCGTCACGATGCCCACGTGGCCGATGGTCTTCTTGGAACGTGTGCCGGTGAAAAACACCAGGTCGCCCGCCTGCAGGTCGCGCCGGTCTTCTATCCGCACACCGTCCTTGATTTGGCTGCGCGAAGTGCGCGTCAACTGGATGTCCAGCGACCTATAGACATAGGTGGTGAAGCCCGAACAATCAAAACCTTTCTTGGGATTCATGCAACCGTAACGGTAAGGCACTCCGAGAAACTCCTTGGCCTTTTCCACAATGTCGTGCCCCGTCACCGAATCCGCCTGCACGGAGTCCGCCACCAAAGGTTGGGCTGCCACAGGCACACTGAAAAATAGAGCACAAAACAAGAGCAAAGACCAAAGATGTCGCATGGTTATTTTGATATTACATTAAGGGTTCTACATGAAAACGGGCATAAAGTTACCGTTTTTCACGCAGAACCCCAATCAAATATACAACTTTTAAGAGCCTTTAAGGAGTCGCACTTCAATGGATGGTCACCATCGTGGCCCCGAAGCCGTACTCGCGGAAGGAAGCGTCCTGGTAGGTGCAAGCCTTGTAGTTGCGCTTCAGTTCCTTGAGGATTTCGTTGCGCAGCACACCCTCGCCCTTGCCATGGATGAACACGATTTTCTGCCCTTTGTTCTTCTGGTTCTCGTCCATCACGCGACGGAATTCCTTCATCTGGCAGTCCAGCATGTCCTTGTTGCTCAACCCGTTGGTATTGTCCAACAGTTCATGGATGTGGAGGTCGATTTCCAAGATAGCCCCTTTCGGATGTTCCGGCTTGCGGGCGGGCTGCCGTGCCGGCCGCTCGTCGGCCGACTTCTTCAGCAAGGCTTCCTGCAGCTGCTCCGCATTGACAAACACCGTGCGCACCGGCACGTCATTCTTCACAATGTCATAAAGCAATGCGCTCTCTTCGAAGAAATCCGAAGGCTGGAAGGTGTGCAACTTGTAAAACTTCACCGTGTCCACACGCAACTCCACCTGCACGGCGGGTTTCAGCGGAAACGTCTTGTCCTGCTTATAGGCCAGGCACTGCACACAGACCCGCTCCATCTCGTTCAACGCCTCGCGCCCGAACTCTTCCATGAACAACTTGGTGTTCGGCTCCACCGTGCCTTTGAAACGTACCTTCCATCCAGAACCTTCCGCGCTCATATAGAGGAAGTCCAGGAAATAGTTGCTGTCGTTCACCAAATATGCCTCGAAAGCCGTGGTAGTCATTTCCTTGGGATTCATGGGGACGTAGGCCAACAGCACGTTCAGCTTCTCGCCCTCCCGGCGTTCCTGCGGTTTGGGTACGAACGTCACGGGACGGTCGTCCTCCTCGTCCTCATCGGCCACGCGGCGCGCCTGCGCCGGTTTCTCCAACTTAGACTTGTCGTGCGTCCCTGTGTTCACCTTGGCAATGTTATAGTCATCCGTCTCCACCACAACACACTCGCGCACGGGCATCGGAATGTCGAACCCGTCCTCGTCGCGCACCAAAGCGATTTCCTTACTTTGGAAGCCGGAAACGACTCCGCCTCCCACCTCACTCAAAAACCTTACCTTATCTCCAATCTTCATCATGCAAGCTGTTTTTTCCAAAAGGCAAAGATAATACAAAAAAGTGAGACGAGAAGAGACAGATTCTCTATAAAAAGCCTTACCCATTAAATAATAAGCTGCATTTCGGTATGAAAAATAGACTTGTTAATTTTGCCCTGCACTCAATTTGCACTACCTTTGCACTGTAAACCAACGGAGAAAGGAGGCAAAGTATGGCAAGAGCAATTAGAGAAACCCCTGTGTTGCGAGGTAAAAACGCAATACGATTCGAGAAAGCAATGCGTGAGATCAAGCCCTACAGCAAAGAAAAGCGTGAAGCATTGCGCAAGGAATATGAAGAGTTCCGCAGTAAACTGACCTTTAGAGTATAAAGACGGTGGAACTTGTTAGAGTAAATACGGAATACAAAATGAAACCGTTCGACTGCGGCGATGCCGACCTGAACGGTTTCTTACTGAATGATGCAAAACGTTTTGCTGAGACCCAAATTGCCAATACGTTCGTCATAGAAGAAGAGGGCAACATCATAGCATATTTCTGTCTCTTGAATGACAAGATTTCCAAAGTGGAGGTCACAAACGGCACATGGCGCAAGGTGAAAAAGAAGTTCTCACACGAGAAGCATTTCAGCAGTTACCCCGCCATAAAAATCGGTCGGTTTGCCGTTTCTTTATCGTATAAAGGACAAGGCATTGGTAGTAAAATAATGCTATTCCTCAAATATATGTTGCGTGATGAGAATGCTTATTCTGCATTTCGTTTTTTAACCGTTGATGCCTATTTGTCTGCCATCCCCTTCTACGAAAAAAATGATTTCGACTTCTTGATTCCAGACGACGACAACAAGCACACCCGGCTGATGTATTTTGACATCATACGACTTCAGTAAATCCTTCCCTCCCCACGCCCAACCTCATCATAGCCAACGTGCTTTACAAAAGCGAGTTGTTGGAAAGCTGGGGTCGCGGCATAAGGCTGATGATAGACGAGTGCCGCAACGCCAACATACCAGACCCGGAATTTCACACGGACGGAAGTTCCGTATGGGTGGTATTCCGCTATGAGTTGAAAACGGCAGGACAAGTACCCGACAAGCACCCGACAAGCACCCGACAAGCGCCCGACAAGCATCGTCCGGCTCATTGAAATGATAGGAGAGCAAACTTGTTCCTTGAAGGAAATGATGGGAATGATGGAACTGAAAGACAGGGAAAATTTCTTGGGCAATTACCTTAACCCGTCTATGGAAGCCGGATTGGTGGAACCACTCTACCCGAACCAGCCGAAACATCCCAAACAGAAATACAGGCTCACCGAACAAGGAAAAGTCTTGCTGCAAGAGAACGAAAAGACAAAATAAAGAACCGACAACCGCAGGAAAATTCGGAAAACGTCTTTATACTTTTTTATCCCGCAGGGCAAAAAGCTTTGCACAAATATCCCTAACTTTGCAACCCGAAACGTGAACAGACATAAAAATGGAAGAAACCAAACATATCCGCATCAAAGACTTCAGCTACGACTTGCCGGACGAACGCATCGCCAAGTTCCCGCTGCCCGAACGCGACCATTCCAAACTGCTGGTCTATCGCCACGGCACGGTGAGCGAGGATGTCTTCACCTCACTCCCCGAATACCTGCCGGAAGGTGCGTTGATGGTGTTCAACAACACGAAGGTCATCCAGGCGCGCCTGCATTTCCGCAAGGAAATGGGCGCGCTCATCGAAGTGTTTTGCCTGGAGCCCGTCAGCCCGCACGACTACGCCCTGATGTTCCAGCAAACCGCGCGTTGCAGCTGGCTTTGCCTCGTGGGCAACCTGAAAAAGTGGAAAAACGGCACTTTGTCCCGCCAAGTGGAAGTGGGCGGACGGCAGCTCACGCTGAAAGCCACACGGGGTGAAAACCGCGGGACAAGCCACTTGGTGGAATTCGAATGGGACAGCTGCGACGTGACCTGGGCCGATGTGCTGGAAGCCGTGGGCGAACTGCCCATCCCGCCCTACCTGAACCGCGAGACGCAGGAAAGCGACAAGACCACCTACCAAACCGTATATTCCAAAATCAAAGGCAGCGTGGCAGCCCCCACCGCCGGCCTGCATTTCACCGAACGGGTACTGGCCGACCTGGACGCGCACGGCATCGACCGCGAGGAAGTGACGCTCCACGTGGGAGCAGGCACGTTCAAGCCCGTAAAAAGCGAGGAAATCGCCGGACACGAGATGCACACGGAATATATCTGCGTACACCGCAGCACCATCGAGAAACTCTTGGCGCATGGCGGCAGGTGCATCGCCGTGGGCACCACTTCGGTGCGCACCTTGGAAAGCCTGTATTACATAGGTGTGACGCTCAACCGGAATCCCGATGCCTCGGAAGAAGAACTCCACGTGCCACAATGGATGCCCTACGACTATGCCGCACAGACCCGTCCCGCCGGGAGCGCGGACGACGGACGCCCCGAAGCCCTCACCACGATGCAAGCCCTGGAGCAAGTGCGGGCCTACTTGGACCGCCACGGCCTGCCCGCCCTGCACACCAGTACGCAAATCATCATCGCCCCGGGCTACGAATACCACATCGTGCGGATGATGGTCACCAACTTCCACCAGCCGCAAAGCACCCTGCTGCTGCTCGTCTCGGCCTTCGTGCACGGCGATTGGCGCACCATCTATGACTACGCCCTCGGCCACGGTTTCCGTTTCCTCAGCTATGGTGACAGTTCCTTGTTAATCCCTTGAAACCTGAAAAGAATATGATAGCCACACAAAAAGACAACGCAGAAGAGATGTTCCCCCTCGTGGACGAAGACGGGAACATCATCGGAGCCGCCACACGCGGCGAATGCCACGACGGGAGCAAGAAGCTCCATCCGGTGGTGCACCTCCACGTATTCAACAGCCGGGGCGAACTCTACCTGCAAAAACGTCCGGCATGGAAAGACATCCAACCGGGCAAATGGGACACCGCCGTCGGCGGCCACGTGGACTTGGGCGAGAGCGTGGAAATGGCGCTCCGCCGCGAAGCCGCCGAAGAACTCGGCCTGACGGGCATCACCCCGGAACGCCTGCCGCACTATGTGTTCGAATCCGCCCGCGAACGGGAACTCGTCTTCCCCCACCGCTGCACCTGCGACAGCGACATCCTCCCCAGCGCGGAAACCGACGGCGGACGCTTTTGGACGATGGACGAAATCCGCAGCCACATGGGAAAAGGCATCTTCACGCCCAACTTCGAAAGTGAATTCCGCCGGTTGTTCGAAGACCGTTAAACCCATACTGGAAAAACTCCATCCTCCGGTTTCCCCCTCTTGCCCGGACGAAGTTTCACGTTTTTTAAGACATTCTCGCGAAACAACAAACGCCTTCCTGCGTAATCTTCGTATCCCGCTCCCCGGCAGAAAAACGCGGGGGGACGGGAAAAGACATCAACCTAATGGAAAAGACAGATTTCGAAACAGCGGCATCCAGTCTGCGGGCCAAGCTCGTGGACATGGCCCGTTTCTATCTGTCCGACCTCCCGGAAGCCGAAGACGTGGCACAGGAGACCATGCTCAAACTGTGGATCCTGCGCGACCGGATCGACCCCAAGCAGGGACTCTTCCCGCTGGCCGCGGCCATCGCCCGCAACCTGTGCATCGACCGCCTGCGCCGTTTCAAGGCCCGGCCTCAGGAACCACTCGCGGGACATGACATGCCCGGCGGAACGCAGGACGCACAGACCCGCATGGAAGAAGCCGAAAACGCCGCTTGGATGCATGATGCCCTCCGCCGCATCCCCGACCGCTACCGTGCCGTGCTGCGGATGCGGCAAGTGGAAGGACTGGACACGAGCGAAATAGCCCGCCTCATCGGCACGTCGGAAAACGCCGTCCGCATCCTGCTTTCGCGGGCCAGACAACAAATGATGGAACTATTGAACCAAAGAAAGGACTGACCATGACAGAAAGGAAAGAAGACATCCGCCGCCTGCTTGACCGCTACATGGCAGGAGACACCACACTGGAAGAGGAAGCGCGGCTCGCCGACTATTTCCGCTCACCCGACGCGGACAAGGAATTTGCCGCGTTCCGGGACATGTTCTCCCTTTTCGACCAAGGGAAGCCGTCTTTTTCGGAACAGGAAATGGATGAATGGATAGAGGACGTCCAAAGTCCGAAATCCGCCCCCCATCGGGACAAGAGGCTTCCCGCCGCCACCCCGCTTCGCCGCACCGCGCGTTTCGCCATCGGCCTGGCCGCAGCAGCTTCCATCGCCGCCGTCAGCTTCTATCTCGGGACCCGTGCGCCGGGACACCGCGCCTCAACGCAAACACCCGCCCCGCCGGAAATACAGACCGTGACGCTCACGCAAGTGAAGTGGCACACAGACACGGTTTACATTGAAAAACCCATTGTGATACGCCCGTCCGTAGCCGCCTCTTCCCCGACCAGCGACAGCCTGCGCCACGACCTCGCCACAAACCCGCAAGCCGAAATGGCCTTCCGCCATCCGGCAGACAGCACCACGGACAACGCCACGGAAATGCCCCACCTGGTGGACATCCAAGCCGAATTCGACAAGCAAAGAAAACGCATGGAGGAAATCACAGAACAATATGAACTCATCGCCCCGCCTTATGAAAACATTTATTAAGCACACGCTTTGGATGGCAATGCTCCTTCTGGCACTCCCCGGCGAAGGGCAAGCCCAAACCTTTTACCGGGAAAATGAAACGGCCATCGACATCTTCCACAAGCTGGACGAACTGTTTCCCAAACGGTTCCTGACCCAACGCTGGATGACCGGAGCACAATATTGGGTGCAACATTGGTATGAAACCCCGTCCGATTACCAGGCACACAAGGCGCAAGTCGCCGCCCTCTTCAATGAACTCGACGAAACGCCCTACTTCCACAAAAACATCGACATGACCGACAGTGCCGGAGTGCAACGGGCCAAATACATCATGTCCTTCCCTTCCGACATACGCGGGCAACAGGACTACCTCACGCTCACGGCCGACAATACGGGAGTGTGGTTCTACTACCAAGCCACCAACCGTTTCGCCAACCTCAGGGCCGACGACATACCCGACCAATCCATCGTGGAAGAGTTGGAACAATTCTTCGAAAGCTATGTCTCGCGACAGGACGTGCGGAAAGAAGAAATCTCTTTCCAAGGGACGTACAAACGCGTGGTACACAGCCAAGGAAGCCCCAACGACCCCACAGTCTTTTCCAAAGGCTTCAAGTATGTCGTGCCCCGTTGCACGACAAAGGACTACCAACGATTCTACGACTTGTTCCATAAATACCTGAAAAAAGACATTCTCTACGTGGCCAGCAACGACGTGTATTGGGAGTTCGAGGAAGTCGGCATCCGTGTCCGACTGGCCGACGGCCGTCCGCTTTATATGGGTGCCGCGCTCATCGGCGACGAACTCCACCTTGTACGCACGGTAGGAAGCTACAACGGCAACGGAGTGCTTCCCCGTGCCTGGGCTTTGGACGACCCCGTGTGGGACGGTTCCTACATCAGCCGCAAACTGCAAGGGGGAAAGCAATAAAATAATACGAATGTCCGCAAATGCCCCAATTCGCAAATCTGAAACGGCCAATGCAGCCACTGGAGATTTCTGCTGCGGGTGTATCAAAACCAGCAAGAAGCAACTGCTCCGCCTTGTAGGGGAGCTGACCCAACGGGCCTGAGGGGTTTCCCATACACAAAAGTGATTTTCCCCTTTTTCCGACCCGTTTATGTTGTCCGTGGTTGCGTCCGGGGTTGTTCCCGTGGGCGTGAGACCCCCTCCGCCCCTTCGGGGCTCGTCCCCCTGCGAGGCGGGACAGTTTTGGCATCCGCATGGTAAACAAAACGGCCATTATGGCCGCGCATGGAAAACAAAAGGGGCGTTACGACCCAAAATCAGAATGTCACGAAATGCTTGCTAAAACAGACAAATTGTTCCGTTTGGGCTGATTTTCGTGACGCGACTTTTGTGCAATCCGGCTCAAATAGCAGATTTTCGCGCGATTTTTTTGCACAAAACGGGGCTTCTGTGCAATTTTTTGTCAGAGTCATTTACTTTTTGGGGCAGTCCGACGAGAAATACCGGGGCTCGGACGCGAAATTCCAAGCCCCGGTATTTCTTTTTCGGGGCTCGGAATTTTTATTTCGGGGCTCGGATGAAAAGAAACCGGTGCAGATACGTTTTCGCGGCGGCCTCGGGGCCGTTTTTCTTTCCCGTTGGAACTTTTTCCCGGACACGTTTCCCGTGTCATTTTGCCGGCGGAATCCCCCGGCGGGCTTTCCCGCCGGTCGGGTTTCTGCGCCGGGAGTGTCCCGTGTTCCGTCAAAAGGGCAGGTTTGGAGGGGATTCCGCGACATTCTGATTTCCGCATGACGCGTGTGGCTGCGTTCTTTCCGCGCAGTCCCGGCCCGGAGGCCGAATACGCGAATCTCAGAAGGCGAAAACGAGCAATTTGTCAACGCGTACCCGAACCTGTCATTTTGTCAATATAGGGGGTGCCGCATTCCTGCGGCACAATCGCAAGATATGACACTGACATAAGGAATGGTGCGAGTATGAGGGTGTAGCAAAACCTGCGAGAAGCAACTGCTCCGCCTTGTAGGGGAGTTTATTTTGCTACACACTCGTCATTACTGCGGACTTTGGGCCGTTTGCGAATATTCATTAAAACAAAAAGGCATTTCAGCTGAAACAAAAAGCAAGCGGATGCGTATTATGGGCAAAAGCCCCCGCCGGGGGGACACATTAACCCTGAAATACACGACCTGATGAAAACATCCGCATTCCTCCTGCAAACGACAGTTTTGCTGTTACTCTCAGTCTTCCCCTCCCGTATGTCCGCACAAAAAAGCGGCACGATTTACGGCGGCGTGTTCAACTCCGTCACCCGCGAACGCCTCACGGGCGTAAAGGTGGAACTGCTGGATCGGAACCACGCCGTCATCGACTCCATGCGCAACCGCCCCAAGACCCAAATCGCCGACCGCCCGGGCGCGTGGTTCTTCGAACGGGAAGGACGACACTGCCCCGCATGCACCGTGCGTTTCAAGGCCGACGGCTACGAGGTGTTCGAATTGCCCGTGGACTCCTTCAGTTTCCGGCGGCGCGAACTGGCCCGCTTCATCGCCGATGTATATTTGGAAAGGACTATGAAACAAAAGACATTGGGCGAAGTGACGGTCAAGGCCACGAAAGTGAAAGTCTATGCCCGCGGCGACACCATGGTCTATAATGCCGATGCCTTCCAGCTGGCCGAAGGCTCCATGCTCGACGCCCTCATCCGCCAGCTGCCGGGCGTGGAACTGAAGGACGACGGGCGCATCCTCGTGAACGGCCGCTACGTGGAAAACCTGCTGCTCAACGGAGAGGATTTCTTCAAAGGCGACCCGTCCGTGCTGCTGCAAAACCTGCCCTCATATGCGGTGAAGGACGTGAAGGTGTATGACAAAGACGGCCGGCTCAGCGAGTTCATGGGACGGAAGGCCGGCGACGAGGAACTGGTAATGGACGTGCGGTTGAAACGGGAATACAGCGTGGGCTGGCTGGGCAACGCCGAAACCGGCTACGGCACGGAAGAACGCTACCGCGCCCGCTTCTTCGGCCTGCGCTTCACGCCCCACACGCGGGTCTCCGCCTTCGGCAACCTCAACAACATGAACGAAAGCCAGCTGCCGCGCGCCAACGGGACATGGACACCGGCACAACTCACCGGCGGCCTGCGGGCGGACAAACTCTTCGGCATTGACTACATGGTGAACGGGCGCGACGGGAAATACAAGCTCAATGGCAACGCCTCCTACCAGCACTTCGACACCGACGTGCGCACCCGCACGTCGGGCGTGAACTTCCTGCCGGACGGCGACACCTACGAGGAGGACTCCCACGGACAAGCCTTCTGCCAGACCTGGATCCACACCGCCCACGATTTCCAGTTCAACTGGCCGAAAGCCTTCCTGCGCCTGCAACCCTCGTTCCGTTGGGGACAATGGAATGACCGCAACACCTATCTCTCCGGCACGTTCCACACCGACCCGGAGCCCTACTTCGGCCAAAGCCTGCTGGACAGCCTCGCCCATCCCGCCGCCGGCGACCTCTTGCGCCGCATCGCCATCAACCGCTCCCGCAGGGAACAGCACAACCGGGGCGAACGGACCAACGCCGCCCTCCGCCTGAACTCGTCCGTCAAGACCGGACTGGGCAACGACAACCTGAACCTCCATGCCTACATACAGTACCAAGACTACAAGCAACGCTGGTACGAGCATTACCGGCTGGACTATCCCTCCGGAAGCGGAGCCACGGACTTCCGCAACCAATACACCAACGATGACGGCCCGACGCGCAACATGAACTACGACCTCGGCGGCGAATACTGGCTTTGGCTGCCGCACAACCTGGCCGTCGTGCCCGGCTACAACTACCATTGGCACGACCACGACAAGCGGTATGAGCTGTACCGGCTGGACCAACTGGCCGACTGGGGGGAAGAAGGCGGACGTCCCCTGGGAATGTTGCCTTCGGAAAGCGAACACCTGGCTCAGACGATGGACCGGGCGAACAGCTACTGGTCACACCTGACCGACCAATCGCACAAGTTCAGCCTGTACGTCAAATGGGAAGGATATGGGAAACGCCACAAGGGCACTTACTGGTATCTCACCCTCGACCTGCCGCTGATGCCCGTGTGGCAGGAACTGGACTACCGCCGCGACCGCATCGACACCACCGTCAGCCGCCGCCACGTGCTCTTCGAGCCGCACTTCATGCTGTGGGGACGGTGGAAGAACCGCTCACGGGGCTTCAGGCTGGAATACCGCAAGCGGCAGTCCTTCCCGGCCATGACCTCGTACATCGACATCCGCACGACGGACGACCCGCTGAACCTCACGCTGAGCAACACGGGACTGAAGAACACCCACCGGCATGAGTTGTCTTTCTATTTCTACCGGAACGACAACCCGAAGAACCGCCACTTCAACACCTATTGGAGCTACTCGGTCACACAAAATGCCGTGGCACAAGGATACATTTATAATAAGGAGACCGGTGTGCGCACCTACCGCCCGGAGAACGTGAACGGGAACTATGACGTGGGCGGCAACCTGCACTACGACATGCAGTTCCATCGGCACAAACCTCTCGACATGACAGCCGATGCCTGGTCACGCCTGTACCATTCCGTGGACCTTATCGGGGTCACGGAAGGAACCGCCCCGCAACGCAGCACCGTGCAGAACGTCAACAGCGGCGGCAAACTCAGCTTCAACTACACGTTCCCACGAAACGTCAAGGTGGGGGCGAAAGCCGCCTGCACCTGGAATCACCTGACCAGCCGCCGCGAGGACTTCGTCCCCATCAACGCCTTCGACTTCAACTACGGCCTGACCGCCCAGGCCGGGCTTCCATGGAACCTCCAGTTCAACACCGACCTGACGCTCTACAGCCGCCGGGGCTACGAGGCACAAGGCATGAACACGGACGACGTGGTGTGGAACGCCACCCTCTCCAAACGTTTCCTCAAGAACCGGCTCATCCTGTCCGTGGACGGATTCGACATCCTTGGACAACTCTCCGCCACCACCCAGACCCTCAACGGACAAGGGCGCACGGAGACTTGGCGCAACGTGCTCCCCAGCTATGCCATGCTGCGCCTCGCCTACCGGCTCGACATCAAGCCGGCCAAACGCCCGGGAGAATAAAAGATTGCCATGGCAAAAAATGACAGAAAAAGCCGGATTTCTTTTTCCATCCGGCTGTTTCTGCGTATATTTGTACGCAATATTAACCTATATTTATACCAAGCAATGATGAAGATTTCCAAATGGATGATGGCCGGATGCGCGGCCCTCGCCCTCTCCGCCCCGCTACACGCACAAGCAAACGTTGCCGAATCAGACAGTTGCTACCTCTTTGCCTTTTTCTCCAACAACTCGCCCTACGGGGAGCAAATCCGCTACGCCTTGAGCGACGACGGTTTCAATTACACCTCGCTCAATGAAGGGCGGCCCGTGGTGGCATCTGACACCATCGCCCTGAAAAAGAGCATCCGCGACCCGTACATCACACGGGGACGCGACGGCAAGACCTTCTATATGGTCATGACGGACATGCGCTCGGACGAGGGATGGCAGAGCAACGACGGCCTCATCCTGATGAAGAGCGACGACCTCATCCACTGGCAACACACGCCCATTGACTTCCCCACCCGGTTTCCCGACCTGCCGGGATTCGACCGAAGGAACTTGCACGCCGTGTGGGCCCCGCAAATCATTTGGGACGACGAAGCGGGAAAATATCTGATTTACTATTCTATCGGGCGGCACGATTGGGAATATCCCACGGAAGACCCGAACTTCAAGCAACCTTACTTCAAGCTGTTCTACTCTTATGTTAATGAAGACTTCACCGACATCACCACCCCGAAGCTGCTCTTCGACTTCGGCACGGCGGCCATCGATGGCGACATCGTGCGCAACCCGAAGACGGGGGAATACGTACTGTTCTTCAAAGACGAAGGGCGCTCGGTCATGAACAAGGGTTTCCGCACACGACAAGGCGTGATGCGCGCCACCAGCCAGCGGCTGACCGGCCCGTACACCATCGAATGGCGACACCTGCAAAAAGAGGGGCAATACCCTGTGGAAGGCTCCAGCGTATTCCCGCTCATCGGGTCGGACGAATACGTGCTGATGTACGACTGCTACGCGCAGGGCTTCTACCAGTTCTGCAAGAGCAACGACCTGAAAAACTTCACTTTCGTGCAGAACACCAAGACACACGGCGACTTCACGCCCCGCCACGGCTCGGTGATGCACATCTCGGCGGCGGAGCGCGAAAGGCTGGAAGCCTGGTCGGCCCTCAGCATCGCCGTGAACGACCTGCGCACACGACCCGTGCCAACCCTGACGCTGAAACAGCTGGCACAACGGCCGGCGTTGCTGGAAGAAGCCCAAAAGGTGCTCAATACAACGGCCGACACCAAGACGCTGCAAGACATGGCCAAGAAAATCAAAAAGTTCAAGTAAAAAAGCCCGAAGGCACACAGAAACAAAACAGTGTCTTCGGGTTTTTCCTTTTCCTGTTCAAAACCCAGAAAATCGCCCGGCAGGCGACCAGCTGTCCAGCCAACGGAGCACGGGTACGCCGTCCGCACCAAACACAATCGGCAACCACACGTAGCGCGAATCCTGCAGGCTTTCCGGATTCCAACGGTCGGCCATGAAGATGAAACCATCCTCCACGCCCTCCACCTTTAAAACATAAGTGCCTTGCGAATGGAAAGACTTCTCCGCGCCTTCGCCCGCGAAGGGAGACGGCAGTTGTTCCCACGGCCCCCACACGGACGAAGCCCTGAACATGCGGGCCTCGTTGGGTGCCCATCCCGTGCAGCCGCTCGTAATCATCCAATACGTCCCGCCTCGTTTGAATATCGTGGGAGCCTCGTTCTGCCCGCCCGGCGCGACGCGGACGAAGCGTCCCGTGTAGTCCAGGTAGTCGTCCGTCAGTTCGGCGATGTTCAGCGTCAGGTTCTCCTCGGCCGAAAAGATGTGATAAGCCTTGCCGTCATCGTCCACGAACACCGTCATGTCGCGGCTCATCTGCCCGCCGGGCACGTCGCGCGCCAGCAAAAGCCCGTCGGCCACAGCCTTACGCCATTCTGGTGTCCACCACTCCGTGTAGTCCGACTCCTTCAACCGTTTCGCCCGCCGGATGTCACGGCGTGAAAAATCGGACGGCCATTTCCCCGCGTTCGGCCGCAACGAACGGATAAAGCGGAAAGGCCCCACGGGACTGTCCGCTTCGGCAAACCCCACGCGGGCGGCAGCATAACCCTGCCCTTTCAGTTCCAAATGGAACAACATGACGAACTTGCACGTCCGGGCATTGTAAACCACCTTGGGCCGTTCCATGATACAGCCCCGCTCTATCGGGCTTCCCTGCCTCCCCGAAACGGCCAACGCCACCCCTTCGTCCGTCCAATGCACCAAATCGGAAGAAGAATAGACCCCCACGCCCACTTCCGTCGTAAAGCCACGCGCAGGACGGTTCTCCCCATACCAATAATAACGCCCTTCGTGCCACAAGACACCGCCGCCGTGTGCGTTAATCACCCGGCCTTCCGCGTCGTGCCACACTTTTCCCGGCTCGATGCAATCCTGCCCCCGGACACCACACAAAGCACAAAAGCCGACGGCCAGCCACAACATTAAACCACGTTTCCATTCCATTGTTTCTTCTCCTCGAAATTAGATTTACGGACACAAAAATAGACATAAAACATCAAACTGCCAAAAGCCGGACTGCCTCACGGCACCCCGGCTTCCTCACTTAAATAACCAACAAATAGAGGACCGCGAGCCTACCGTATGAAAAGCAGTTCGCGATACTTAGGCAATGTCCACATCTGGTCGTCCACAATCAGCTCCAGCTTATCGATGTGGTAACGGATTTGTTCCAACATCGGAGCAATCGTGTCGTGGTAAGCCACAGCCTTCGCCCGCTCGCCTTCAATCTTATTGGCCACCTTGCGCGCATCCACCATGGCATCCACGTGTTCCTTGATGTAGGCCGTGCGTTCGGCGATTTCGCGGATGATGGCGATGTTCTCAGCCGACAGCTTGGCTGCTTCTTCCTCGCTGAACAAGCCTTTCATTTTATATACGTTGTCAATCAGCTTGCTTTGGTATTCTACCGCCACCGGCACGATGTGATTCATGGCCAGGTCGCCCAACACACGGGCTTCGATTTGGATTTTCTTGGTGTAGGTCTCCCACTTCACCTCGTTGCGGGCTTCCAGTTCCACCTTGGTCATCACGCCCGTCTTTTCGAACATGGTGATGCTGCCCAGCGTGAGGTAGTTGTCAAAGATTACCGGACAACTCGTCTCGCAGTCCAGCCCGCGGCGGGCAGCCTCGGCCTTCCATTCGTCGCTGTAGCCGTTGCCGTCAAAGCGGATGGGCTTGCAAATCTTGATGTATTTGCGGATGACCTGGATGAGCGCGGCCTCCTTGGCCTCGCCCTTGGCCATCAACGCGTCCACCTCGCCCTTGAACAGTTCCAACTGCTCTGCCAACGCGGCGTTCAGCGCAATCATGGCACTGGCGCAGTTGGCCTCCGACCCCACGGCGCGGAACTCGAAACGGTTGCCCGTGAAAGCGAAAGGCGACGTGCGGTTGCGGTCGGTGTTGTCAATGAGCAGCTCAGGAATCTGCGGGATGTCCAGCTTCATTCCGTGCTTGCCGCCTAAAGCTACCAAGTCTTCGTCCGAACTTTCCTCCAGATGGTCGAGCACCCGGCTCAGCTGTTCGCCCAGGAAGGAAGAGATGATGGCGGGAGGTGCCTCGTTGGCTCCCAGCCTGTGGGCATTGGTCGCGCTCATGATGGAAGCCTTCAGCAATCCGTTGTGACGGTAAACGGCCATCAGCGTGTTCACGATGAACGTGATGAAGCGCAGGTTCTCTTCCGCTGTCTTGCCCGGTGCCATCAGCAGCACACCGGTGTCCGTGCCCAACGACCAGTTGTTGTGCTTGCCCGAACCGTTCACGCCCTTGAACGGTTTCTCGTGGAGCAACACGCGGAAACCGTGCGTCCGGGCCACCTTGCGCATGAGCGACATGATGAGCATGTTGTGGTCCACGGCCAGGTTGCACTCCTCAAAGATGGGTGCAAGTTCAAACTGGTTGGGCGCGACCTCGTTGTGGCGCGTCTTCACGGGGATGCCAAGTTCCAAGGCCTGGATTTCCAAGTCTTTCATGAAAGCGGCCACGCGGGTCGGTATGGCGCCGAAGTAATGGTCTTCCAGCTGCTGGTTCTTCGAAGCCTCATGCCCCATCAGGGTGCGCCCGGTGAGCAACAGGTCGGGACGGGCGGCGTACAAGCCTTCGTCCACCAGGAAATATTCCTGCTCCCAGCCCAAGTAGGCATAAACCTTCTTCACCGACGGGTCGAAGTAACGGCAAACCTCCGTGGCCGCCTTGTCCACTGCGCGCAACGCTTTCAGCAACGGCGCCTTGTAGTCGAGCGACTCCCCGGTGTAGGCGATGAAAATCGTGGGAATGCACAAGGTGTCGTCCACCACGAACACCGGCGACGAAGGATCCCACGCACTGTAGCCGCGCGCCTCGAAGGTGTTGCGGATGCCTCCGTTGGGGAACGACGAGGCGTCCGGCTCCTGCTGCACAAGCAGCTTGCCCGAGAACTCTTCCAGCATGCCGCCCTTCCCGTCGTGTTCCACGAACGCGTCGTGCTTCTCCGCCGTGCCTTCGGTCAGCGGCTGGAACCAGTGCGTGTAATGTGTCACGCCCAGTTCCATCGCCCACCGCTTCATGCCGGCAGCCACGTCGTCGGCGATACTGCGGTCCAATGCCGCCCCGTTGTCCATCGCATCGACGAGCTTGTCATACACCTTCTTGGGCAGATACTTGAACATCTTTTCCCTGTTGAACACGTACTTCCCGAAATATTCGCTTGGCCGTTCCGCCGGCACTTCCACTTCTTTCGCCTTGGCGTGGAAAGCATTTTCCACAACCCTGAATCTCAAATCTGACATAATTACCTATTCTATTTATAAGTTATTTGATAAAGTTACTATTCCTTCTTTTATAAGTCGTAGGCCGATTCACCGTGCTCATACACATCAAGCCCTTCTTCTTCCACACGTTTGTCCACACGGATGCCCGCCAGTTTGTCCACGACCTTGAACAGGACAAACGTCATCACCGCGCTGAACACGATGGAAATCAACGTGGCTGCGACTTGAATCCACAGCTGGTGCCAGTCGCCGTAAAGCGCGCCTTGCACTCCGCCTTCGCCCGTAATGGCCTGGGTGGCAAACACGCCGGTCAGGACAGACCCGATGATTCCCCCGATGCCATGTACACCGAAAGCGTCCAACGCATCATCATAGCCGAACTTAGGCTTCACCACGGCCACCATCGCAAAGCAAATCAGCGAAGTAAGCAACCCGATGCACACCGCTCCAAGGAGGTCCACCGTGCCGGCCGCAGGCGTAATGGCCACCAATCCGGCCACAGCCCCGGTGCAGGCACCCACCGTGGTAGGCTTCTTGTTCACAATCCAATCCACGGCCATCCACGTGAGCGCGGCCACACAAGTGGCGATGTGGGTCACCAGGAAAGCGTTGGCCGCCAACCCGTCGGCTGCCAAGCCGCTGCCGGCGTTGAAACCAAACCATCCCAGCCACAGGAATGCCGTGCCCATGAACACGAAAGGAATGTTGTGGGGCGTGACGGGATGTCCCACGCGGTAATCCTTGCGCCGCCCCACCATGAGGGCCATGACAAGAGCCGAAATGCCCGCGTTGATGTGCACCACCGTGCCCCCGGCGAAATCAATTGCCCCCATCTCCATCAGGAAGCCGCCGCCCCACACCCAATGGGCCATGGGCATATAGACCAATACGCTCCAAAGCACCGTGAACAGCAGGAAGCCCGAGAACTTCACCCGCTCGGCAAACGCCCCCAAGATGAGCGCGGGAGTAATGACCGCAAACATGCACTGGAACATGACGAACAGCAACTCCGGGATTCCTCCGGTGGTCAGCGTGTCCAACCCGATGCCGCGCAGCATCACCTTGTCAAAACCGCCGATGCCATATTTGAACACACCGCCCTCAAGCCCTGAACCGAAAGCGAAACTATAACCAAAAGCCACCCACAACACGCTAATCACGGCCACGATGGCCAGACTCTGCATAATGAGGCTCAGCATGTTCTTCTGGCGCACCAACCCGCCATAGAACAGCGCAATGCCCGGAATCGTCATCAAAAGAACCAACAACGTGGCCACAATGATCCAGGCCGTGTTGCCCGAATCCAATATCAAACTTGCATCCATAATCTTCTTCTTTTAAACGTTTTACTTACCTTTCCCTCAAATCTTCATTTCTCTTGCTCCGCGTTGTAGAGCGCGATGTCGCCGCGCTCCCCCGTGCGGATGCGGATGGAGTCGTCCACGGGAATCACAAAAATGCGTCCGTCGCCGATTTCGCCCGTCCGCGCGGCCTGCATCACGGCCTGGATGGTTTTCTCCACGTTCTTGTCGCGCACCACGATGGAGAGCATGACGCGCTCAATGGAACTTGTGTCGTAGGCCACGCCGCGGTATATCCGCGCCTCGCGCATCTTGCCCACGCCCCGCACCTCGTAGTACGAGAACCACTCGATGTCCGCCGCCAGCAAAGCTTCCTTCACGTCCTCGAACCGCGTCCGGCGGATTACTGCTTCAATCTTTTTCATAACTATACCTCCCTTTTATTGTGCATTACTTACGCTAAGATTCACCCCCACGGTGAAAAAGGCATTCTCCGTGGCCGGATTCCATATCGCCTTGGCAAACAACGGCAACGAGAAACGTTCGGAAATCCGGATGGCCTTCTCTGCCTGCAGGCTCACCTCGGACACGGCAAACCCGTTCGACCCACCATTGTAGAACGATGTTTCCCAAGGGGTTGCCCCTACCGTGGCCGCCCAGTCCAACCCGCCGAGCCGGAAAGGAGCCGACAGGCTGACAAATGACGAATACGCCCGCTTGCCATCGGCCTTGCGCCCGTCGTTCCCGCCGATATTGGTAAACCAGTTCACGGCCAGGAAGCCGAAGTCATATCCCACCTGCGCTTCGAACACATGCAGGGTGGAATTGCTGCCAAAGTGGAAGTAATCGCCCGAAATGTCAGCTCCCGTCTTGAAATTCGAGCCTTTGCTGAAGCTATAGTCCGTCACCGACACGCTGAAACCTTTCACCGCATAGCCCAACGTCAGGTCGAACTCCTTGGCGTATTCGCTATCCCAGCTGGCCGAGCCCCATGCCGTGAGCGAAAGCCCCTTCCATGACACCGAAGCCGAAGGCTGGATGCTGGCATTCCCCAATTCCTGACCGCGCCATACGTAGCCGCTCACCAAGTCCGCGCCAACCGACGCTTCAACCTTGTCCTGTGCCGCCGCCCCTACGGGAAGCATGGCTGCCACCGCAAGTCCGGCGGCCATTTTCTGAAACATTGTTTTCATCTTTTTCCCTCTCCTTTTTTCATTAAACCTTATCTTTGCCAGGCATCGCGCGCAAATGCCTTTTTGCTATATTATATGTATTATATCACATCATTTGTCTTTTGTTTGATGCAAAGTTAGTACATTTTGAAATCAAGATTCAATTTTTAGTTACGTTTATTCAAAATAAAAAATCAAAGCTTCCTGTTTGGAATGACTGTCCTGCGGAAGTGTGGCAATTTGTAACGAAACACAAGAATATATAAACAAAATAAAACAACGGCTGCTCACGGCGAAACAAAACCGGAGATAAAAACGACCGGTTCTTCAATCAATACCTTTTACCGCCTCGGCAGGAAAAACCATTCCATATACAGGAAACCTCGCCGCCGCCGCACAAAAAGCCTCTCGGGAAAGCGGCCTGTACGCGGAAAACCGACATACGGGCACTATTGCGGGGTACAAAAACCGGATGCCAAGGAGAGATAAACTTGCTTTTGCGCGAGAAAAAAGTATAGCCTGCGCCTTAAAACCTATAAACGGCCGTGGCGTCTGTGTAAACGCTACTGGCGATTAAAGAATCTGTGGGAGAAAAAAAGTTTTCCGGCCAAGTATGGGGGGTAGAACGAAGCGGTTTTTCAATGGTGGCGGAAGAGATGGCGTAAGTTGTTTGAATGTAATAAGTTACGGATGGGTGGCTGAAATGGCGAAATAATTCGAAGCGGTTTTTGCTTAACATCAACCGAACATTTGCGTTACGTTTTAAGGGTGTTTTTGGCTCTTTGGGGCGGTTTTTGTAACATGGGATGTCAGGAGTGGACGGAATGGCTTGTTTGAGGCCGCTTATTTGGCTTGTGTCGGGCTGATTCAGCGGGGATGTGTGGATTTACCGACGTGGGGTGCTTAGCGGCGTTGTGGCCGCTTTTTTTGTGCCTTGCATTGATTTTATCCAGTTCATTTTATTCCAAATAATAATTATTTGGTATATTTGCACATGCAATTCATTCGATATGGCGAAGGTTATCCACGTGCATTTACTGCATAACATAGACGGAACGAGGCAAAAAGACTGGTATTTCAGTAGTATTTCGGCCGTATATACGGTTCTGACGGCGGAACAGGTGGGGGCGACGAAGAACTACCTATTACACGCCGGATTGTCCGGGAACGGCACGGTATGCACTAAAAAGGCCATTATCAAGCAGTCTGAACTTATTTCGTGCGGCGGAAAGGCCGCTGGTTAGTACGATAAAATAACGTCGTTAGAACGGCTTTCGGACGTTATTTCCTTGAATGCTGACGAGGGGGCGAAATGCCCCCTTTTTTGTGTTAATTTTGATTTAGGGTTACATTTAGGGTTACGGTTTAGGGTTACAACTTTACGGAGTTTAGGGTTACATTTAGGGTTACAAAACCGCTTTTTTGAGTGTACGCCCGAAATAGGAAACACGGACGGATTTGCAACGAAGTGCCGTTTTTCCGCGTTTTCGCGGAGGAAAAACGACATTTGTTTTGGGCTTATACCTTATTATATATAGGCGCAAGCGGCTGATACACGGTGTTTTCACCCTACTTCCCCATCCTTTTTGCCCCCGAAAGGGTGTGCGCGTGGCTCTGGAGGGGGTGTTGCGCGTGGTGTGTGCGCCCTGTGTGCCCCGTGCGTAGTCAGAAAAACTTGCTTATGCTGCCCACCACCTCAAAGACATGTGTGATGCGCGACTTGTCGAACTCCTGCTCATCGTAGTCCTGCGTGTTGATGGGAATGAAGCGCAGGTGGTTCGGGTCAGATGCCTTGCGGATGATTTTGATTGTGCGTATTGTGTCAAGGACAATGGCGTAGATTTCGCCGTACTGTATGTCTTCAATGGCACAGCGATGGAGGGCTATGATGTCTCCGTGGTTGATGCGCGGCTCCATGGAGTGCCCCGTGACATTGCACCATAAATCAGCCTTTTCGAAGCCTTTTATAATGATATTCGTGGCCGGCACGGATGCCTGAGAATTGAAGATTTCATCGAAGCCGCCCAAGAAATCCACATCGTAGTATGGTGTGCCGACATCGGGGGTAAATGACAGGGTTGGCTGGGCGGAGATTATAGGAGGGCTGGAGGGCGCGGAGGACTTGAGCATGTCGCCATTGCCTGTCAACAGCCATCCTTCTGAATATCGGGGATAATTTTCAACTATCGCTTCAATCCACTTTGCCTGTATATCGGTGCCATTGGCTATAGCTCTGGATAGCACACCTTTGCTTGCGCCAATACTACGTTCCATTGCGCCTATTGTAATACCCTCATGTTGGGCAATCTGTTGTATGCGAGGTAATATCTTGCACATAAATTGAAAATTATTCCCGATTTATTATGCGGGGTTGAAAATTATCACTATATTTGCACTGTGTTTAAGAACCAAACAGCGGCCAAATATACGAAAATGGCGCGAGATAAACGAAAATGGGAGATTAAAGAAGATGAAAACGACGATGAACAGGAACGACATGTGGTCGGTGCTATTGACCGCCACGGATGGCAGGGCGTGTCACTGGAGGTTTTGGAGATGCACACTAACGCACGTGAAAGACCTTATAAAGGGGTATGTGGAAAGTTGCCCGTATGATTGCGACTGGACAATCAGAGGAGGCGGAATGACCATACGCGGGCAATCAAGGCAGGACGATTATGGGCATGCCGTTGTCCGGCATACAAAAGACAAACAAGGCAAGAAGATTGCCGAATAACCGACGGCCCGGAAAGACGGGCAAGGGGCGGCACGGATTGCGTGGCCTGGAGCGGTAGCGAACGCGAAGAACAGCCGCCGGGGTTCGACTCCCCGCGCCCCACGAAGTTTAACGATTAAAAACAAAGAATTATGAACGACTACGAATTGACCATCAAAGCGAAAACCCTGAAAGGGATTCTCGGAGAACCCTTCTACAGAAGACTGGCGGCAGGCACCCTTCGGTTCGGAGCCCCGAAGGACGAAAACGGCGAACGCCCGGTATTTGTCAGCAGCATTCCCTTGGCCGGCTTGAGCCGGGAGGCACGGGCGGCTATCCTTTTCCGCTCGGAGAAAAAGGTTCTGCCCGTAATATGCGTGAAGAACAAGAAATGCCCCCAGGCTCGTCGTAAAGGGAAGACAGGGCCTGCACTATCTGAACTAACGGAGGTAATTGCCGGAATTCGTCAACTACTAAACCGGCTTGAACGTCAAGTGCCTGAAAATCGATGCCACGCATCTCACTTTCCTCATCAGGGTGATACCAATGGGTATTTCGCCTGCATTCAAAGCCAAGCGGCAACAAGACATCTACAATCTTCTGCGCAATCCCATTGCAGATGCTGTCGGTCGTTTTGCCTTCTGGGCGATGAGGGTCTATAATGATTGACATTTCCAGTAGAAACATAGCCATATATTTGGGCGGTAAAGATAAACAAAAACATTGGAACTATGGCAAAGACAACGAAAAGGAAAAAGCAGGAGGCGCAGTTCAAGAACAAGCTGCGCACGATGGTCGGCTGCGTGACGCACATGCAGGTGGTGGCCGACCAGGCAATGGAGATGGCAGGCCGATTCATGACGGCGGAAGAGGAAGACAGGAGCGACGCCTGTCGGGTGATAGAGAACCTGTCGTGCGCATGCGAGGAGGCCCTGCAGGTGCTCTACGAGGAGTTGCAGAGAGGCACGAGGCTCCACGAGATACTCGGCGAGGAAAATATGTAAAACCTAATTCGTCTATATTATGCACCAAACAATCAATGAACATCATCTCCATTGTCTGATATGTCTTGAAGACTTGAGGCCGTCACGCAAAGAGTTGTTTTTTTCCCGCTATGGACTTCCACATACGGATAGGACAGCGGACGACAGAACTCATCCGGGAACTTGTCCTCCTGCAGGTATTTCTGAAGCTGGCTCTGTACCTCAAACGGGTCTCCCGACAGAATGGTGTCGTAACCTTGGAACAGGCCGTCAATTATCGCGCGAAACTCCTTCACAGAAGAAAGGGACTGGGCTGAAGAACGGAAACGGACAATGTCACAAACCAAATCCTGACAAGGCGTATGCAGCTTATCGCGAATATCATCAAGCAGCGAGGACTCGACCTCTATCGCATAGTCAATTCTGCGCAGCATTGCAGCGGCTGCCAGTGTATCATGGACAAAACGGCGATAGGCTTCCGCCTTTTCTTTATTCAAATACGTGATGGTATAATTCAGCCTCCATCTTTTAGGAGCTTTTTTAGCCATATTCATAACAATGATTTTTAAATAACCGTATAAACGGCTGTAAATATAGCAAATAATTAAAAGGCAAACAAATGAGCAAGCAGATATTGACAGACAGAGAGACGAAGCACTTCCTGATGAAGGCTTTCGGCTGCACGCAGCAGGCCGTGTGGCTTGCGCTGACCTTCAAGCGCGACAGCGAGACGGCGCGGCGCATCCGGACGCTGGCCCTGAAGCGGGGCGGCAAGCTGACGGAGGGCTACGTGCCAGAGTGCGAGACCACGCACGACGAGACAGGGAAGAAGATGGAACAGGCGTTCGGGCCGAGGGTGAAGATGGTGTACGACCGCGAGAGGGACGAGACCAAGGTGTTTGTGGACGGGGAGTGCAAGGAGAGCCACACGGGGCTGGGCGTGCCGGAGTTCATGCAGCTGCAGGGCGAGGTGCAGCTGATGGCCGCCGCGCTGTAAAAACGAAGGGCGATGGAGTACTATGGAAAGATACTGTGCATATCCCACGAAGACCTGACGTACGACGACCGGCCCGTCATTGTGAACGGGAAGGCCGACTACAGCCGGAGCCGGACGCTGAAAGGGGTGCATCCTTCAACCCTTTCCGAAGAGGAACTCGCCCCAATCATGTCAGAGGCCAACTACAAGCAACTGGCAGCAAGGAAACAAATCATCGTGGTACGTCAAGGGAAAGGACTCGGCAATTACGCATTGGTGGAGGTGGCGACGCTTCCCCTGCGCTTCCAAGAGAAAATAAGACTAAAATACGGAGACATGAAAGAGGACGTTTTGAAGAACTGGTTCGGCATCCACTTCCGCATCGACGCGAAGGCGCGGGAGTTCTACACGAAGTTCCGCTTTCCGGGCGGCGACGCGCTGCCGCCGGAACACATCCAGGAGTACACGGTGAACGCCTCGGCGATAGAGGCCGTGCTGGCGGTGATGGCCGACACGGTGCTGATGCGCAAGGCGATGAAAGGCGGCCCGGTGAACTGGGGCGAGATGGCGGGGGCCATCGGCTACTACCAGTCGGAGTTCGGGCACACGCTGCCGCTGAGCGCGAACCGCTTCAAGCGCAAGGTGGGCGACTTCAGGACGAAAGGCTACGAAAGCCTGATCAGCGGGAAGTTCATGAACCAGAACCGGCGGAAGGCGACTTGCCGCATCGCGGACCTCGTGCGGGGGCTTGCCGCGCAGGCGGAACATCCTTACGACACGGTCGTGGCCGAGATGTACAACCAGTTCGTGGAAGGCGAGCTGGAGACGTTCGACCCGGAGACCGGGGAAGTGTTCAACCCTGCGGACTTCAGGGACAGGAAGGGGAATCCCGCGACCTTGAGCAAAAGCACCATCGCGAACATCCTCAAACAGCCCAAGACGATTGCCCTGCTGGCGAAAATACACCAGACGCAGTGGGACTTCAACAACTCCCAACGCCCCTACCACCTGCGCCACCTTCCCGGCTTCGCCTTCAGCAAGATTTCAGCGGACGACCGCGACCTGCCGCGCCCGATGCGCGACGGAAGCCACGTGCATGCCTATTACGTGAGCGACGTGGCGAGCGGCGCCGTGGTGGGCTATGCCTACAACCGGAAGAAGGACAAGGACCTGTTCCTGGACTGCATGAGGAACATGTTCCAGACCATCGAGCGCAACGGCTGGTACATGCCGGCGCAGATAGAGGTGGAACACCACCTGGTGAACAAGTTCACGGACGGGCTGATGCAGGCCGGGGTGGTGTTCCCGCTGATACACTGGTGCAACCCGGGCAACTCGCGGGAGAAACGACAGGAGCATGTCAACCGGGGGAAAAAGTACGGCGTGGAGAAGCGCAGCCAGCAGAACATCGGCCGCTGGTACGCCAAGCTGGATGCCAACCGCCCGAAGGTGGAAAAGGTGTACGACGAGGAGAACAACACCTACCGCGAGCCGACCTACAGCTACGAGCGGCTTGTGGCGGACGACATAGCGTCCATCAACGAATGGAACAGCCAGCCCCACCCGAACCAGAAGGAGTTCCCCGGCATGACCCGCTGGGACGTGCTGTGCAGGACACAGAACCCCAACCTGCGCCCGTGGGACAAGGCGGTATTGTACCGATACATCGGCGAGCATACGGAAACGTCCATACGGCAGAACGCCTACCTGACGGTGAACTACGAGCAGTACCGCCTGTCGAGTCCGGACGTGATTGAAAGGCTCGCCCCGCGCAACTACAAGGTGGATGCCTACTGGCTGCCGGACACCGACGGGAAGGTGGAGGAAGTTTACATCTACCAGAACGGGCGGCTGATAGACACCTGCAGGCGGGTGGTACGCTACAACGAGGCGACGGCTGAACAGACGGAAGCCGACCGCGAGGCCTACGCCGACCAGGCCAAGTACGTGGCCAAGTTCGACAAGATGATGAAGGACGGAAAGATTAAGCGGGTCGGCATACTGGGCAAAGAGGAAACGAAGGCGGCAACCGGCATAAAGGCCGAGGCCGTGGAAATGCAACCCCGCACGGAGGAGGACGATTATTCAGCCTATTTGGACGTGGCCCACTACGAAGCCGAAGCCGTGGCCAAAATCTAACGACATTGGAACATTATTAAAACAGCATCGAAATGGAAATAACGAACGAAGTGAAACAGCGGATTGCGGGGGCGATAGCCGCCGACCGCGGGAATTATCCCAGCGACAACCGCCACGCGACGGCGCTGGGCATAGCGGCAAGCGTGTACAACGCCATCAAGAAAGGGAACTACGACCGCCAGGTGAGCGACGCGAACTGGGCGGGCATCGCCCGGAGGCTGGGCGTGCAGTTGAGGGAGGAGATGCCGTGGGCGGCGGCCAAGACCCCGACCTTCGTGTTCATCAGCCAGCAGCTGGCCGTGTGCCAGGACGGAGGGCTCTCCGCCGTCCTGTGCGACATGCCGAACATCGGGAAGACGTTCACGGCCCGGATCTACGTGCAGGGACACAGGAACGCGGTCTATGTGGACTGCTCGCAGGTGAAGTCGAAGAGCAAGCTCATCCGCCGCATCGCCAAGGAGTTCGGCGTGGGGGCGATGGGACGCTACATGGACGTGTACGAGGACCTCGTGGCCTACCTCCGGGCCATCGACCGCCCGCTGGTGGTGCTCGACGAGGCGGGCGACCTGCAATACGAGGCCTTCCTGGAGCTGAAAGCCCTGTGGAACGCCACGGAACGCTGCTGCGCCTGGTACATGATGGGAGCCGACGGGCTGAAGGAGAAGATCAACCGCGCCATCGAGGGCAAGAAGGTGGGCTACACCGAGATGCTGAGCCGCTACGGCGACACGTACAGCAAGGTGACCCCGGACGACGCGAAGGAACGCGACAAGTTTCTCCGGGCGCAGGCCGCCATCGTGGCCAAGGTGAACGCCCCGGAAGGCTCGGACATCGCCCGCATCGTGAACGCCACCGGCGGCGGGCTCCGCAGGGTATATACGGAAATAGAAAAGCTGAGGAGGGCGCAGGCATGAGGTTGAAACGCGCATACAGCCCCCGCGAGGTGCTGGACATGAAGATACCCCGCTACGAGTTCACCGGGCCGTGGCTGGCATCCATCGGCCGGCCGGCCCGGGGCGGGGTCTGGATTATCTGGGGAGCGAGCGGGAACGGCAAGAGCTCGTTCGTGATGCAGCTGGCCAAGTACCTCTGCCGGTTCAGCCGGGTCATCTACGACAGCCTGGAGGAAAGCACCGGCCTTTCCCTGCAGATGTCGCTCCGGCGGCACAGGATGGACGAGGTGAAGAAACGGCTCGTCATCCTGGACCGCGAGCCGATGGAGCAGCTGGAAGAGCGGCTCGCCCGCCGGGGCAGCCCGGCGGTGGCCATCATCGACAGCTTCCAGTACAGCGGCCTGAGCTGGCCGGACTACAAGGCATTCAAGGAACGGCACCCCCGGAAGCTGCTCATCTTCATCAGCCACGCCGAGGGCATGCACCCCGCCGGGCGGACGGCCAAGAAGGTGGAATACGACGCCGACGTGAAAATCATGGTCTCGTACTTCAAGGCCTGGTGCAAGAGCCGCTTCATGGAAACGCCGGGCGAGCCTTACGTGATATGGGAGGAAGGGGCCGCCAAGGCATTGACAGAGGGTCAGAATGACCCGATTGTCCTCCATGCGGACGGGGTTGCGTCCGCCCACTCTAAAAACCAAGAAGATGGAATGGGAGAATAAACTTTACCAGCTGCTCCTGAAGAACGAGGAAGTGGCGGCCGTGGTCGATGACTGGGCGGAACGCAACATCCAGAGCGACCTGCGCATCCGCCGGGCCAAGACCCGGGGCCACGCGGTGGTGGAGACACGGGACGTGATGTTCGCGAACAACATACGGATATGGCACCCGTCGTGCCAGGTAAACATTAAAGATTTGACGAAATGAAAAAGAAAGTGTACATCAGCGGTGCCATAGCGCACTACGACCAGGAGGAACGCCGCCGCGCCTTCGACGACGCGGAACGGTTCCTGAGTTTGAAAGGCTTCGAGCCGGTCAACCCGTTCAAGAACGGCCTGCCGGACGAAGCGCACTGGAGGCTGCACATGCGGGCGGACATCGCCCTGCTGCTGGAATGTGATTACATCTACATGCTGCGCGGATGGGAACTGAGCAAGGGCGCGAAGCTGGAGCTGGACGTGGCCAGCTCGTGCGGCATCGGAGTACTGTTCGAAAACCAATTTAATTTATAGTACTATGAGAGAAACAGCATTGACACGCGGTGTAGCGGTCATTACCCTGACCGCCAAAGTTTATGAAGGCAAATTTGTCTCCACATACCGTTCACGCATAGGTTTCTGCGGGGAATTTAATGAACAGATTTTGTCGGAAATAAAAAAGAAGTCTAAGGAATTATATGAAGGACAGTGTAAATCAGAGTGCAAAAATGCAGATAAAATCACATGCTCCGCCACGGTAAAGATAATAGAACGCGATGTATTTTTTAATGGAGGGAAATGACATGGCACAGGAAATCGCCAACTACGCCCGTTTCTATACCCTCTTGAAAAAACTGCCCGGCGCGGACAAGGAGACGCTGGTGTGGCAGTACACGAACGGGCGCACCACGCACCTCCACCTTATGGAGGCCGGCGAATACCGGTCCATGTGCAACGAGATGGAGCGCGTGGCCGGATATGAAGAACGGCGGCAGGCCTGGCGCATGGAGATGAAGCGGAAACGGAGCGCGGTGCTCCATCAGATGCAGCTGCTCGGCGTGGACACGGCAGACTGGGGCAAGGTAGACAAGTTCTGCCTGGACAGGCGGATTGCCGGAAAGGTGTTCCGCGAACTGGACGGCGGGGAACTGGACGCGTTGCTCGTCAAGCTGCGCACCATCCGCCGCAAGAAAGAAAACCCTAAAAACGATAAAAGATGAATGCAGAATTGGAAAAGGAAGGAGGAGGCATGACGGGAAAGGCAGAATCGGCGGAGGACACCCGCATCCGCCGCATCGGGACGCTGCTCGGGCGGCTGGAGGAAATCCCCCGCGAGCTGGACCGCACGACGCGGCGGCTCTACGCGGGGAACATGGACGCCCGGGAGTTCGCCACGCTCGTGGACCGGCGCAACACCCTGCTCATCGAGAAGGAGCGGGTGGAGAAGGAACTGAGGGAGACCTACCGAATGAAAGTATGAACCATTTAAAACAAAAACAACCATGGACATCAGGAATCTGACAAAAGAGGAACGGGAAGAGCTGAAGGCGCAGCTGGAGGCCGAGGAGAAGGCCGAGAAGGCAAGGGTGGAAAACGAACGCGAGGAGTACAAGCGGCTGGTGGACGCGTCGGTGCGGTCCGCCGTGGGCAAGCTGCAGAAGCTCTCCGACGAGATGATGCGCGTCAAGCGCGAGGTGTTCGAGGAGTTCGACACCCTCATCCGCATGAAGAACGAGCTGTTCCGCGTGAAGCTGGACCGCAAGACGGACACCTTCACCACCGGGGACGGCGTGATGAGCGTCACCCTCGGCTCGCGCACCAACGAGGGATGGGACGACACGGTGGAGGCCGGCATCGCGAAGGTCAAGGAGTACCTGGGGACGCTGGCCAAGGACGACAACAGCGCGGCCCTGGTGGAGACCGTCATGGGCCTTCTGGCCAAGGACCGCAAAGGCGCCCTCAAGGCCAACAAAGTGCTGGAGCTGGAGCGGCTGGCCGTGAAGAGCCAGGACCAGGGCTTCCTGGACGGCATCGGTATCATCAAGGCCGCCTACCGGCCCGTGCCCACCTGCCAGTTCATCAGCGTGGAGACCAAGGACGAGAAGGGGAACGCGACATCCCTGCCGCTGTCGCTCGCAGCCATGTGACGGAGGGGGTATGGAGATAGGACGGAAGATAACGCTGGACGGGAAGACTTACGAGGAAGTCCCCGCGGATGAATACGGGACGTGCGAGGGGTGCGCCTTCTTCGATCTTGAAGGCCCCTGCCCGGCGGAATGCCGGAATGAAACCATGTGGCTGCGGGTGACATCGCCGGCCCGCGTCTATATCAGCGGGGCCATCGCCCACCACGACCCGGAGGAACGCCGCCGGGCGTTCGGCGCGGCGGAGGACATGCTGTACCGCCTGGGCTACGAGCCAGTGAATCCGTTCAAGAACGGCCTGCCGGAAGAGGCCCACTGGCGCGACCACATGTGTGCGGACATCGCCCTGCTCGTGCGGTGCGACTACATCTACATGCTCGCCGGGTGGGAGCTGTCGAAGGGCGCGAAGCTGGAACACGACGTGGCCACCTCGTGCGGCATCCGGGTGCTGAGGTACGAACGGGAGGAGGAAGCGGCATGTTCTACAAAAGGAAGGTGAGACTGGTCATCCAGGTAGAGGACAGCCTGCTGGCCCAGGTGATGCGCTACTGGCTGTATTACGGCAAGCCCTGCCGGCTGCTCCTCCGCCCGGCCCGGTCGGACAGGCTCTGCGCGGTGTACGTCAACCTGGACAGTCCGGAGACGGGTACGCTGGTAAGGGTGCTGACGGACAACCTCCACGTCCGTCTCTACGATGCCGACGGCATGCGGCCCTTGCAGGTGGAGGATGTGTTTTACACTTGATTTAAAAAGGATTTAAAGAGATGAAAAGACTGAAGAACCTTACGGTCAGCTGCACCTACACGGTCGGGCTGACGGACGTGGAAGTCCCAGATGAGGTGTACGAAGGCTGGCAAGCCGCGATGATTTCGCGGCAGACCTGTTGAACATGTCCGACGAGGAAAATGCCGCTTTCGAATGACTTCGCGATAATATTGAAGAGCAGGATGCGATGGAATGGGAATGCCGGGTGGACGACATGGAGGAAGTGGAAAATCCGGACGGCAACCCATCAAAAACAACAGCATCATGAAACAGAATAACACATGGGAGACCCGGAAGGGGCGGCGTTTCTGCCGCCCCTTTCCGCGCCCGGCGGTCGCGGAATTTGCTTGTCCCGTGGAGATTAAGTATTTTTGTGATGCAATATTCACGTCAATACTTTCAGCCATGCCCAGAAACAAGCAACTCATCGAGGAGCGCAACCGGCGCATCGCCGACGCTTACTACCGCCTGGAACCCAGGCTCCGCAACTACGCGGACGTGGTGTCCGCCCTCTCGCGCCTCTTCTTCCTCTCCGAGAGCCGCGTGCAGAGCATCATCCGCCAGATGGTGCGCGAGGACGCGTTCCACCCCTCCGGAGAGGCCCGGAAGCACGTCCGCCGGAAAGCGGAAATGCAGCTCACCCTTAATCTAAAGTTCTAAGGCAGGGCGGATGCGTATCCCCACGTCCCCCGCCGCTACCGTCTCCTTGCCTATGTATTCCGACACGGCCAGCTCGTAGGCCGTCTCGTACACCTTGATGCCGTGGTTCCACGTGTAGAACCGGCTGGAGACGCGCACGAGCGCCTGCCCGTCTACACCCACCCGGTGCCCCTGCAGCAGCACGTGCAGGTCTTTCCGCATCCGTTCCCTTTCCCGTATGGCCTCTATGGTGCCGCTTCGCCAGTGGGTGTCGTCGTAGCAGTCCAGGACGAGCCTGACGCGCACCCGGCACGTGCCGCGCTGGTCCAGCCCGCCCACGCCCGTCCACGATGTCTCCGGCGCGTCGATGAGCACGGCGGGGAAGGTGAGCGGGTACGTGTCGCGGCCCTCGTCGTCCAGCATCTCCAGCTGGCCGTAGTCCTCGTCCACGGTCTTCATGAAGGGGAAGGCTTCCCCCACGAGCTTAATGAGATCTTCCAAAACTTCTTCCATAATCCTTGACGTATTGTTGCAGTTCCTTGTTGATCGATTCCTCCACCACACGGCGCAGCCCCTTGGTGTCGCCGATGAACATGCGCTGCGGGATGCGTATGCGCGACCCCACGCGCTTCAGGGCCATCGCCTTCCAGAACTGCGCCTCGCGGCCCATGCTGCGGTTATATTGGTTGTCGCCCCGCCTGCCGTCTTTCCGCACGGTGTAGCGTCCGGAGAGCGGGCGGCGGCCTTTCCCGCCCTTGCTTCCCTCTATCTGCAGGTACCGCCACCAGAAGTACTTCTTCATTCGGGCGGTGACGGCGACGGTGCCGCCCGCGTTGTGGATGGCGGCGTAGGGCAGGCGGTTCTCGATGACGACCCTTCCGGGTCCGGTGCGCTTGCGCGTGGCCCCCATCAGGGTGTCCGTGCGGCTGAGCAGGGGGCCGTAGCGTCCCTCCGCCCCGTGGAAGGATAGGGAGCGCCGCAACGGTTCCTTCCACTTCCGCCCGTCGATGCCCCCGGCGCGGAAGTTTCCCCGCACGTATTCCACGGCCTCCGTGCCTACTACCACGGGCAGGCGGCGGTCGCGGACGGCCTCCAGCTGCCTCAGGGCCTGCCGTATCTCTTTTTCTATGTCAGGAGCGCGATTTGTCGCCATTTCCTTTGTCGTTTGAAGATTAGTCCGTATATTTGCCTTCAGAAAAAGGCATCGCCCGCCGGTTGTCCCGCGCGAAAGCACACAGGGGAGAGACGGGGCGGTGCCTTTCTTCCTTATAATATCCTCATGAAATAGAGGAACGACCCGTCCGGGTTCACCTTGCATTTGAACTCAATCAGGACATCCCCCTCCTTGTATTCGTACACCTTGAACACGCTGGCATCCTTGTGGTGTTCCGGGACTTCATCCCGCACGAACACGGACTTCGGGAACAGTTCATGTGCCCTCCTCGCCAATGCCAGCCTCATGGCGTAATACGGCGAATCCTTGTGTTTTGAGGCGACCTCCTCGTAAAAGTTACGGTTTATCACCGTGGCTTCATCGCTTCCCGGCGTGGCCACCTCAAACCGTTTCATCTCCATTTTCCCGATTTTCACCACGGGCAAGTTTTCTTTTGCCCATTCCGACAACTTCTTGCGCAGGAGGTTGGCCGCCGCCTTCCCTGCCCCCGGATGCGCCTTCGTGAAGTACGGGTGGCTGCCGCTGAAAATCTTCCCGTCGTCGGCGGGGTTGCCGTCCAGCCCGGGGGCGGGCGGCACGGGCTTGAAGCCCGCCACGGCTTCGGCTGTCGCGGGCTCGCCGGTCTGTCGCAGGGAACACTTGCAGTTCCAGCGGTCGCCGGGGCGGTGCTGTTCCCAGAAGGGATGTCCCACGGGCAGCGTGAGCCGCGCCTGCCAGTACTGGCGGTGCAGGTTGTCCGGCTCGGGCGACGTGGTGGGCATCCAGCGCAGGTTGGGCAGCACGTCCGCCTCGGCGCGGAAGCCCTTCCACTCCGCCGCCCGGCGGGCGCGGATGACGGCGGTGGCGTACTCCGTGCGGAGCCAGCTGACGGCGTAGTGGCTGCTGATGCCGCGCACGTCCTCCGCCCAGCGGTCGAAGGGCTTCAGCCGCCCGTCCTTGTCCAGGAGCCTCGCGGCCATGTCGTTCTGCATCCGGTGGACGCGGAAGGCGGAGAACACTTCGTTGTTCGTGCGGAGCTGCTCCAGGAACAGGTCGCCGTAGTCGCGGTACGTGGCCTGCGATAGGCCTTCCGCCGTGGCCCGGTTGAAGATGCGCAGCGTCTCCTCGAAGGCGTCGCGCTGGACGGTGTCCCTCACGTCCAAGCCGCCGTAGATGTCGCGCAACATGCGGGAGAGCGCGTCGCGGCTGAACTCCACCTCCACGGATATGTCGTCCCGGAATCCCCCGCAATGGGGGCAGTCGTTTCCGTAAAGTTCATTCATCAGAACGGCAAAGCCCCGTCCCCACCCGGGGCCACGCCGAAAAAACGCCTCAGGCGGTCGATGAAGGACGTGGTATATCGGTTCTCCGCAGCCCGGCGGCGGGGGCTTCTTCCGCTCTCCGGCGTTCCGCCTTCTTCCGGTGTTTCTTCCCCGGGCGCGTCCATGCCGCCGGCCATCCGTTCCCGCAGTTTCCTTTCGGCCTCCTCCTTCGCCCGCACCTCCGCCTTCAGCGCGTCGTAGTCGTCCGGCTTGTCGATGAGTAGCGTCTTGTAGATGTAGTCGTCCGCCACGGGCAGTCCCATGGCCTTGGCCTTGACGATGACATCCGCCTGCCGCACGGGGTCGAGTGTGCGGGCCTCCGCGTAAGAGAACTCGCCGCCCGCCGTGTCGATGCCCAGCTCCGCGAACACGGGACGCATCCGGTAGTTCAGCACGTCCAATACGAACTGGCGGTCGTCGGCCTTGATGTGGTCCTCCTCTTCCTGGTGTACGGTTCCCAAAGCCTGTGTCCCCGTGGCCTTGGAGTCGGTGGTGAGCGTGTTGCCCAGCACGCGCACGGACATCTCCGTGTTGCAGGCGTCCTTGAACCGCTCGTAGAGGTCCACCGTGCCGCTCTTGTTGGCACTCTCAATGAGGTTCAGGGCGGACTCCTTGGGGTGGATATAGACGGCGTTGGCCCCCTGTGAGCGGGCGTCCTGCAGCAGCCGGCGGCGGGCCTCCTCGTCGCCCGCGTCGTAGGTGTACTCGCGGATGGGCATCCCGAAGATCTGGCAGAACTGCGCCCAGTCGGCCATGTCGCCGCGCTTGTATAGCACCATCGGCACCAGCTCGGCGAGCATCCCCAGCGATCGCGGGTCCTCGCACACGCAGAGCATATTGGAGAAGGCGTCCAAGGGAACGCCGCCGGTATCGCTTTGGTAGCGCAGTATTATTTTCCGCACGGGGTCGTAGTGCTTGCAGGGCACCTTGTAGTAGCCCACGCCCCCGTCCTCCCCGCGGTAGAACTGGAAGAGGGAGAAACCCCAGAACTTGCTCCAAAGCACGTCCTTGACGAAGCTGCGGAACCAGGGGGCGCGTATCTCCCGGTTAACGTCCTCGTCCGGCTTGCCGTCCCGCCGGAACTCCACGGGGATGCGGCTCACTCCCACGAGCCGCTTGTTGATGATGCCGGAGAGGTGGAGGTCTAGCAGGGCGGACTTGTACATGTCGTACAGCCGGGTCCTGGAATAGAAGTCGATGGCCTCGGCGGCGTTCATGGAGGCCACATAGGCCCGCATGTCGAAGTAGAACAGCTCGGGCATCTGCAGGATGATGTCCGGCTCCGGGGCGCGGGTGCCGCCCGTGCGGGAACCTTCCGGCCGCCACAGCGCCCCGCCCTCGGTGATGCGTCTTTTCTTCGTTGTTCTTGGCATATTCGAATGGTGTTTAAGTGTCGTTTAAAAGTACATGTCCCGCTTCGGGTCGCTGCCGATGAGCCAGCGGCTGTTCCGCTCCTGGTCGTCCCCGGGCAACAGGGGCGCGCCCTCGATGTTGGCGTTGAAGTCGCGCACGTCGCGGAGCCACTGCATGGCGTCGTCGTAACGGTCCTTGCGCACCTGGGACATCTTGTAGGGGTTGTGCTGGCAGAAAATCTCATAGACGGCGATGTCCACGCACACCTTCAGCACCAGCACGTTGCGCTCATCACCCGTGGCGGAGAAGATGGAGTCGCAGTCGTAGCGTGCGCCAATGAGGCTGCGCACCGTGGCCACGGCCCGGTTCTCGCACACTTCGATGACGGCGTTCCCCTCCGCCGCGTCCCCGCGCAGCAGGCTGTCGAGGATCTCGCGGTGGATGGTGGCGTCGTAGTCGGACAGTTGGATGAAGTTGTTCATATATAATAGGTATAAATGTTTCAGAACCTGTTCCGCCGGTCGCCTTCGCGCAGCTCCCCGTAGCCAATGGCGAGGCCGGGGTCCAGCTCGCGCGTCTTGCGGTTGATGACGTTCACGGCCCCCTCCACGGCGTCCGGACCGTCGGCCGGGAAGGGCAGCGAAAGCTCGAAGAGGGAGAACTGGTCGCGCATCTCGCGCATGTGGACATTGTCCCGCTCTTCCTCGTTGAACACCAGTTGCCCGTTCCGGTCCAGCGGCTCCAGGTTGGCCTCGATTCGGGTGGCCTTGTCTATCTTGTCGCGGCTGTCCCCGATGATGAACAGGCTGTCGTGCTTCCGTTCGTTGGCCTCCCGGACGAGAGGCTTGAACACCTGCTCGAAGAAGGGGGCCTGCAGCGCGTTGTTCTCCTGATAGTAGTATACCGTGGTCTTCCTGCCGACGTATTCCTTCATGAGGTAGAACCACTCGATGTACTCGGCGTTGCTCACGCGTCCCACGAAGCATTTGACGAGATAGTACGTCTGCCGGACGCGTCCCATCAGCACCACGGCCTTGGTGCTGGCCGCCTTGTTCCGGCTGTTGCTGTAGGCCGGGTCTCCGTACACCACGAGGAACTCGAAATTCTTCAGGTGCGGCACCCTTCCCCAAACCAGGTTGTTGAACACCTTCCCCTCGGTGACGGGGTTGTTCATGTATTCGCCTTGGAAGGCGGAGGTGCTGATGCTCGCGCGGATGCGGTCTATCTTCTCCTGCGTGTTCTTCTCCGGCCAGGTGCTGCGTCCGTCCTTGTCCACGAGGTTGACGATGTCCCAGTGGTCGGCCTTCGCGCCGGCGCGGGCCACGCAGGTGTCCTTGGCGATGAGGTTTCCGCAGAATACGACCAGCGTGTCCCCTTCCACGTCCCGCGTAGGGTATAGCGCATGTTCCCACCAGTCCCACTTCTTGTCCAGCGTGTGGGGGTTGCGGCAGTCCTCGTCCGTGTCGAAGTCATCCACCAGCAGCACGTCCGGGCGTTTTGCCCCGCTGCGGCTTCCGCGGGGCGCATTTCCGGCACCCACGCCGGTGAACGAGCATCCGCACCGGGGCGTGAAGCAGGTCTCGCTCCATTCCCCGACGTTCCTCTGCTCCCCGTAAAAGGCATTGATTCTGCCGTTGGACTCGAAATTCTCGCGGTAAGGCTTCAGCAGCCTGGCGGCTGAGGATTCCGTCGCGCTGGCCAGTATGACGTTCTTTTTCTTTCCCGTCAGGGCGAGGTACATCACGCAGAACATCACGATGGAAGACTTGGCCAGGCTCCTGGACCACGAAAGCACCTCGAACCATTCCTCGTGTCCCAGGATCCGCCGTATGGCCCTCAGGTGGAAATCGGCAAAAGGGCTTCCGGCATGTTCCTCGAAAAAGTACCTTATCCATTCCACGGGGTGTTTTTCGAGATAAGCCCTTTTTCTGGCTTTTTCCGCCTCCGTCAGGTCTATCTCGACAGGCTGGCTGGCCAGGAGGTTTCTTTTGTACGCCTCCCACTCCTTGATTTTTGCTTTCTCTTCCGCCGTCATCCCCTACCTCATCTGTTCCTGCTGGAAAACGTCCCATAACCTCACGAACTCCTTGGCCTTTTCCAAGTCCGCGCGCCGCATCCATTCGGCGAACCGCATGCCCACGGAGATGATGTCGCTGATGCCCACGTCCGCCTCCATGTGCTTGATGGCTGCGGCGAGCTTGACCATCACGTCGGCTTCCTTGCTGTCGGGCTGCCGTTCCCCCGGGGCACGCTCCAGGATGGCCGCGTTGATGTTGTTCAGGTGCTGGTACATGCGCTTGAGGATTTCCTCGCGCGTGACGGTCATGCCCGCCTTCAGCCCTTCCCAGTTCCCCGCCTTGGCCCACCTTCCGACGGTCTGCCGCTGTGTGCCCACCTTCTGGGCAATCTCCTCGAAGGTGTAGTTCCCGAGAAGGTAGATTTCCCGTGCGAGGGCTTTCTTCTGTTCGCTTTTCAGTTCTGCCATCGTATATCCAGTTTGTACAAAGGTATGCCGCTTTGCACGGAAGTGCCTAATGTCATTTCCACGGTGACGCGTTATCTTTCCACTGTGGAAACGGCGTTTTGTTTTCCTTTGCTGATTCCCGAATTTTGCACCAAAGAAAATTCGGAATGAAAAGGTATTTCGCAAACCAGATAGTGAAAGGCGGAAAGGTCAGCCTGCTGCTGTACGGAAATGTCGGGGACGGGGAACGTGTCGACAGTGCCCGCGTGGTGGCGGAACTTATGGAACTTGCCTCCCAATATAATAAGATAGACGTACACATCAACAGCAATGGAGGGGATGTGTTCAGCGGGATTGCCATCTACAACGCCCTGCGCACCTCTACGGCTGACATCACCATATACGTGGACGGGATAGCGGCCTCCATCGCCGGAATCATCGCCCTTTGCGGGAAACCGCTCTACATGAACCGGTATGCCCGGCTGATGTTGCACCGAGTGTCCGGATATGCTTACGGCACGGCGGAAGAGATGCGGAAGACCGCAGATCTGTCCGAAAGCCTGGAAAACAGCCTTAGCGGGATGATCGCCAGCCGATGCGGCATGAAGGCGGAGGAAGTGAAAGCTGCATACTTCGACGGAGGCGAACACTGGTTTACCGCCCGGGAAGCCATGGACATGGGGATGATAGACGGAATAGTGGAAGACAGTACGCCGGATGCACCCGGTCCCGACACCACGACGGAAGAGATATACAATTATACCAATCAACTGATACACACCAAAACAGACGAGAATATGGCATTATTGGAAGAAATCAAAAAGAAAAGCTCGTTCGCCGACATGGCGACCGAGGAACAGGTGCTCCGGCACATCGACAGCCTCGAGAACCAGGCGGCCAAAGTCCCCGCGCTGGAGAACAAGGTGAAGGAGCAGCAGGAAGAGTTGGGAAAGAACCGCAAGGAAGCCCGCGAGGCCTTCCTGAACCAGGCGGTATCGGAAGGGAGGATCACCAAGGACGTGGTGCCTTACTTCCTGAACCTGATGGACGCGGACGAAAAGGCCGTGAGGGAAGCCATCGGCGCGATGCCGAAGAAAGGCACGGCACGGGTGGAAGACTACCTGTCCGGCGGGACTGCTTCCGGCGCGGCCAAGCTGGCGGACATGAGCTGGGACGAGATCGACAAGGCAGAGCGTCTGGCGGAACTGAAAAACCAGTATCCGGACCTCTACCAAAAGAAGTTTAACGAAAAATTCGGAAAATAACCATGGCTATCCAAAGAGAACTCTGGCAGAACACCATCATCGAAGGGCTGTTCGCCGACAACTCGTTCATGAGCAAGGCCGTGAACGACGACGTATATGTCAACCAGGGAAAGAAGGTACATATCCCCAACGCGGGCGCGCCCTCCGGGGTTGAAGTGAACCGGGCGACCGTGCCGGCCACGGCGGCCAAGCGGACGGACCCCGACGTGGAATACACGCTCGACGAGCTGACCACCAATCCCATCCACATCCCCCACGCCGACACCGTGGAACTGAGCTACAACAAACGCAACAGCGTCATCTCGCAGGACCGTGCGGCCCTCATCGATGCGGCGGCGGAAAACATCCTCTACCGCTGGGCGCCCACATCCGCGAACTTCGTGCGCACCAGCGGCGATGCCGTGGCGGTCCACACGCCTTCGGCCACGGGCAACCGGAAGAAACTCACGAAAAAGGACGTGCTGGCCCTGATGACGAAGTTCAACGCCGACAACGTGCCGCAGGCGGACCGCTACCTGCTGCTCGACGCCAACCTCTACGCCCAGCTGATGGACGACCTGACGGAAGGCGACCAGCGGGCCTTCTTCGCCTCCGCCGACGCGCAGCGGGGCATCCTGGGGCAGCTCTTCTCCTTCAACGTCATGCAGCGTTCGCGCGTCCTGCGCTACGCCACGGCGGGAACGCTCTCCAAATGGAGCGCGGCGGGAGCGGCCACGGACAACGCCGCCGGTCTGGCCTGGCAGCTGAACAGCCTCTCCCGCGCCCTGGGCGAAGTGAAGATGTTCGACAGCACCGATGACCCGCTCTATTACGGCGACATCTATTCCTTCCTCGTACGTGTGGGAGGAGCCATCCGCAGGAATGACAAGAAAGGCGTGTACGCACTGGTGCAGGCTGCCGCAGAATAACGGGAAGGAGGAAAGGACTATGCCATTACCAAGCATCAAGATACAGTTCCTCAACGGGCAGATAGGCACCGTGGCCGACAGCCAGGACGGGCTGCTGGCCCTCGTGTGCGGGGCGACGGCCGTGGCTTCCACTTTCGTCTTGTCCAAGGCCTATCTCATTTACCGTCTCGCGGGCCTGGAAGATTTAGGCGTGACGGCGGAAAACAACGCCGCTCTCTACCGCCACGTGCGCGACTTTTACGGCGAGGCGGAGGAAGGCACGCCGCTCGTAGTCTTCGGCGTGGAGAATACGCAGAAGATGTCCGCCCTGTGCGACAAGGACAGCGGACCGCTGAAGGCCCTGCTGCAGAACCGGAGAGGCGAACTCCGCGGACTGGTCATCGCCCGCGATCCCGGGGAGGAGTCCGTCACCGCCACCGAAGGAATGGACCCCGACGTCATAGACGCCCTTCCCAAGGCACAGGCCTTGGCGGAATGGGCCACGACGGAACTCTATGCCCCCATCTTCGTCGCCCTCGAAGGAAGAAGTTATGAGGATGCCGACGCGCTGCCCGACCTGAACGAGATGAGCTACGACCGCGTGTGCGTTGTCATCGGCGACACTTCGTCCGGAAGCCGGGGGGCCGCCATGGGCGTGTTTGCCGGCCGCGTGGCCGCGTCGCCCGTGCAGCGCAACATCGGCCGCGTGGCCGACGGCCCGCTCGCCCCGGTGGAGATGTTCGTCGGCGGCGACCGCGTGGAAGACGCCACGGACGACATCACCACGATGTACGACAAGGGATATATTACGCCCCGAACCTACGTGGGCCGCTCCGGATACTTCTGGACCGACGACCGGATGGCCACCGACGAGGTGGACGACTACAGCCACCTCTCGCTGCGCCGCGTCATCGACAAGGCCTGCCGTATTACCTACGACACGCTGCTGGACTATATGCTGGACGAGATCCGCGTAAACACGGACGGGACGATGCAGGACGCCGTGCTGAAGAACTGGCAGGCTTCGGCGGAGAATGCCATCCGATCAAACATGACAGCCCGGGGAGAGCTGAGCGCGGACACGTCGGCCGGAGAAAGCGGATGCAGCGTCTACATCGACCCGTCGCAGAACGTCCTGGCCACTTCTACCGTGCTGGTCACGCTGAAGGTCCGCCCGTTCGGATACGCCCGGAATGTGGAGGTACAGCTGGGCTTCCAGGTAGAAACTAACACATAAGGAGGAAACGACATGGACATATTCAACAGTAAGGAATACGAATGGAGCAGCATTTCCGTGGTCATGGCCGGACGCCTGGTGACGGGCATCCGCGCCATCAGCTACACCAAGAGCCAGGAGAAGGAAGCGCTCTACGCCAAGGGAGACAAGCCGCACAGCATCCAGCGCGGCAACAAGAGCTACGAAACCAGCGTCACGCTGCTCCAGAGCGAGCTGGAAGCCATCGAACAGGCCGCCGGGGGCGACGTGCTCGACGCCTCATTCGACATCATCGTCAGCTATGGCAACCCCCTGAAGGGCGACGTGGTGCATACGGACCTCATCCGCGGATGCGAACTGACGGAGGTGCCCAAGGGAATGAAGCAGGGCGACCGATTCTCGGAACACGAGCTGCCGGGCATCGCGCTGGACATCGTGAACAACTACGTGTAAGTAACCTTTAAAACCGATTTAAAATGAATTTCAAACAGGAAGTAATAGACCAGCTGAAGGCCAGGCACAAGGACGTGTATGAAATCCGCGTGGACGGGAAGTCGTGCCTCGTGCGCAAGCCGACCCGCAAGGACATGAGCTTCGCCATGGCGGGCAGCTCCTCGGGCAAGGACGTCGTGCGGCTGCAGGAAATCCTTCTGGACAACTGCTGGCTGGACGGCGACGCGGAGATCAAGACGGACGACAACCTGTTCTTTTCCGCCACGAACAAGCTGACGGGGCTGATGGAGGCCAAGGAGGCCGAGCTAAAAAAATTGTAGCGGGGGCGGACGGGAGCATCGGGGCCAACTGGGTGGGATACCATAACACCCTCCTCCGCTACTACCTCCACATCGATCCGGAAAGCCTGAGCGACGAGGAATGGGCGCAGGCCATCGCCCAGCTGGCCGACATCCGCAAGCGGGAAGCCGAAGCCTCCAACCCTAAAAACACGAGAAGATGAACATACTGCAATTCCTCATAGACATCCGAAGCCGCCAGAACGGCGTCATCGGGCAGGTCAGCCGCCTGCAGGGACGGATGGACGCGGCCGCGCAGTCGGCCGAGCGCCTGTCCCGCACGGTGGGCGGCGGCCTGCGCGAGGCGTTCCTGTCGCTGCCCGGCGCGGAGTTCCTCACGAATCCCATCGTCGCCTTGACGGCGGGAGTGGGCGTGGTGTCACGGCTGGGGATGGAGGTGGACAGGGCCTCCGTGTCGTTCGCCAACCTGGTGGGGTCCGAACAGAGGGCCGCCGACCTGATGGGACAGATGGAACGCCTCACCCCACTGTACGGGCTGGGGAACATCACGGACATCGCGTCCATGATGGTGGGCTACGGCGTGGCGCAGGACAAGGTGGTGCAGGGCATGTCTGCGCTGGGCGAGATCGCGCAGGGTGACGCGGAGCGGCTGAGGGGGCTGGCCCTTGCGTTCTCGCAGGTGGCCTCCAACGGCAGGCTGAACGCCGAGGACATGAACCAGATGATAGACCGCGGGTACAACCCGCTGATGGACATCAGCCGCATGACCGGGAAATCAATCCTCCAACTACGCGACGACATGTCCAAGGGACTGATTTCTTTCGACATGATGTCCCAGGCCATGGCATCGGCGACCAGCGAAGGTGGAAGATTCGGAGGCATCCTTGATAAAATCATGGATAGCCCGTTCGGAAAGTACCGGCAGATGGTTTCCAGCTTCCAGAACACATTGCTGAATTTGTACTCGGTAATATCCCCGCTGCTCATCCCCGCCTTCGACGCGCTGAGCGGTGTACTGACGTCCATCCAGCCCGTCATCGAAGGCATGGCATCCGCCATGTCGTGGCTCACGGAAGAGTTCAAGACGGGGAACCCGCTGATCATCGGGCTGACCGCAGCCGTGGGGGCCTACAGTGCCGTAGCCGCCGTGAACACCTTCGTCCTGAAAGGATGGACCGTGGCGCAATGGGCACATGTCACCGCCCTGATCGCCGCGGAGAAGGCACAGAAGCTGCTGAATATCGCCATGTCCCTGAATCCGGTGGGACGGGTCATCGCGGGCATTGCCGCCCTAGTGGCCGTCATCGCGGCGTGCTGGAACAAATTCGCGGGATTCCGCGCTTTCATCCTCACGGCGTGGGACACGATCAAGGGATTCGGCGAGATGATATGGGATGCCGTCGTTTCCCGTTTCTGGGCGCTGGTGGAAGGTATCGGAGCTGTCGGAAAGGCGCTCGTCGCGCTGGTGAATGGCGATTTCAAGTCCGCCTGGCAGGAAGCCCGCACGGGTGCGGAGAAAATCGGAAGCATCTACAATCCCTCGGACCTTGTGGAAGGCACGCGCCGTCTGGCCGGTCAGACGGCCGGGAACTGGAACCGGCATCTCGAAGAGGAACGCCGCAAGCAGGCCGACAGGGACAAGGGTATCGCCGAACCCAAGGCGGCCGCCGGGGTGGCCGGAACGAAGGCGGGGGCTTCCGCCGGGACACCGTCCGGCACATCCTCTTCTTCATCGGACAGCAAGGCCGAAGAAATCACCACCGGCGGCACGCGCAACACGCAGGTCACCGTCCACATCGCCAAGTTCTTCGACAGCCTGAACGTCACGATGATGGACCGCACGGATACCGGCGAACTGCGACGTATTGTCCTGGAGTGTATGAACCGTAGTATCGAAACCGCCTTATCCGCCGCCCGATGAACGTGACGAAATTCATACTCGCCAACCTCGCCGCCCGCGTGACGGGCACGAAGATACCGCCTTACTGGCTGTTCGGGCAGCCCGTGGCGGAAGGTGTGGACAGCTCGCAGTATGACGAGCTGCGCCTGATGGACGAGGAGGAACTGGCGGACACCGTGCGGTCCAACGCGCTGGGCGTACCCATGCGCATGCCGCTGGAACTGAAGTCCGACGGAGGGGAATGGTGGCTCCTTCCCGTTGAGCCGCTCGTCACGCTCACGGGACGCAACGTCATCGTCCGCCGGCAGGTGGCCAAGGGCGTGCGCGGCTCCATCAAGGAACGGTGGACGCAGGACGACTACCAGGTGGACATCGAGGGCGTCATCATCAACTACGATGCCGAGAGCTACCCCCGCGACGAGGTGCGCATCCTCAAGAATCTCTGCGAGGCCGCCCGCCTGCAGGTGCGCTGCCCGCTCTTCGAACTCTTCTCCATCAACCAGATTGTGGTGGAAAACTTCTCCTTTCCCTTCACGGCGGGCATCCGTAACCAGGCCTACCGCATCACGGCCTATTCGGACGACATCTATAAACTTCTGTTGAAAAGAAAGGACCTGACCTGACATGTACACGATGGGATATGACATACAAGTGGGCGGATACCGGATAGGCATGCTGGACCGCGTGGAGATCCACCGCAGCGTGGAACTGCTGGCGGACACGGCCGCCATTGTGCTGCCCGCATCGGAATACAATGCCGCCCTGGAAGTGGAGGACCGGTTGCACCGGGGCGACCGCGTGGACATCTCCATCGGGTACCGGGAGACGGGACTGCGCGAGGAGTTCTCCGGATGGCTGCAACGTATTGCAACCGACGGGGGCAGCATCTCCCTGGAGTGCGAGGACGACCTGTTCCTCTTCCGCGTGGCCCTTCCGGATGCCGAATACAAGAACATTAGCCTGCAGGACCTGTTGCAGAAGGTGGTGGAAGGAGTGGGCGGCGGATATACGGTGGACTGCACCTACACGTGGACGTACGGGAAGTTCGTCGTCCACACGGCCACCGGCTACGACGTGCTCAAGAAAGTGCAGGAAGAAAGCGGTGCGGACATCTACCTGAAGGACGGCGTGCTGCACGTACACCCGCCTGCCACGCTGGTGGGCGAAGAGGTATTGTATGACTTTGCCCTCAACGTGGAGAGCTGCGACCTCACTTACCGGAGGGCGGAAGACCGTAAGGTGCGCGTCACGGTCAAGTCCCTGCTGCCGGACGGGAAAGTGAAGGAACTGGAGGTCGGCACCACGGGTGGCGACAGCATCGAGGTACGCTCCGCAGCGTCAGACGACACCTCGATGCGGGAACGCGGGGAAGCGGAACTGCGCCGCCGCAGCTTCGACGGATACGACGGCAGTATCACCACCTGGCTCCTTCCATACGTGGAACCGGGATACAGCGCGGAACTGCACGACAGGGATTATGAATATAAGGACGGACGTTACTTCGTCAATGCCGTGACCACGGAGTTCTCGAAAGAGGGCGGGAAACGGACCGTAGAACTGGGATTCAGGTTAAGTTAAGAATTATGGACGGATATAAAAGACTTCAGGAGAACATGAGGGAAGCGATGGGGCGCAGCCGCATCGCCATCTACCAGGGCATCGTCAAGAGCGTGGAAGGAAGTACATGCACCGTCACCTTCGGATCAATGGATGTCTCCGGCGTCCGTCTCCGGGCGTCCGAGGCGGAAAACGCCTCGCAGCTGCTCGTTGTCCCGAAGGCAGGGACGGCAGTCATCGTGGGCAGCCTGAGCGGGGACTTCCGGCAGCTGGCCGTCCTCTCCGTGGACCAGGCGGAAAGCATCATGGTGGGCGGAGGAAAGCTGGGCGGGCTGATCAACATCGCGGACCTTACGGACAAGCTGAACGCGCTGGTGCAGAGCTTCAACGGCCACACCCACCAGGGTGTGCACGGACCTACCGGAAGCCCGCTACAGCAAGCCTCGCAGTTCAATGCGAAGGATTACGAGGATGACAAGTTTAAACACTGAAGGATATGAACGGCATGCAACTGGACAAGGATTATGACCTCGACATGAAGATCACGAGGGACGCGGAGGGTAAGATCCTTTCCGGCGTGGCCATCGGCGACACGCTGGCGCAGAACCAGGCGCTCATCATCGGGTGCCACCAGGGCGAGTTCAAGGAGCAGCCCGCCGTGGGAGTGGGCATCAGTGACATGCTGCTCGATCACGACCCGCTGGCATGGCGCACCGTCATCCGCGAGCAGCTGGAGATGGACGGGCAGACGGTGGATGAAGTCACCGTCACCAACAAGGGTATCAAGATTAAGGCAAAATACTGAAAAAAAAGAGAAACATGGAAGAGATGAAAGATGTTTTGGAACAGTTCGTGAGAGACCACCTCTACGTCCACCTGCTGCTCATCGTGCTGAGCGTGGCGGCGGTGCTGCTGGCCATGGCGGTGGACTTCTTCACCGGGCTGCAGAAGGCGCGGCGGCGCGGCGTGGCCCGCACGTCGCAGGGACTGAAGAAGACGGCCACGAAGGCCGCCAAGTACTTCACGCCCTACATGGTGCTGGTGGGCATCGACCTGATCAGCTGCGTGGTGGTGCCCTTCCCGGCCTTCTCCATGCTGTGGGCGGCCTACTGCGTCTATTGCGAGTTCAAGTCGGTGCGCGAGAAGTCGTGGCAGAAGGCCGAGATAGAGAAGGCCGGGCGGACGATGAGCGTCATCATCGAGAACAAGGAGGACATCGCCCGCCTGGCCGCCGAGATACTGTTCAACAAGGAAAAGGAAGGAGGAAAGGATGAAACCAAATGAGTTCGTGCGGTGGATCTACCCGCAGGCCAAGGCCATGGGCGAGATCAGCCCCGTGTTCGTCACGGCGCAGGCCGCGCTGGAGAGCGGATGGGGCGCGTCGGCCATCGGCAACAACCTCTTCGGCATCACCAAGGGCAGCTCGTGGACGGGCCCCGTGCGGCTCGTGACCACCACGGAATGGTTTACGCGGCCGGACGTGAAGTTCAAAGCCCCCGAGGAAGTGTTGAAGGTGGCGCTCAAAGGACACGGGCGGTACAAGTACACCGTGCGGAGGCTCTTCCGCGACTACGCCACCGCGGCCGACTGCCTGCGCGACCACCTGGCCATCCTGAAGAAGCCCGGATACGCCGACGCGTGGCCCTACAGGAATGACCCGCGCCGGTACGTGCGGCGCATCATGGACGCCACGGGAAGCAAGTACGCCACGTCGCCTTCCTATGTGGAGACGATGGACAGGCTCTTCCGGATGGTGGAGCGGATCGTGGAGGAGGAAGGGCTATGACGCGGGCGGTGTTGTTCATCCTGTTGCTGCTCGCCTCTTCCTGCTCGCCCATGAGGAGGATGCGGAAGGAGGCGCGGCAGGCCGCGGAAACGGAAGCCGTGCTGCTCTTCCGCGCCGACTCGGCGGCCGCGTCCGCCGTGGAGCGGAAGTCGCGCAAGATGTCCGGGCAGCTCCGGGCGGCGGGACGCTCCACCGCCTGGCAGCTCCGCGAGGAATACTCCGCCCCGGACTCCGCCGGGAGGCAGTGGCGCACGGCGCGGACGCTCACCCGGACCGACCGGGCGGAGGCCGCCGCCGGGAAGGTGGCCGCCGCCGACACCGCTTCCCGCTCCGCAGGCTCGGAAACGCGGGCGCATGAGTACCAATACGGGAACCACTGGGCGGAATCCGCCTCGCGGCAGGAGGAGCGGCGGCGTGAAAGCCCCCGCCGCTGGCCCTATGTGCTGCTGGGCGCGGCAGGGACGGCAGGCGTTTGCATCGCGTTTAAACGGCATTTAAAAAAGAAGGAGAAATGAAAGTGACGGTACGTGCGGGACAGACGCTGGCGGACATCGCCATACAGGAATACGGCTCGCTGGAGGCGGTCTTCCTGCTTGCATGGGAGAACGGCTTCAGCCCCACGGTGGAGCTGTCCGGCGGAACGGAACTGGAACGACCCGATGCCACCTTCGACCGCGAGATGGAGCTGTACTGCCGTAACAATGGCATCAGCCCCGCCACGGCGAGGACAGAAACGGACGTCACGGACACGGGCATATTCACCGACACATTCACCCTGCAATTCATGTGACCATGGCACAGACGATACGCGAGATAAAGAAGTCCATGACGGACGAGTTCATGAAGAACGAGGATCTCCGGGAAGCATACGGCATCACCGGGGAGGAGGCCACGTGGGACGGCACTTTCTCCGCCGTGAGCATGGAGAACCTGCTGCTCTACATCGTGGCCGCGGCCATCCACGCGTTGGAGGTCGTCTTTGACCGCTTCCGCGCCGACATGGACGGGCAGATCGCGCAGAACATCGTGCCCACCGTGCGGTGGTACCACACGCAAGCCATGGCCTTCCAGCTGGGGGACTCGCTGCAGTACGACGAGACAGCCGGGCAGTTCCGTTACCCGGACGCGGACGAAAGCAAAAGGATCGTGCGTTACGCGGCGGTGAGAGACCTTGGCGGGAGTGTGCAAGTGCTGGTGTCGAAAGACTCGGGCGGGCGTCCCGCCGTGCTGTCGGGGACGGAACTGGCGGCCTTCACGGCATACATGAACCAGGTGAAGGTGGCGGGCGTCATCCTCAGCATAGACAGCCTGGAGGCCGACAGCATCCGGATATACGCCACCGTGCAGGTGGACCCGCAGGTCATCGACTTGCAGGGAAACCGCCTGTCCGACGGAAGCCGCCCGGTGGAAGATGCCGTAGCCCGGTACTTGGCCGGCATCGCCTATGGCGGCACGTTCAACAAGACCAAGTGCGTGGATGCCATACAGGGCGTGGAGGGCGTACTGGACGTGGAACTGGAGAGTGTCCAGGCCAGGGCCGCCTCGTCCGCATCCTGGAGCACGGTGGCGGGAAACAACTACACGGCCGTGGCCGGTTGCCTGGCCAGTGAGGGACTTGACACATCCATACAATATGTTTTATGACATCGACATCGACAAATGGGGGAGGCAGCTCCTCCCGCCCGTCCTGAGGCGGAAGAGGCTTCAAGCCTTCCTGCGCGTCCTCCTGCTGCCCTTGCAGCAGATGAAGCAAAGCTTCTCCTCATACCGTGACAGTGCCATCGGGCGTGTCAACGTCAACGGCCAGGTCATCTATATGGAGAAGGCCCTGAACGACGCGTTCTTCCTCACGGAAAGGGAAATATTCATCACGGACGCGGCGGGGGACATGTCGCGGCTCTATCCCGAACCGGAATACACCTTCATCGTGCACGGGGACGGCGCCGCCAGTTACGTGAAAGGCGAAGGAGACCCGCGTTACACCGCAGACTTCACGGTCAACGTGCCTTCGTTCCTGTCGGATGTGCAGGACACGGTAAGGGAAGTCATCGAATACAACAAGCCCGCAGGGCGGAGTTACGAGATAAAAATGTACGACTATGAATAAGCTGTTGACTTACAACGGGGGGCAACCCTTCACAACGGGAGACCTGGACTTCATCCAGCAGAACTATACGGAGGCTTTGGAGGCCGTCGGCCTCGGGTTTTCCGGGAACGGCCTGGCGCGTTCGTGCATCTTGTGGGGGATAACACCGGGGGACGGCACAGACGTGGCACCCGGGGCCGTGCTGGCGGACGGGCAGGTGTTCCTTGTCCCATCCACCATAAGAAGGACCACCGAGAAATACCTGTGCTTCCGCGAAGTGCGGGAAGACGGGCGGATATTCGCGGACGGAAAGGAGAACAAGGTGAAACTCGTCCATGAGCCGTATGTGGCACCCGGGACGGACGGCGCATGCGCGTATATCGCCATCGACGGGGCCTTGACCTTGCGGCAGCTCATATTAGGCGAGGGAGCGTGGGAAAAGGTCCCTGACGTGCTGTTTTACGGGGAAACCCGGGGGACGGTGGAATACAACAAAGTGCTGGACGCTTACCGCTTAAGTACACCCGGCGGGATAAAGGCTTCCGGCAACAATTTGTTCGAATTTTCAGACCGGGAGGCGGACGGGGTGTATGCCGGGATCGCGATAGAGGAACAGACGGCGCTTTATTCCGTATTCTTGTCCGGCCGGAGTTGCTTCTACAAGAAAGCGGACGGGTCACTACCCGAAGACAACAAGACCTTAAGGTTCAACGACGTGGTGATGGCGCGGACACCATTCGGTTTCCGATAGTTACTCATATATATAAGAAAGGAGATGGAATCGATCTATGATCTGCAGAGGCGGGCGGAGACGCTGCGCGGCAAGACGGACACGAACAGCATCGGCCCGGAGGAAGTGGGCGGGCTGCATTTCGACACCCTGGCCTACATCGCGGGGATGGAGCGAAAAAGCTACATGTTGTCGATAAGGAAGGTTTACCGGGACAAGGCGGAGATGGAGGCGGACACCTCCCCGGCCGGCACGGACGGGACCCCGCTGCACTTCGGGCAGCTGGTATGCCTGTACGACAGCGCCAATCCCGGCGGCGCGGGGTCCGGGGACGTCTATGCCTGGCAGGACCCCGGCTGGATGCTGGCCGGGAACATCAGCGACACCCTGGCCTTGCAAAACCGCTACGAAACCTTGCTGGGCCTCGTGCGTGGCGAGGGCGACGCGGCCGACGGGCAGCGCGGCCCCTACAAGTGGATGGGCGACCTGGCGGACGCGCAGGCCGTGCAGGCCGCGCTGGACGGGCTCCACGTGGCGGACGCGGCGGACATGGGGGCCAACGCGGGCGTGTTCCGGGGGACGCTGACGGGGACGCAGTTCTACGTGGAGAACATCCCGACGGACTACTCGAAGGACGAGTGGGTACAGTCGCTCCGCGGGTATTTCAAGACGGACGCCGCGGGCGCGGGGCTGTACCCCACGGGAGAATACCACGTGCTTTTCCGGCGCAGGCGGGACGGGGCGTGGGGCGCGTGGAAGCGGCTCCACGCGGGACGGCCGGGCGCGGCCCCCGGCGCGGAGGTGTTCAACGACTACGAGGGGGGCAATGCGGCCACGGGCGCGAACTCCCACGCCGAGGGGAACGGGTCGCAGGCCACGGGCGACACCTCCCACGCCGAAGGGAAGAACACGGTGGCCGGCGGGACGTTCTCCCACGCCGAGGGGGACGGGACACAGGCGTCGGGCGAACGTTCGCACACGGAGAATTACCGCACCGTGGCTTCGGGCAGGCAGACCCACGCCGAGGGCAGCGAGACGCAAGCCAATGGACACTATTCCCACGCGGAGGGGCGCGAGTCGGAGGCTTCGGGCGACACGAGCCACGCGGAGGGCTACCAGACGGAGGCCGGCGGGAAATACGCCCACGCCGAGGGGCATGCCTCGCATGCGGGCGGCACGGCATCCCACGCCGAGGGGACGCTTTCCGGGACGGAGGGTGAAAACTCGCATGCGGAAGGGTATGACACCACGGCCTCGGGGCGGCAGAGCCACGCGGAGGGCTACACCACGCGGGCGCAGGGCGACAACGCCCACGCGGAGGGCAACAACACGGAGGCCGGCGCGAACGCGCATGCCGAGGGGACGAGCACCGCGGCGGCGGGGGACTCGAGCCACGCCGAGGGCTACCGGACGGAGGCCGGCGGGCAATTCTCCCACTCGGAAGGCCACGGGACTTCCGCCTACGGGGACCACGGCCACGCGGAGGGATTGCAGACGCAGGCGGACGAAAACGCCCACGCGGAGGGAAACGCCTCAATGGCTTTGGGCGCGGCCTCCCATGCCGAGGGGTATCATACGGACGTGGAAGTGAAATACGGGCATGCGGAAGGGCAAAGCTCGGTCGTTGACGGGACGGCGGCCCACGCGGAGGGATGCATGACCCACGCGAAGGGGGAATACAGCCACGCCGAAGGGCAGGAGACTGCCGCCGACGGGAACGCCAGCCACGCGGAGGGACAGTACACGGCCGCCCAGGGCAATTCGAGCCACGCGGAGGGGGACGCCTCAATGGCTTTGGGCGCGGCCTCCCACGCGGAAGGCTCGGACACTTCCGCAGGGGGCTACGCGAGCCACGCGGAGGGCGAAAGCTCGCAGGCCGTCGGGGACTGCAGCCACGCGGAAGGAGGCGGGACCCGCGCGGAGGGTGATTACAGCCACGCGGAGGGGAACATCACACGAGCCGCCGGGACATCCTCGCACGCGGAAGGGTTCAACAACATCGCAAGCGGGGAGAACAGCCATGTGGAAGGGGCAAACAGCCGTGCGGAGGGCGCGAACAGCCACGCCGAGGGCAGCGGGACGACCGCACAGTCCAACACGGGCCACGCGGAAGGAAAGAGCACCTTGGCCGGCGGCGACCCCAGCCACGCGGAGGGATACCTGACGGAGGCGGCGGGGGCGGCCAGCCACGCGGAGGGCAAGGGTTGCGTGGCCGGCGGCATGTACTCGCATGCCGGGGGCGAATACACCAAGACGCAGAACACGGCGGAGCATGCCTGCGGGCGTTACAACTTCAGCGGGTTCAGCACGACGCTGTGGAGCGTGGGCATCGGGACTTCGGAGGACGACAGGAAGAACGCGGTGGAGGTACAAGGCGACGGGAAGGTATTCGTGTTCGGGCTGGGCGGATACGAGGGGACTTCCTCCTACGGGAAGATTCCCCTTCAGGAGCTGGTCGGGGTCGGGGCGAAAGGCTCGGCGGCAGGCGCGGAGATGTTCAACGACTACGGGAACAACGAGGCGAGCGGGGAATGTTCCCACGCGGAGGGGTACGACACGACGGCCTCGGGGACGAACGCGCATGCGGAGGGCAGCGGGACGGAAGCCTCTGGCGCGAACGCGCATGCGGAAGGTTATGACACGGTGGCGGACAGGGCAGCGAGCCACGCGGAAGGCTACCTGACCCACGCAAACGGGGAATACTCGCATGCGGAAGGTAGCCAGACGGGTGCCTCCGGGGAATCCGCCCACGCCGAGGGCTACCTGACGGTGGCGAAAGGGGGATTGTCACACGCGGAAGGACATGAAACGACAGCCAACGGGACCAGAAGCCACGCTGAGGGAGGCAGGACCATCGCGGAGGGGGACTGCTCGCACACGGAGGGTTACTTCACGCAGGCCACAAACGATTACGAACACGCCGAAGGCTCGTACAACGCGAGCCACACGGGTACGCGGCACAGCATCGGCATCGGGACTTCTTCAACCACCCGCAAGAACGCGGTGGAGGTGATGAATGACGGGCGGGTGTTCGTGCACGGCATCGGGGGCTATGACGGGACGAACCCGGGCAGCGCGGGGACGCTGCAAGAGGCGGTGGAGGCAGGACAGGCTACCAGAAAAGATGACGAGCCTTTAATTATCCGGCTGTCTTATAGCAGAAAAAATGGATTCGCCATCAATACGAGCAGGCCGCTTCAACCCGACGAAAGGCCGATTTTTTTCATGCGGAAAAAAGCCAAGCGTAGTGTCACCGAATATGTCGGCGGTAAAACAGGATACACCCGCAATAATTCTGCAAGGGACAAGAGGTATGCAAGGCAGGCATGGTCTGGCAATGAGGGAGATGATACATTACACGGCGGGGTTCTTCAAAAGCGGGCGGCTTTCCGGGATGACACCCAATGGATTCCCGACGATCACGAAATCATTTATGTTTTCAAAAGGAAATCAACGGGGAAAGGGGTGCTCCCGCATGAACTTTTGGAGCTTTACATTCGTGAGGATTACAGGGACGATGAATGTATAGACCTAATGACGGGGCATGGCGTACGCCGCCTGGAAGCAACAATCGGCGGCACGAAAAGTGCCTTTTCATCGTTGCGTTTCGCCGTGGGCATCCTGCGATGCGAGAAGGACACATGGGGGGACGCGGACACCCCGTCGGTGATACACCGGTCAAAATTGGTCTCGAACTTGGAAAAGTTCGACCTCACCATAAGCACGTCGGTATGGAAAGGAACATACGTGGACTTCTCGGACATGTCCAAAGTGGTAAGCGCAAGGATTATATAACAAAAAAAGGTCGTCAAGCATTAGCTATACGACCTAATTGTTGTCAAGCATTAGCTATACAACACCCGCTTGTCAAGCATTAGCTATACAAGCTGGGACAAAGATACACCAATTATTTTTCAAAAACAAGTAGTTCAACAAAAAAAGGAGAAAAGACAATGGAACAGATTGGTATCGAGAACAAGAGCGTGAGAAGCGAATGCCGCGCCACTACGGAGACGGAGGCGGCGAAGTACGGGCTGCGCTACACGGTGGAGGACGGGACGCTGACGCGGGTACACGCGTCGGTGGAGATGAAGGCGGACGGGACGCGGGGCAACCTGTCGTACGACCGTGGGGCGTACACCGTGGAGATGTTCCCGTTCGGGGACGGGTCGGCGGTTGACGCGGCGGTGGCCGACTTCAAGACGGTGGTGGCGGCCATCGGGGAATCGCTGGGATAAGCATTGGCAAGCCCGCCGGCAAGATTCATTACGGGGAATAAAAAGCCCCCGGCCTGTCAATCAGTCGTCTCACTTACTTATTAACAACACAACCCGCATGGGGAAGCCAACCGGGGGCGTATGCCTTTCCCGGCTTCCCCATGCGGGTTGTTGCCGTAAATAAGTGAGACATTTATGGGGGGGGTAGAACGTATGAGAAAACTTTATTTGTCGGCACCATTACCGTTTGTGGGGCAGAAACGGATGTTTGCACGGGAATATATTAAGGTGCTGGAGCAATTCAAAGACAGCACCGTGTTCGTGGACTTGTTTGGAGGTTCAGGGCTGCTTTCGCAGATAACGAAAAGAATGCGCCCGGATGCCAAAGTCGTGTATAACGACTTCGACAACTACCGTAAGAGGCTGGAAAACATTCCACGGACAAACCTACTGCTGGCAGACTTCAGGCGGATAGCGGACGTGCCAAGGCACAAGCCGATTACAGGGGAAGCACGGGAAAGGATATACAGGCGCATCGAGCAGGAGGAAAAAGAGTGGGGGTATGTGGATTATATCACCATATCGTCCTCGCTCATATTTTCAATGAAATACAAAATGAACCTGGATGGGATGCGCAAGGAAGTCCTTTACAACAACATACGCAAGTCTGATTATCCACCGTGCGATGATTATCTGGAAGGCTTGGAAATAACTAGCAAAGATTATCGCGAGGTGTTCAACGAGTACAAGGACAGGCCTGGTGTGGTGTTTCTTGTAGACCCTCCTTATTTAAGCACGGATGTCACCACTTATTCGATGTATTGGAGGCTGTCCGATTATCTTGATGTGCTGACCGTTCTGAATGGCCATTCGTTTGTGTACTTCACGTCAAACAAGTCATCCATCGTGGAGCTTTGCGAATGGATGGGTAAGAACCGGACGTTGGGCAATCCATTTGGGAGCTGTGTGAAGTCTGAGTTTAATGCGCACATGAATTACTCCGCAAAATACACGGACATAATGTTGTACAAGAAGCAAGATGAAAAGCCTTGCAATAAGGCTGTTTGAAAATCACTCGAATGCTATTATATTGTCTGTTGAATTATGTTTGACAAAGCCCGAAATAGAGTGATTTTGGCTCTTATTTCGGGCTTTGTTGTTTGTGTTGTGCGCAAGTTCTTTTTTGGACGCTTCGTTTTGTTTGAACTCTCGAAAATTGGACGCTTCGTTTCGGTTTCGGAGAAAATTTGGATTTGCGGATTATACAAGCATCCGTGTTTTTTTAGAGAGGAAGTCTGTATTTATTGCAAATATTCACGATTCGTTGTGACCCAATGCGCTGCTTCCCATCGCTTGTCCGTCCGCAGGAAAACTCCTCCGCCTTGTAGGGGAGGCGGTCCGAAGGGCCGGAGGGGTTTCCCATGCACATGAATAACTTTTTCCGACCCGTTTATGTTGTCCGTGGATGCGTTCAAGGGTGTTCCCGTGGGCGTGAGACCCCCTCCGCCCCTTCGGGGCTCGTCCCCCTGCGAGGCGGGACAGTTTTGGCATCTGCATGACAACAAAACGGCCATTATGGCCGCCGCATGGAGCACTGAAGGGGCGTTATGCCTCCACTTTACAAAAATCCCCCGCAGGACGGCAGTAGTAACTGCCCCTGCGGGGGAATAAATCCGATTATGAACGGACGCGAGCCGACGGAACGAATCAGAAATAGAAGCCCAAGCCGAGCTTCAGCCCCACCTTGCTGCCATTCGAAAAATCGTTCAAGCTCATGTGGTAATACACGGCCGGCTCTATCGTAATGAAATGGTTGATGAAAAAAGCATAACCTACTTCCGGACACAGTTGCACGTTGTTGATGTTCTTGGTGGCATGCTCATACTGCAAGCCCAAGCCCATGTAAACACCGTTTTGCGTGAAGTAGTAACGCCCCCCGGCACCAAGCTGGAAATGATCCGTGTAACGGGTGTGGTCGTATCCTATGCGGCCATAGAGCATCCATGCCTTTTCCACAAAATAACCGCCCGTGAACTCAAACCCGAAATTCACTTTCTCGTTCGAACTGTAGGAAAGTCCAAGGTTCGTGGCCGAAGCCGACACGTACTTGGTCTTTTTCTCAAACTGCGCATTCGCACTTACCGCCGCCAACAACAGCAGCATAGAAAGCATGATTTTCTTCATCTTATTCATATATAATGTATATCCAGATTAAAACTTCGGGACATTTTCAGTCTTTCTTTTCCATATCACCCCGTTTCCGCCGCCCGGCCACATTTTCCTTGCGGCGGTAAAGATACCACAACGCCCCGAGCACGACGATGTTCAGGCATATCGTAAAGGCCATCTGCCCCGCAGGCATGTCCGTGCGTGGCAGGAAATAAGCATACGCCACCAAGGTGTAAAGCACGAAGCCCAGCAGAATCATCGTGGACTTGCGCATCCGTTTCCGTCCGTTCATGCCTCCAGCCTCTTAAATTGCACACGCCACCTGACGAACAAGCCCAAAAGGGCCGCGGCCACCACGACTCCCGCCACGCAGCTCGGCGCGTGGGGCAGCCTGAAGCCTTCGGGCGCCACCAAGATGTAGCTCGTGCAGACCGCCGTCATGAACAGGGCCGGGAAGAGGGCGACATAGAAGTTTTTCCCCTTGCGCGCCAACCATACCGTGACCGCCCAAAGCGTAAAGATAGACAAAGTTTGATTAAACCACGCAAAATAACGCCACAAAATGTCGAAGTTGATATTCATTAACACTGCGGCAATCACAAAAAGCGGCAAAGACACCGCCAGGCGGCGCCACACGGTAGTCTGTTTATAATGCAGGAAATCGGCCGTAATCAGGCGCGCGCTGCGGAAAGCCGTGTCGCCCGACGTGACGGGGGCGGCCACCACGCCCAGGATGGCCAGCACCGCGCCGAACGCCCCCATCCAGTCATGACAAATGGCATTCACCACAATGGCCGGGTTGGAGTTGCCGTCCGGAGACATCAGTTTGACCAGCCCTTCGTAGCTCCCCGCAAACTTGATGGCCGCAGCCGCCCAAATCAAAGCCACCACACCCTCGGTGATCATCGCGCCGTAGAACACCCTGCGCCCCAGTTTCTCGTTCTTCATGCAACGCGCCATCATCGGGCTTTGCGTGGCATGGAAACCGCTGATGGCCCCGCAGGCTATCGTGATGAAGAGCATCGGGAAGATGGAAAGCTCCTTGTTCGGATGATGGTTCTCAAAAGCCGACGTGATTTCGGGCATCCAACCGTCGTGCGTGAAGATGCCCCAAAGCACCCCGACGGCCATGAACAGCAACGCGAAACCGAAAACAGGATAAATGCGCCCGATGAGCGCATCGATGGGCAGCAGCGTGGCCAAAATATAGTAAACGAATATCACGATGCTCCAGAACATCGTGCTCCCCCACACGCCCCATCCCTCGGTGAGGGAGGCCAACAAGCCAGCCGGCGTGGTGACAAACACCGCACCCACCAGCACCATAAGCACCAACGAGAACACGCGCATCACAAGACGGATGCTGCGCCCCAATTCATCGCCCACCACTTCGGGCAGGCTGGCCCCGTTCTTGCGCAAGGAAATCATCCCCGACAAGTAATCGTGCACCGCACCGCCAAAAATGCAGCCGAACACAATCCACAAATAAGCGGAGGGGCCGTAGAGGATGCCAAGGATGGCACCGAAGATGGGGCCTGTCCCCGCGATATTGAGGAACTGGATAAGAAAGACTTTCCACGTGGGCATCGGCGTGTAGTCCACACCGTCCGCCATCGTGTAGCACGGTGTTTTCCGGGAAGAATCGGCACCGAAGATTTTCTCCACAACGGCACCATATATGACATATCCCAACACCAACAACAGTAAAGCGATACAAAATGTAACCATGTCAATGATTTTATTAAAAACACGCAAAAATACGAAATTACCCCGTAAAACCGGGCATTTGCTCCCGAAACTTTCATTTTATGCCCCGAAAAGCTTAACTTTGCAAACCTATAAACCACGCGAACATGACGAAAAGACAGATTCTCCTGTGGTTGTGCCTCCTCTTGTTCCTGTGGCCACAGCAAACGGAAGCGCAAACAGACTGTTACACGCCCACATCCCCGAAACGGGAAACCAGGGCCGTGTGGCTCACCACCTACGCCAGCCTGGACTGGCCGAAAGCCAAAGCCACCGGCCCGGACGGGGCAGAAGCCCAAAAAGCTGAACTGAGGCGCATACTCGACCGCCTGCAGGAAGCCCGCCTGAACACGGTGCTGCTGCAGACCCGTGTGCGCGGCAGCGTCATCTACCCCTCGGCCATCGAACCTTGGGACGCTTGCCTGACCGGCACCGTAGGACGTTCGCCGGGCTATGACCCGTTGGCTTTTGCCATCGAAGAATGCCACAAACGGGGCATGGAACTGCATGCCTGGCTCGTGGCCATCCCTTGTTTCAAAACCGCCACGGCCAAACGGATGGGCGCGAAGTCCGTGCTGAAGACCCATCCTGAACTGTGTGTGCGCCATGGCGACAGCTGGTACCTGGACCCCGGCCAACCGGGAACGGCCGCCTACCTGGCCTCCATCTGCCGGGAAATCACGGAGGGCTACGACGTGGACGGCATCCACCTCGACTACATCCGCTACCCGGAACAGGCGACAAGTTTCAACGACCGCGCCTCATACCGCAAATACGGCAAGAAAATGCCGAAAGCCGACTGGCGGCGGGAGAACGTCACCCGTTGCGTGCGGGAGATTTACCGCGCCGTCAAAGCCGTCAAACCGTGGGTGAAAGTCAGTTCCTCGCCCATCGGCAAGTTCAACGACCTTGCCCGTTATCCATCTTACAACTGGAATGCCTATTCCGCCGTTTACCAAGACGCGCAAGGCTGGCTGCGCGAAGGCATCCAGGACATGCTCTTCCCGATGATGTATTTCCGCGACAACCATTTCTACCCCTTCGCCATCGACTGGAAGGAAAACGACTGCGGCCGCCCCGTGGTGCCGGGACTGGGCATCTATTTCCTCAGCCCGCAGGAAAAGGACTGGCCGCTGCGGGACATCACCCGCGAACTCTTTTTCATCCGTTCCCTGGGGCTCGGAGGCCAGGCTTACTTCCGCTATGCCCATCTTGACGGCAACCACAAGGGACTTTTCGACTTCCTGAAAGAAGACTTTTACCCCAACCCGGCACTGCCCGCGAAATGCCCGGCCCCGGACAGCATCGCCCCGCCCCCCCCGGAAGACCTGCACGAAAGCCGCGACACACAAGGATATGCACTCAGGTGGCAGGCTGCCACCGACAATACCTGCGGGCACGACGTGAGATACAACGTCTATGCCTCGCAGACCCATCCCGTGGACATCGGCTCAGCCGACAACCTGGTGGCAACCGGCCTGGATTCCTGCAGCTTCCCTATCGACGGCGTGTTCTGCGCCCTCCATGGGGTGCATTTCGCCGTAACGGCCATCGACCGCTTTGGCAACGAAAGCGAGGCCGTCCGCTACTCCGCCGGGACTTTCTCCCTCCCGGGGACGCCCCGCGGCTTCTTGCCCCACGACTCGTCCACGCTGGCCATCCCCGAACAGGACAGCCCCTTCGTGGTCTTCGTGGACATGTACGGACGCATCGTCGGCACGGCACCTTATAGCCGCCGCATAGACATTTCCCTCCTGCCCAAAGGAATATACCAAATCAGGACGCTAGGCAAGAAGGGACGCTCCGCCGGCATCGGATATTTCATCAAATAAAAAACACGTCTGCCATGAAAACAATCAGGCTCACCACTTGCGACGACTCCTTCCAGGCACACCTCATCCAAGGCGCGCTGGAAAACGAAGGCATCCCCTCGCTGCTCCACAACGACAACACGTCCAATATCCTGCGGGGACTTACCCCCGTCATCTCGGGCGTGGACATCCTCGTTTATGCAGATGACTACGACAAAGCCATGGACATCCTCCGGCGCAACCAAATGGTGCCGGAAGATTTGAAATACTGCCCCCATTGCCATTCACCGCACATCAGGCTCGTGCGGAGGAAGGGGCACGGAACGAGGGCTTTCTTCGCCGCCCTGTTCAGCATCCTGGCCGTGGCCCCTCCGGGCACGGCGCATTGGGAATACGTTTGCCGGGACTGCGGCACACGTTTCGAAAAACCCGTGGCACGGGAGAAAGGAGGCAACGAAAATCATGAATGACCTTCGCATCAGGGTCTCCCGCCCCGAAGATTTGGACGTCCTTATGGACATCTTCGACCATGCCCGGGCCTTCATGCGGCAGCAGGGAAATCCCCACCAATGGGAAGGCGGCTACCCTTCGGAAGAACTCATCTCAAACGAAATCAGCCAAGGACATTGCTTTGCCTGTGAAGACAAGGACGGGGAGGTGGTGGCCACGTTCTGTTTCTCCGTCGGAGAGGACCCCACTTACGCCCGCATCGAAGGGGAGTGGCTGGACCAAGCCCCCTACGGCGTCATCCACCGGCTGGCCTCCAACGGGAAAGCGAAAGGAGTGGCCCGGCAGTGCATCGCCTGGTGCTTCGCCCGGCACACCAACCTGCGGGCGGACACCCACGCCGACAACCTCATCATGCAAAAATCACTGGAGGACAACGGCTTCCAGAAATGCGGAATTATCTACACGCGGGAAAGCCCGCGAATCGCCTACCAAAAGAGATGAACAGCCTTGAACCACTACGCCAGCTGCTCCGTGCCAAATTTCCGGCATATATCCTGTTCTATCGCGGCGCGGCCTGCCGCAGCCTGCTTGTCGCTGCCGTGTTGGGGGGCTTCACGGCATTAGGCAGCAAAGATTACTTCAGTCAGGCCCTACACCTCTCCGCCCAATTCTACCCCACCCTCGGCCTGGCCGCCGATGCCGGATTCCGCCTACTCCTGCGACGGGAAGAATTCCTTTTCTACCATAACGCCACCTGCAGCACCGCCGAACTTTACACCGTGTCTTTCATCGCCTCACTGTTGTGCGCCGCCCCGTTCCTTTACCTTTCCTCACTCCTATGAAACCGTATTTAGAAGCCGACAGCATCTTGAAGTCCTACAACGACAAGGCCATCCTTTCCGATGTTTACCTTCGTTGCGAACCCGGCGAACTCATCGCCCTTTGGGGAAGGAACGGAAGCGGCAAATCCACCTTGCTGGAAATCATCTTCGGCACGCAAAAAGCCGAACGCTCTTTCGTCCGCATCAACGACGATGTCGTCTCCGGCAAAGCCTACCGTACAGGGTTGATTGCCTTTTTGCCGCAATATCATTTCCTGCCGACCCACATGAAGGTGAAGACATTGGTGCAACACATCGGAGAAACCTATATTCCCCAATCCTTCCGAGAAGCATACGGTCCTGTAGCATCTGAAAAGTTCAAAAACCTTTCCGGCGGGACACTCCGGCTGCTGGAAATCCTCTACGTCACTACCCGTCCGGCTCCTTTCCTGCTGCTGGACGAACCTTTCGCCGGACTTTCGCCCGCCATGACGGAAACCGCCGGCAGTTACCTCCAAGACCTTACAGCCGAAAAAGGACTCATCATCGCCGACCACAACCACCACGCCCTACGTTCCATCGCCACCCGCCATCTCCTCCTCGATAACGGGTACCTCTGCCCCTTGGACTCACCGGAACAGCTGAAAGGCTGCTATCTGCCGTAGCTGTATTTCGATTCTGCTACGAAACCGTTACATTGTCCGGGGCTGATGCTTTTTCTTCAGCCGGAAGGCATCACCAACAACCCTAAAGGCCTAACTTTGCACCGTCGAACGCAACACTCATTTCATCATGAAACGATTTTTCGCTATCCTTTCTTGTGCCGCAATGGCCTTGACCGCCACGGCACAGAGCGCCAAAGAGGAAATCCAGGAGCATCCGGCACTGGCAGCCGGGAAATACTATGCATACGAGGCACCGGAATACATTCCCGCACAAGCCCCCAAAGGATACCGCCCCTTTTACATCTCTGTCTTCGCACGGCATGGCTCGCGCTACCTGACCAAACAAAAGAAATATGACAAGCCCTTGAACATCCTGCTGGAGGCCGACGATAAGAACGCGCTTACGCCAGATGGCAAACGCGCCCTGAAAGTGGTGGCCGGACTGCGACAGGAAGCGGAAGGCCGGTACGGAGAACTGACACCAAAAGGAGCGGAACAACACCGCGGGTTGGTACGCCGCATGGTGGCCCATTATCCGGAAGTGTTCACCGACGGCACGCATGTGGATGCCCGCTCGACCTATAAGACCCGCGCATTCCTCTCCATGGCAGCCGCCTGCATGGAACTAAAGGGACTGAAACCCCGGTTGGACATCACGACAGAAGCCAGCGAACACGACGCTTGCTACATCAAATACAAGAACCCGCTGTTCGAGGCCATGCATCTGGAAAACATGGATTCGGTCTATCACGCGGCGGACAGCGTGTACATCCATCCGGAAAGACTGATGAGCCAGCTGTTCAAGGACTCCGCCTACGTGGCCGACCACATCAGCGACCCTGCCGGACTGATGGCCGACTTGTTCGAACTGCATGGCATCAGCCAAAGCAGTTACGACCAACCGGACCTGGGCTTTCTCTTCACAGACGAGGAACGTTATGACTTGTGGCAACACAACAACTTCGAATGGTACTACGAAAAAGGGGCATCGCCGCTGAGCGACGGCTGCATGTACACCTTGGAACGCAACCTGCTGGAAAACTTTGTCACCACAGCCGACACGGCCATCGCATCGGGACGGAACAATGTAACCCTCCGATACGGGCATGACACCAACCTGGCCCCGCTGGCCACCCTGATGGGGATGAACCACCTCCAGACAGCCACCACGGACTGGCAACGCATAGCCGACACGTACCGGACGTACCGCCTCATCCCGATGTGCGGCAACATCCAACTGATTTTCTACCGCAAGGCCGGGGACAAGGAAATCCTGGTACTCCCGCTCCTGAACGAACGTCCGGCCACCCTTCCGGTCAAGACCGATGTGGCCCCGTTCTACCCTTGGACTGCCGTGCGCCAATGTTGGATGGATACAGTAAAGCGTATCACCCTGCCGAAAATGCTGAAGTCTTAGCCGAAGACGGCTGCACCACCCACAAAGCCGCACGGTAGCGGGAAGCAGAAGTGACAGGCGTCAGCGGCAGATAGCCGGCCGACAGTTTGCCTCCCGCCATCTGCCAAGGCATCTCCCGAATCTTCCGCTCTTGGTCGGCCAGCAAGCTCCCCTCCTCCGCACAATAATCAATGCCGAAACGAGCTTCCGCGCCGGGAGCAAGGAAACGTGCCAGACTGGCGGCCACATGGCCCATCGTACGCCGGAGGTTCACCTCCACGCAAGGGTGAACGGACAAGGCATCACTTCCTTCCGTCCGACACAACATCATGTCCACCCCGAAAGGACCGCGGTATCCCCCGTCCAACAAGCGAGAAAAATAAGCCGCCAGGTCATCCCTCAAGGCCTCCCACAACGCGTAGGGAACAAAGGAAGTCAGCCAGTGGACATGTTCCTCCTCGGACACCACCCGGTTGCCGGCATACGTGCCGCGCTCCGTCGTGAAGAACCGGGAAAGTCCTTCATAAACGACCCGCCCTTGTCCGTCGGAACGGAACTCCATGGCGAAATCGTACACCTTATTATATATAGGCTCCACCACCACACCTCCCTGCTCGCGCAGCACCCGGCGGCACCATCCTGAAAGCGGCGGCCGATAGCCGCCACACCCCAACCGCAACCCCTTCCCGCTGCCCGACCAAGGAGCCTTCAATATCGTTTCCGGATAACCATCCAACAAGCGGGCAATTCCGGCCTCGTCCGTACAAAAGAAAGACTCGCCACATAACCGGCCTCCCCAATGCCTGCCGACAGCCGAATCCGTCCCGCGCAGCCATGCCAGCAGTTCCACGGCACGACACCGGCTGCCTTCCTCACGGAAACGGCGCAGCATCCCCTCATCCGGCAACAAGCCCGGAGACACCCCGGCCAAGGCCAGCCGCCGCACAAGCATAGGATTCCATCCCCACGGAACGACCTCCGCCTCAGCCGGAAGCCTTTCCCCGTCCGCCCATTCCAAAAGGGGCAACCATGAGACGTTCGCCTCCGCCCATCGCCGCATCTCGTCCGGCCTTCCCACACAGACCGCATCCCCCGGCGATGCCCACCAGGCCGGCAACGCCGACAAATCTGCCGCCATCTGCCGCGCCGAACGCGGCGGAATGAAATACGGGCTGAAACAAGCCAAAGCCAAATCGTTCTCCGGATTAAAGACATGCCACTTCATGCTGCAAATTTAAGGAAAAGAAAATATTTTGCCACCTCTACTTTGCATTTATTCGGTTTTACACTATCTTTGCAAATCGTATCAAGCATCGGAAATGGAGTCTTTCTTCAGAACACACGCATATCTCGTGGAACACACCAACGCCCCTGTCCGTCGCGCCCTCATGGACGAGATAGATTGGAACGACCGCCTGATAGGCATCAAGGGGACGCGCGGCGTGGGCAAAACCACCTTCTTGCTGCAATACGCCAAAGAACATTTCCGGGTGGAAGACCGCCAATGTCTCTACATCAACCTGAACAACTTCTACTTCCAAGGCAAAGGCATCGCCCAGTTTGCCAAAGAGTTCCACGACGCAGGAGGCAAAGTGCTGCTCATCGACCAAGTGTTCAAGCAACCGGACTGGAGTTCCGACCTGCGCAAATGCCACGACACCCTGCCCGGACTGAAAATCGTGTTCACCGGCTCGTCCGTCATGCGCCTGAAAACGGAAAACCCGGAACTGGGCGGCATCGTCAAGTCCTACAACCTGAGGGGGTTTTCCTTCCGCGAGTTCCTGAACCTGCAAACGGGCAATCATTTCCCGGCCTATACGCTCGAAGACATTTTGGAAAGACACGAACAAATCGCGCGGGAAATACTCCCCAAAGCCAGCCCGCTGAAATATTTCCAAGACTACCTGCACCACGGATTCTATCCCTTCTTCCTCGAAAAGCGGAACTTTTCGGAGAATCTGCTCAAGACGATGAACATGATGCTGGAAGTCGATATCCTGCTCATCAAACAAATCGAGCTGAAATATTTGACGAAAATCAAAAAATTGCTATATTTGCTCGCGGTGGACAGCCCGGTGGCTCCCAACGTGAGCCAACTGGCGGAAGACATACATACCTCGCGCGCCACAGTGATGAATTACATCAAATACCTGGCAGACGCGCGGCTGATTAACATGATTTACAGGAAAGGGGAAACCTTCCCCAAAAAACCGGCAAAAATCATGATGCATAACAGCAACCTGATGTACGTCATCTACCCCTGCCGGCTGGAAACGCAAAACATATTGGAGACATTCTTCCAAAACACCGTGTGGAAAGACCACAAGGTGGACAAAGGGGAAAAGGGCACTTCCTTCCTGGTGGACGAGCACCTGAAGTTCAAAATCTGCCCCACGGAGGAACGGAAGCGGAATCCCGAAACGATATACGCCCGCCACGACATCGAAACGGGCACGGGCAACGAAATCCCGATTTGGCTCTTCGGGTTTCTGTACTAAGAAAGAAAGGAAATAAAGAAATTGTAGTTTAATCTCGTAATATTTGACTGATTATGGCAAAAGAAAAGAAGTTTATCACTTGTGACGGCAACCAGGCCGCAGCGCATATCTCGTATATGTTCTCGGAAGTGGCAGCCATCTATCCCATCACCCCTTCGTCCACGATGGCAGAATACGTGGACGAATGGGCGGCACAAGGCCGTAAGAACATTTTCGGCGAAACCGTGCTGGTACAGGAAATGCAGTCGGAAGGCGGTGCCGCCGGAGCCGTTCACGGCTCTTTGCAGGCCGGCGCGCTGACCACGACCTACACGGCGTCCCAAGGCTTGTTGCTGATGATTCCGAACATGTACAAGATTGCCGGCGAACTGCTCCCGTGCGTCTTCCATGTTTCCGCACGTACATTGGCTTCCCACTCTCTCTGTATCTTCGGCGACCATCAGGACGTGATGTCTTGCCGCCAGACGGGCTTCGCCATGCTGTGTGAAGGTTCCGTACAGGAAGTGATGGATTTGGCCGGCGTGGCACACCTGTCCACCATCAAGAGCCGTGTGCCTTTCCTGAATTTCTTCGATGGTTTCCGCACCTCCCATGAAATCCAGAAAATCGAGATGCTGGAGAACGATGACCTCGCCCCGCTCGTGGACCAAGAGGCATTGTCTGAATTCCGCCACCGCGCCCTTTCGCCCGAACATCCCGTGGCACGTGGCATGGCCGAGAATCCCGACACGTTCTTCACTCACCGCGAATCCTGCAACCCATACTATGATGCAGTGCCCGCCATCGTGGAAGACTACATGAACAAAGTTTCCGAAATCACGGGTCGCAAATATGGCTTGTTCTCTTACTACGGCGCAGAGGATGCCGAGCGCGTCATCATCGCCATGGGATCAGTGACCGAGGCCATCCGCGAGACCATTGACTACCTGGCCGCCAAGGGCGAAAAGGTGGGCCTGGTGGCCGTACACCTCTACCGCCCGTTCTCGGCCAAGCACTTCTTGGCCGCTGTTCCGGCCAGTGCCAAGAAAATCGCCGTCTTGGACCGCACGAAAGAACCGGGTGCCAACGGCGAACCGCTGTATCTGGACGTGAAGGAATGCTTCTATGGCAAGGCCGATGCCCCCGTCATCGTGGGCGGACGCTACGGCCTCGGCTCGAACGACACGACCCCGGCACAGATTTTGGCCGTGTATGAAAACCTCGCCCTTCCGGAACCGAAGAACCAGTTCACTTTGGGCATCATCGACGACGTGACCTTCACTTCGCTCCCGCAAGGAGAAGAAATCGCCGTGGGCGGCGAAGGCATGTTCGAAGCCAAGTTCTACGGCTTGGGTGCCGACGGTACGGTGGGTGCCAACAAGAACTCTGTGAAAATCATCGGCGACAACACGAACAAGCACTGCCAGGCTTACTTCTCTTACGACTCCAAGAAGTCCGGTGGCTTCACTTGCTCGCACCTGCGTTTCGGCGATGCCCCCATCCGCTCCACGTACTTGGTGAACACGCCGAACTTCGTGGCTTGCCACGTACAGGCTTACTTGCACATGTACGACGTGACCCGCGGTTTGAAGAAGAACGGCACCTTCTTGCTGAACACCATTTGGGAAGGCGAGGAGCTGGCCAAGAACCTGCCGAACCGCGTGAAGGCTTACTTTGCCAAGAACAACATCAAGGTTTACTATATCAACGCCACGAAGATCGCACAGGAAATCGGGCTGGGCAACCGCACCAACACCAT
>CALUFQ010000009.1 GCA_944319925.1 uncultured Paraprevotella sp.
ACTGCGTCACGGTGCACTTGTGCGTGTATTCCTCGTCCTTCAGCTTGAACACGATTTCGCCCGTACGGTCGGCCGAGCCTTGTGCCAGGGACTTGATGGTGAGCGTCACTTCCGTCTTGTCGCCGCCGCTGGTCTGCGACAACTCGCACCACGTGGGCATACTCTCCACTTCCCATTCGCCTTCGGCATCCACGACGAGCGTCTGCCGGTGCTCCGTGTTCAGGGCGCAGGCGAGCGACGGGCGGCACACCAGCTCGTGGTGGGCGGCGATGCGCTTGAATTCGTTCCAACCGGACGCGGCCTGGTATTGCGCGATGGCCGGTTCCGGCACTTCGAGGGTGAAGTTGTCTTTGGCTACGCCGTTGAAGGCTCCGACTTGCACATTCGCCGGAATTTCACCTTTGCAAACGATGCTGCCAATACCGTAACATCCTTCAAAGGCACCCCCATCGTTGAAACCAGTGGCTTCGTAGAGTATGTTTTCAAGACTTTCCGGGAATACCAATCCCTCAATGCTTCGACAGTTCGCAAATGCTCCAGCACCAATGGTTTGCAGACCTTCTGGGAATTCTATGACTCCCATTAAGCGCCAGTTGCCTGCGAATGCATTATTTCCAATGGATGCAATGTCCTTTGGTAACTTCAATACTCCTGAGAAATCGCAACCATAAAATGCGCCTTGGCCTAATGTGGTCAAATTCTTAGGCAATACCAGTTCTCCTTTCAACGGGGTATAGGCAAATGCGTTGGTTTGGATGCCCGTAATACCGTCGTGCAGTTGCAGGGTACCGTTAAGTCCGGTGTTTTCAAATGTGCTTTGCGAGATGTAGGTAACCCCTTGGGGGATTACTAGATTGCCAGTCAGGTTCTTACAGCCGGAAAATGCTGCATCACCTATAAATTCCAGTTTTTCAGGAAGAATAAGATTCCCGTAATACCCAGAGTTTCCTGAAAATACTTGGTGCCCGATGTATTTCAGGTTGTTGGGTAATTTCAGTTCGCAGGCGAAATGGCAACCATTGAAAGCTCCGCCTCTGTCTACGGCTCCTCCTCCGCCAATGTATTGCAGAGTGCTTGGTAGGGATAAAGTGCCCGTCAGGGAGTTGCACCACATGAAAGCACTGCACCCTATTTCGGTTACTCCTTCGGGAATGATGATGGAACCGGTGAGGTTTACGCAACTACGGAATGCAAGTTCGCCAATCGCATTTAATGTGTCGGGCAATACGATGCGTAAAAGAGAACTCTTCTCGTTCAGAGCATTTTTGGGAATTGTCCCATCCCGTTCTTCGTCGTCGTGTATTTGGCTTTCATCCCCTTTGATCCAAGGTTTGTAGCCAAAGGCACCACTCACTCTTACCTCTTTCAAATTCAGCGACTGGAGCATGTCCATGGAGTCGCGCATGAAATAGAAGTCTTTGCTGTTGATGCGTCCCGTGATTTTCAGGTTTTTCACCTGCGTGTAGTCTTTGTTGGCCGCAATGATAGAATCTTTCAGATGTCCGGCGGTGGAATTGATGACGATATACTGCCGTGCGTCTGCATCGTGGCTCACGAGGTCGCTTTCCCACGGCGTGATGCTCTCGCTGATGAGCGTCAGGGTGTATTTCCCCGTGCTTTCCTTCTTGTCCACGCGGATGGAGAAGTTGGTCATCTTACCGGCCAGGTAGGTCGTGAAGTCTCCTTTCTTGGAAAACTTATAGGGCACACCACCAATGGTGATGCTGAACAGCATGGTGTCTTTCGGCACGGTCTGCGGCACCACGATGGCGCGCCATTCGTCGCCGTTGCGGCTGGGGATGGTGGCCGTCTCTTCCACTTCGCCCGCCGGGGTCACCCTGCCGTCGGCCAGGTTGATGGTGGCCTCACGCACCAGGTTGGTGGCCAGCACGGTTTTTTCGGTGGCCAGCCATTCACCTTCGGCAAAGCCTTCACCCTCGACGAGGGTCACACGGGCATTGGCCATGCGGTGCTGCATGGGCAGGCGGATGACACTGGTCGTGGGGGCCACGTCGGCCACCTTGCCCCACAGGAAGTCGCTGGCTTCGTAGCCGCCCATTTCGCCGTCCTCACTCTCCGTGCTCTGGTCGCGCTGTACGGTGAACGCGTAAGCCTCGATGCTTTCCGGCTCGCCGAAGGGGTAGTAGCCATACACGTCGATGTGGGTGTGCTTATCTTTCCAATACAGGTCGTAGGCCGAGTTCCATGAATAGTTTGTCTCGTTGAATGTGTGGCGCACGTTGTCGCCCCGGTTGCCCGTGAGCTGGAGTGTGCCCGGTTCGTTGCCGTTGAAATCCACGATATAGACTCCCATCACGTCGCCGTCGCAGAAGCCGTTGTCGTTCACGCGCTTCCCGGGCAGCTGGTCAATCTCTCCGGAAAGGCTGATGAGGGCGTTGCCGTTGGCTACGGGGTCGTCTTCGAAGACATCATCGGAACATCCCGCGAAGGCAGCCAGCCCCGCGAGCATATAGGCATAAATGAATTGTCTGGTTTTCATATCCGATTGGGTTTAAAGTTGATTTTTATGAAGTGAAAAGCGCACAGGCAACCGGCGGGGGCCGGCATGGGAAAGTATCGGTGCCCTGCCTGCCTGTTGCCTGAGGTTCGCTTTTCGGGGCTATTCTGCCGTGCCGCCGTGGTCGATGCCGTCATCTTCCCACTGGTCGATGGTCACGTTGATGCCGTTGCTCGTCTTGTTCAGCACCACGGTGAAGCGATGCCGCTTGCCACCTTCGAAGGTGAACGCCTTCTGCAGGTTGAAGTCGCGCCCGTCCACGGTCACGGTGACAAGGTTGCCTTGCGCCACGCTTTGGGGCACGATGAGGGCTTTGTAACCGCCGTCCGCTTCCTGCAGCGGGGTCACGCTCGTGGCTTCGCCCGTGGCCGTGACGGTCGCGGTGGCGAGGTTGACCGTGGCATGGGTTTTGACCCCGTTGATGCGCACGGACACGTCGGCGGCGGCCAGGCTCTCTTCCGTGAAGCCGTTGCCGGGCACGACGGCGATGGACATCAGGCTCATCGCGTGGCGCGCCGTGATGCTGACGGCGGTTTCGGTCGGTGCCACGTCTTGGGTGGAGCCAACCAGCAGGTCGCCGGCCTTGTAGGCGGCTTCTGTGCTTTGGTCGGCGCTGACGCTGACGGGCATGGCTGTCACGTCAGTGAGAGTGACCGTGTAGGGGTAGTAGAGGTAAAAGTCGGCATGAGTGTTTTCGTCTTGCCAGTAAACAGGGGTGTCGGGAGTCCACGTGCCGTCGTAGGTGAACCGCATGTTGTCAACCCAGTTGCCTTGGGACAACAATGTGTTGGCCGTGCCGTCGGCTTTGCGGTTGACTACATAAACACCGACGGGGTCTCCGACTTCGAAGGCGTAGTCGGTGGCGCGTTTTCCACCGATTTCTTCCATAACCGTACTGATGCGGATGGGAATCGGGTTGGCCGATGTCGTGGGCAGTTCGGGCGAAACCGGTTGCTCGTCCCCGCCGGATGAGCATGCGCACAACGCGAGTGTTGCAAGCAACAAAGGCGGGATTTCTTTCATCTTTTTCATAATCACATTGTTTTTCTATTATCAGATATGCAAAGATAGGCAATATGGGACAGACCTGTCAAGTCCATAATGGTTCATAAACGAAAAAAACGGGCGGCAGCTCTTATACATATTATATATATAAGCCTGTGTGCAGAAAAGGCCGAAGGGATTAGTACGCTGTCTGCGGCAATTTTTTAAGGGTTTGTGCCTTGTTCTCGTGAAAAATAGCTATTTTTGCAACCTTGAAACAGGACAAAATATAAGGTTATGATAAAAATCACTTTTCCCGATGGCTCAGTGCGCGAGTATGAGGCTGGCGTGACGGGCTTGCAGATAGCAGAGAGTATTTCCCAACGGTTGGCACAGGACGTGCTGGCCTGCGGCGTGAACGGCGAGACGGTGGAACTGAACCGTCCCATCCATGAGGATGCCGCCGTGGTGTTGTACAAGTGGGACGACGCGGAGGCCAAGCATGCGTTTTGGCACACATCCGCCCATCTGATGGCGGAAGCTCTGCAGGAACTCTATCCCGGCATCCAGTTCGGCATCGGGCCGGCCATAGAGAATGGCTTTTATTATGACGTGATGCCGCCCGAAGGCACGGTGATTCGCGAGGGCGACTTTGCCGCCATCGAGAAAAAGATGCTGGAACTGTCGCAACGCAAGGAGGCCGTCGTGCGGGCGGAGATAGCCAAGGCTGACGCGCTGAAGTTCTTCGGCGAGCACGGCCAGACTTACAAGATGGAACTAATCGAGGATTTGGAAGACGGGCACATCTCGACCTATACGCAGGGCGCGTTTACCGACTTGTGCCGCGGCCCGCACTTGCTGAACACGGGTGCCATCAAGGCCGTGAAGGTGACAGCCGTGTCGTCCGCCTACTGGCGCGGCGACGAGAAGCGCCCGCAACTGACCCGCATCTATGGCATCTCGTTCCCGAAGAAAAAGATGCTGGACGAATATCTCGCCCTGCTGGAGGAAGCCAAGAAGCGCGACCACCGCAAGATTGGCAAGGAGATGGAACTCTTCATGTTCTCCGAGCGGGTGGGCAAGGGCTTGCCCATGTGGCTCCCGAAGGGCACGGCCCTGCGCCTGCGTCTGGAAGACTTCCTGAAGAAAATCCAAAAGCGTTACGGATACCAGCAGGTGATGACCCCGCATATCGGCGGCAAGAACCTGTACGTGACTTCCGGGCACTATGCCCACTACGGCAAGGACTCGTTCCAGCCCATCCACACGCCGGAAGAAGGCGAGGAATACATGCTGAAGCCGATGAACTGCCCGCACCACTGCGAAATTTACGCTTGGAAACCCCGTTCGTACAAGGACTTGCCCCTGCGCATCGCGGAGTTCGGCACGGTGTACCGCTATGAGCAGAGCGGCGAGCTGCACGGGCTGACGCGCGTCCGCTCGTTCACGCAGGACGACGCCCATATTTTCTGCCGTCCCGACCAGGTGAAGGACGAATTCATCCGTGTGATGGAAATCATCCAAATCATCTTCAGCGCATTGGACTTCCAAAACTTCGAGGCGCAGATTTCCTTGCGCGACCCCAACGACAAGGAAAAGTACATCGGTTCGGACGAAGTGTGGGCCGAAGCCGAACAGGCCATCGTGGAAGCCTGCAAGGAAAAGGGGCTGAAAGCCAAGGTAGCCTATGGCGAGGCGGCTTTCTACGGGCCTAAGCTTGATTTCATGGTAAAGGATGCCTTGGGACGCCGCTGGCAGCTGGGCACCATCCAGGTGGACTACAACCTGCCGGAACGTTTCAAACTGGAATATACGGGCGAAGACAACCAAAAGCACCGTCCGGTGATGATCCACCGTGCGCCTTTCGGTTCCATGGAACGCTTCTGCGCCGTGCTCATCGAGCACACTGCCGGGCATTTCCCCTTGTGGCTGACACCCGACCAAGTGGCCATCCTGCCCATCTCGGAGAAATTCAATGACTACGCGAAGAAATTGTGCGCCTATTTCGACGAACAGGACGTGCGCGCCATCGTGGACGACCGGAACGAGAAAATCGGCCGCAAAATCCGGGACAACGAGATGAAGCGCATTCCTTACATGTTGATTGTGGGCGAGAAAGAGGCTGCCGAGGGCACGGTTTCGGTGCGCAAACAGGGCGAAGGTGACCAAGGGAGCATGAAATTCGAGGATTTTGCAAAAAAAATCAACGATGAAGTGCGCAGTATGACAAATAAGTATTAACTTTGCACCCGATTTTAACAACTTGGAGCGTTGTAAATAGAGGAAACAAACAGAAGAGCATAACATTTTTGCATGAAGAAAGACAATTTGAAAGAGCAATACCGTGTCAATGAACAGATACGGGTGCGCGAAGTCCGGATTGTGGGAGACAATATAGAATCCACGGTGGTGCCGACGGCCAAGGCGTTGCAGATGGCCGAAGCGCAAGGCGTAGATCTTGTGGAGATATCTCCAAATGCAGTCCCTCCTGTTTGTCGCCTGATTGACTACAGCAAGTTCCTTTACCAGCAGAAGAAGCGGCAGAAGGAAATGAAAGCCAAGCAAACAAAGGTGGATGTGAAGGAAATCCGTTTCGGCCCCCAAACGGATGACCATGATTATAATTTCAAGCTGAAGCATGCCCAGGGATTCCTTTCGGAAGGCGACAAAGTGAAAGCATACGTGTTTTTCAAAGGGCGCAGCATTTTGTTCAAGGAGCAGGGTGAAGTGTTGTTGCTCAGGTTTGCCAACGACTTGGAGGAATACGGCAAGGTGGAGCAGATGCCTGTGCTGGAAGGCAAACGCATGACCATCTTCATCGCGCCGAAGAAGAATGCGCAGCCCAAGAAACAGGCAAGCGGGACACCGGAAGAGTCCCCGGCGCAAAAGCCCGAAAGAAGCCAGCCCAAAGCCAACGCCCCGAAAGAGTACCAAGGGCCGCGTGTGGAAGGCGAGGACTAACAAGAGAAGCGTGTGCGTAACGCCTGGTATATGCGTTGCCACAGATTAAATAACAAATTAAAAAACAAACAAAATGCCAAAACAGAAAACTAATTCCGGTGCCAAAAAAAGATTCGTTCTTACCGGAACGGGTAAAGTGAAAAGACATCATGCTTATCACAGTCACATCTTGACGAAGAAGACGAAGAAGCAAAAACGTAACCTGGTTCACGACACCATCGTGGTGACCGACAACCTGAAGCAGGTGCGCGACCTTCTCAATCTGCGTTAACGAAAGAGTGAGGCGAGAATCAACAAAAGTTATTAACCGGATGTTTAGCCTGAAGTTCGTCCGTTGGAACAAACAAGAAAAGATGGATGGCGCTAACATTCAAAAAGAAAACAAATTATGCCAAGATCAGTAAATCATGTTGCTTCGAGAGCAAGAAGAAAGAAAATTTTGAAATTGACCCGTGGTTACTTCGGTGCGCGCAAGAACGTGTGGACGGTGGCCAAAAACACTTGGGAGAAGGGTCTGACATACGCTTATCGCGACCGTAAGAATAAGAAACGTAACTTCCGCGCCCTGTGGATTCAGCGTATCAATGCCGCTGCCCGCTTGGAAGGCATGTCTTATTCGCAGTTGATGGGTGCCCTGCATAAGGCCGGCATTGAAATCAACCGCAAGGTGCTTGCCGACTTGGCCATGAACCATCCTGAAGCATTCAAGGCTGTGGTTGCTAAGGTGAAGTAAGGAAAAATATGTTCCGAAAGGGAGAAGATAAAAGGTGTATTGCTTGGCAATGCACCTTTTTTTGGTTTACTTTGTAATTGAGAAATACGTAAAAAGGAAAGATTTGACAAGCAATGGAAAAGGAAAGGAGTGTGAAAGATTATGCCATGTTGGTGCTGAAAGGCATGAGCATGGGGGCGGCCGACGTGGTGCCCGGTGTGTCGGGCGGGACAATCGCTTTTATCGTGGGCATTTATGACGAGTTGATTAATTCCATCAAGAGCATCAACCTGCATGCCGGGCGTTTGTTGTGTAAGGGACGGTTGAGGGAGTTTTGGAAAACCATCAACGGGAACTTCCTGTTTTTTTTGCTGTTGGGCATAGGTATCAGTGTGTTTTCGTTGGCCAAACTGATTACTTATCTTTTGGAGACTGAGCCGGTCTTGGTGTGGTCTTTCTTTTTCGGCCTGGTGTTGGCTTCCACTTGGTTCGTGTCAAAGGATATCAAGGAATGGAATTGGAAGACCGTGTCGGGATTTCTTGTGGGAGCAGTGGTGGCCTTCTATATCACCGTGGCCACGCCGACAGAGACGCCTAGCAATTTGTTTTTCATCTTCTTCTGCGGTGTCATTGCCATTTGTGCCATGATTTTGCCGGGAATTTCGGGGAGTTTCATCCTTGTCTTGTTGGGGAAGTATTTCTATATCATGGAAGCCGTGGAAACACTTGACCTCGTGGTGCTGAGTGTGTTTGCCGTGGGCTGTTTCCTGGGTATCACCAGTTTTTCCCATGTGTTGTCCTACGCTTTGCGGCGTTTCCGCAATGTGACGTTGGCCGTGCTGTCCGGTTTCATGCTTGGGTCGTTGAACAAAGTATGGCCTTGGAAGGCGCAAGTGAAGGAACTGGTGGAAGGACAGACCATAGTGGTGGAACAGAATGTGCTTCCGGGCGAGAGCCTGACCGAGGGCGTTGTGTTGATGCTGACAGGTTTTATCTTGGTTTATGTGTTGGAGAAGATTTCTGCTAAAAAGGGCTGATTGATGGACAGAAGGAAATATTTTTGGATTTTGGCACTGTTGTGCGTGTGTTCCTTGTTGCTCTTCTTGGGAGAAAGTTCCTTCCACACGCGCGGCGAGCCGCGCGAGGCTGTCGTGGCTTTGTCCATGCTCCAACAGGGCAATTGGGTTTTGCCTGTCAACAACGGGGTGGAACTGGCTTTCAAACCGCCTTTTTTCCATTGGTGCATCGCGGCCATATCGGCGGTGGCCGGGGCGGTGAACGAATATACGGCGCGCATGCCGTCGGCTTTGGCCCTGATGGCCATGGTGCTAGTGGGGTATGTGTTTTTTGCCAAGCGGAGGGGCACGGAGGTGGCTTTCCTCGCGGCTTTGATTACCCTGACGAATTTCGAGGTGCATCGGGCCGGTGTGGCTTGTCGGGTGGACATGGTGCTGACAGCCATGATGGTCATCGCACTCTACCAGTTGTACAAATGGGCGGAAAAGGACTTGAAGGGAGTGCCGGTGGTGGCCATCCTTTGTCTGAGTGCGGCGGCACTGACCAAAGGCCCTGTGGGCATTGCCCTTCCTTGTGCGGTGCCTGCGGTATTCCTGTGGATTCGGGGGAAGGGTTTCTTCCGTGTGTTTTTTGCCTTCTTCGGGGTGGCTGCTGCCGCCTGCATCTTGCCCGCATTATGGTATGTGGCGGCCTATGCCCAGGGCGGCGAGCGTTTCCTTGGCTTGGTGTTGGAAGAGAATGTCTATCGGTTGATGGGCAAGATGACATACGCTTCGCATGAGAATCCGGCTTGGTACAATGTACTGACGGTGGTGGCCGGGTATGTGCCTTACACTTTGTTGGTACTGCTCTCTTTGTTTTTCCTGCATTACCGGATGCCCGTGGGTTGCTGGCGCACGTGGTGGGTGCGTTTCAAGGCTTACATCCGCGACATGGATGATGCACGGCTCTATGCGCTCTTGAGCATCGCCATCATTTTCGTGTTCTATTGCATCCCAAAGAGCAAACGTAGCGTGTATCTATTGCCTATTTATCCGTTCATTGCATATTTCCTTGCGGAATATATCGTCTATTTGCGCCACCGGCATTTGAATGCCTTGCGTGTTTTTGGCAGCATCATGTCGGGGTTGTCCATACTCTTGCTTTTGGCCTTTATGGCAGTGCGTATGGATTGGGTGCCCGAGTCGTTGTTCGGCGACGGACGGCATGCGGCGGAGAACATCGCTTACATGCATGCGTTGAGTGATTTTCCAATGACGTTGCTGGCCGTTCTCATCGTGGCTTTGCCGGTCATGGCCGCTTGTTGGTATTTCAGGGTGCAACACCGGAATGCGGCCGACAACGGGATTATTTATGCCTGTATCGGCGTGGTCTTTTCCATCTTCTTTGCGTTGGACGGCGTGTACCAGCCTACGGTGCTCAACGTGAAGTCGGACAAGGCCGTGGCGGAGCAGATAGCTCGCATCGTTCCCGAGGGTCGGTTGTATTCGTTTCGCACCGATGTGGTGCCGGGCAACCGCATGCATCCTTTTACGGTGAACTTTTATTTGGGCGACCGCATGGTGCCTTTTGATTGTTTCGACCCGGGTGCGGAGGGTTATGTCTTCATGGGCGAGGATGTGGTGCCCGCTTTTCAGGAACGTTATGGCCGCGAATATGCTTTGGAGGATGTGTATAATTCCAGTCACCGTAGTTGTGATGACAAGCGGAACAATCACCTGTATCGTTTCAGACGATTGGAATGAATCTTAAAATGGGGGAGGAGGTCATAATGTCAATGAGGCATGCTTTTTTCACGTTTGTCCGTTTTGGATTGGTAGGTGTTTTTGCCACCGCGTTGCATTACGGCCTTTACTGTCTTTTGCATCTGTTCATGGGGGCGAATGCCGCTTTCACAGTGGCATACGTGCTTTCGTTCGTGGCGAACTTCTACCTGACCTCCTATTTCACGTTTGGCACTTCGCCGTCGTGGCGCAGGCTTTGGGGCATGTGCGGGGCGCATGCGGTGAACTACCTGCTGCAGATGGGGCTGCTGAATTTCTTCTTGTGGGTGGAAGTGCCTGCGGTATGGGCACCCTTGCCGGTCTATGCCATTGCGGTGCCGGTGAATTTCATATTGGTGCGTTTTGTGTTTACGAGAAAGGACAAATGACATGATGAAGGTGGATTTGGCAATCATAGTGCCTTGCTACAACGAAGAGGAGGTTTTGGTCGAGACGACCCGCCAGCTGGCGGCGGTGTTGGATGCTTTGGAATCGGATGGAAAAATCAAATGCGGGAAGATTTTATATGTGGATGACGGGTCGCGCGACCGCACGTGGGAACTGATATGCGGTTTTTCGCGGCAAGAAAGGAAGGTGTGCGGGTTGAAGCTGGCGCACAACGCCGGCCATCAACGGGCCTTGTGGGCCGGTATGGAATGGGCGGCGGAACATGCGGATGCTGCCGTGTCTATCGACGCGGATTTGCAGGACGACGTGCAGGCCATCGGCGAGATGGTGGAGGCTTGGCGCGGCGGGGCGGATGTGGTCTATGGAGTGCGGCGAGAGCGCAAGACGGACACGTTCTTCAAGAAACACACGGCGCAAACCTTCTATCGGTTGATGAGCGCGTTGGGCGGGGAGGTGGTCTATAACCACGCCGATTTCCGCCTGATGGACAAGCGGGCCTTGCAGGCGTTGCTGGCCTATCCGGAACGCAACCTGTTTTTGCGCGGCATGGTGGCTTCCTTGGGATTCCGCACGGCCAAGGTCTATTACGACCGCAAGGAGCGCATGGCCGGAGAGTCGAAATATCCGCTTGGTAAGATGGTCAGTTTCGCCTTGGATGGCATCACTTCTTTTTCCGTCCGTCCGCTCCGTTATATCGCCATGCTCGGGTTTCTGTTCATTCTGATAGCCGTGGCAGCCATCATCTATGGGGTGGTGGTCTATTGCCGGGGAAACACGATACCGGGTTGGACTTCCCTTTTGGTATCCGTGTGGTTCATCGGTGGTTCTATCTTGTTGGCTTTGGGCATCATCGGGGAATATGTGGGCAAGATTTATAAAGAAGTGAAACGCCGCCCGCATTATTTCGTGGCGGAAGAGGCTGGGATGGATTGAGAATCCTCATTCACTTTCCATTCCTCCACCGTGCCCGTGGCGGAAGAGAAGCTTACACCTATTTTATATAGCTGGCGGCTGTCCGCAGAGTAGGGGCGGGCGTAGCCTTTTTCCTCTATCTGCGCCAACGCCTCGTCCGCCGTGCCGTCCAGCTTGAACTCGAAAATGTAGATGTAGTCCGGTGTCTCCACGATGCAGTCCACGCGGCCTTGGCTCTGTGCCTTCTCAGTATAGACGGTATAGACGCTGACGAGTCGGAAAATGAGGTAGAAGGTGTAGTGGAAGTACCGCTCGCGTTCTCGTTCGTCTTCCTTGCGCCGCATGGTGTAGGGGATGCTGGAAAGGAAAGACGTGAACAGCTCGCGCAGACGGTCTAGTTCACCTTTGCGCATGGCCAACACCGTGTCGCGGATCCAACCGTCCAGGCTTTCCTTGGGGTTCAGATAATTCGAAGCGACTAGCGACACGAATCCGTTCTTCACTTCGTTGTTCGGGAAGTCCAGCAGGAACGTGCCGAAATCCAAGTCATAGTCCTTGATGGTGAGATACCCGCTTTGGTAAATCATCGGGAGTGGGCGTTCCATGTCGGCCTTGTAGTCCACGAACTCCCTGGGGTCGTAATAGCGTCCCGTCAGCTCGTCCAGGTCTTCCTGCGTGTGGTTCAGCAGCCGTACCAGGTAGGTCGGCGTGCCGCTGGCAAACCAGTAGTCGCGCAGTTCCTTCATGGAGAAAGCGTTCAGCAGGCTGAACGGGTTATACACGTCCGTCAGGTTTCCGCTGAAATGGTAACCATCGTAGCGGCGTTTCAGCATTTCCAGCATCCCGTCCGGCGTGGTGCGGTACTTCTTTGCCAGCGCGGCGATGGGCTCCGGGAAATATTGTTCCAGTTCCTCCTGTGTGATGCCGCACAGCGTCTCGTAGTCTTCCGACATGCTGATGTCCGCAGGCTGGTTGAACCCGCTGAACACGCTGACCTGCGAGAATTTCGTCACCCCGGTCAGCAGCACGAACTGCAGGTCGTCGTCCGCCGCCTTGAACACGGAATAGAATCCTTTCAGGATTTCGCGGTGCCAATCCTCCAGGGGCATGTCCTGTTCACCCACCTTCACTTTCAGTCCCGTGTCAAGCACGTCGAGTATGGGCTTGTCGTATTCGTCAATCAACACCACACAACGGCGGTCATGGCGTTTGCGGGCCTGTGACAGCACGTAGGCGAAACGGTCGCCCACGGTGGCCGCCAGCGGGCTTTTGCCATAAACGGTTTCCCAAGAGGCGATATGATATTCTATTTTCTTCTCCAGGGTTCCTGGCTGGGTGAAGTTGTCCCCGTTGAAGTCGATGTGGAATACCGGATACTCCGCCCATTCCGTCTCCAGCCTTTCCATGGCCAATCCCTTGAACAGGTCTTTCTTTCCCTCGAAATAGCATTTGAGGGTGGACACCAGCAGGCTCTTCCCGAAACGTCGGGGGCGGCTTAGGAAATAAATCTTCCCATTTTTGACCAGGCGGTGTATCAGTTCGGTTTTGTCCACATACACGTAACCGTCCTCTCTCAAGTGGCTGAAACTTTGGATGCCTATCGGGAACTTCATCATGGCTTGTCGTTTTTGTGGATACAAAGAAACGATTTTATTTCGAAATAGGCAAGTCTTTACACGTTTTCCAAGGTTGTGGGAAGTTTGCGCTTCTGTCACACACCATCGGTTGCCGCAGTGCGAGTCTTTCTCTCTTCTCGCGTTCCTGTCGGGGCTTGCCTGTTTTTTTCTCAGCCTAGGCCACACGGCTGTCTCCGGCGGGAAGGTTTGGCGGCCTGTAAAAAAAGAAAATCCTTTGCCCGGAAAAAGCGGATGCGTCGCCGGGAAACTTCCTTTTTTCTTTCGAAATTTTATAGCCCACATTGGCAAATGTACAGCCCACGACGGAGAATATACAGCTCACGACGTGGGCTTGACTTTTCTTGCGCACAAAAACAACTTTGTTTCCCCATGCGCCCCGTTTTTTGCCTCGCTATGGAATTTGTCCGTTGATGTCCTGAGCGCGATTCGCCTTTTCTAAAATCAATGAACGTCCGAAACCTGTATTGTGTGCCTATTCGTTTTTTTATGAATTGGTCTCATTGCGGACATTTCATTGTATGTTAAATCTTCTGTTCCCATTTATGTGGATACATTGGGCGTGTTTATTTGCAATAATAGAGGTTTACAACCAAAAGATTATCCCCGTGTTCTTGACCATGTTCTCCACCGTGTTGGGGCTGGTGCCGTTCTTGATTGACGGGTCGGAGGACGAAGCTTTTTGGTTCTCTTTTGCCATCGGCAATTCCGGCGGGTTGTTGTTTTCCATCCTGGCCTTGATTTTCGTCATGCCCATTTTCATGCCCTTGAAACAACAGGTAAAGAAAAAGGCGGTTTTATAGGCGATTCTTTTGTTTCCAGATTGATTCTTATTACATTTGTATTCTAATTAGGGAACATGAAGGAACAAGAGATGAAAGGAACCATTTCTTTGGACAGCTTGTGGCAGACGATACAATCGCTTTCGCTTAGCAACCGGAAGTGGCTGGCCAATAAGTTGCAGGAAGACATTCGTGAGAGCGAGGAGGAACGAGAATATATCAGCAAGGAGAAAATCCTTGCGGGGATAGATGCGGGGTTGAAGGATTTGAAAGCGGGAAGAAAGAGGCCAATAGAGGAATTGATTAAGGAATTGGAACGCGATGCGATATAGGATAGAATCTTTGGCCACATTTGACAGGGAAGTCAAACGGTTGGGTAAACGTTATCTTTCGATTGTGAAAGACATTATAAAGTTGCGTGAGGAGCTCTTGGAAAATCCTTTCTTTGGCACAGATTTGGGCGGTGGATTGCGGAAAATCCGTATGCGTATTGCTTCGAAAGTGAAAGTCAAGAGCGGTGGGGCAAGGGTGATTACGTTTACAGTATTGGCAGCAGTTGACGAAACAGAGATAGATTCTTTATATTTATGACAAGGCGGAGCGGGAGAGTGTTTCTGCGGATGAGATTTTGGAACTGTTGAAACGGAAAGGTTTAAAATGATTTTATCTGTGTTATGAAAGCGATGGTATTTGCGGCGGGACTGGGCACCCGCCTGAAGCCTTTGACGGACACGATGCCCAAGGCATTGGTGCCGGTGGACGGGACACCGTTGTTGGAAATATTGATACGCAAACTGGTGGCCGCAGGTTTCACGGACATGGTTGTCAACGTCCACCATTTTGCAGACCAGATTGTGCAGTTTGTGGAAGCCCATGACGGACTGGGAGCAACTGTGCGGTTCAGCGACGAGCGCGAATGCCTGTTGGATACGGGCGGGGGCATCAAGCATGCCGTTCCTCTTTTGTCGGCAGGCAATGTGGACGGGGCACCTTTCTTGATTCACAATGTAGATATTCTGAGTAATGTGGATTTGGCGGATTTTTACCGACGTGGGAGGGATGTGGCAGCATTGTTGCTGGTGAGCGAGCGGCAGACGCAGCGTTATTTGTTGTTTGACGAGGAGAACCGCCTAGTGGGGTGGACGAACGTGAAGACGGGGGAGGTGAAGTCGCCTTATCCGAATCTTGACGTGGCTGCTTGCCGCAAGTTTGCTTTCGCGGGCATCCACACGTTTTCGCCCCGTTTGTTCGCTTATTTCAACCGTTGGCCGGAAAAGTTCTCCATCATTGATTTCTATCTGTCCGTATGCGACCGGGAAGACATCCGTGCCTGCCCGCTTCCGGGTTTGAAGATATTGGACGTGGGGAAACCGGATGCTTTGACGCGGGCGGGGGAGTTTTTGGCGCATGGGTGTTGCCAGTCACGATAAAATGTTGTATTTTTGCGCTCATAATCAGAATCAGTAATCTTTTTATGCAACAGAAAATCATCATTCTCGATTTCGGTTCGCAGACCACGCAGCTCATTGGGCGGCGGGTGCGCGAGCTGGACACGTTCTGCGAGATATTGCCTTACAACAAGTTCCCGAAAGATGACCCGGACGTAATCGGCGTGATTCTGAGCGGGTCGCCTTTCAGCGTGTATGATCAGGAAGCTTTCAAAATCAGCTTGGACGAGATTCGCGGGAAATACCCCGTGCTGGGCATCTGCTACGGGGCGCAATACATGAGTTATGTGTTGGGTGGCGCGGTGGAATCGGCGGGTACACGCGAATATGGGCGAGCCAACCTGACATGGTTTGACAAGGAAAACCCCCTTTTCAAGGGTTTCGAAGACAATTCCCAAGTGTGGATGAGCCATGGTGACACCATCACACGTTTGCCGGAAGGCTTCAAGGTGATTGCTTCGACCGAAAAGGTGCAGAACGCAGCTTACCAGGCCGAGGGGGAGAAGCTATGGGGAGTGCAGTTCCATCCGGAGGTGTTCCATTCCGTGCAGGGCACGTTGTTGCTGAAGAACTTCGTGGTGGACATTTGCGGCAGCAGCCAAAGCTGGAGCGCGGCTTCGTTTGTGGACTCCACGGTGGCCGAGCTGAAAGCGCAGTTGGGCGATGACCGTGTCATCCTCGGATTGAGCGGCGGCGTGGACTCTTCGGTGGCCGCCGTGTTGCTGAACCGTGCCATCGGAAATCGGTTGACGTGTATCTTCGTGGATCACGGCATGTTGCGCAAGAACGAGTTCAAGAACGTGTTGCACGACTACGAATGTCTGGGGCTGAATGTCATCGGCGTGGATGCCAGCGAGAAGTTCTTCAAGGACTTGGAGGGCGTGACCGACCCCGAGCAGAAGCGTAAGATTATCGGTCGCGATTTCGTGGAAGTGTTTGATGCCGAGGCGCGGAAAATCACCGATGCCAAGTGGTTGGCACAGGGCACTATCTATCCCGACCGCATCGAGAGCCTGAACATTACGGGCAAGACCATTAAGAGCCACCACAACGTGGGTGGGTTGCCCAAGGAAATGAATTTGCAGCTTTGCGAGCCGCTGAAGTGGCTGTTCAAGGACGAGGTGCGCCGCGTAGGCCGCCAGTTGGGCATGCCGGAACATTTGATTACGCGTCATCCTTTCCCCGGGCCGGGGTTGGCCGTGCGTATCTTGGGCGACATCACGCGGGAGAAAGTGCGTGTGTTGCAGGATGCCGACGACATTTTCATCCAAGGGCTGCGCGACTGGGGGCTTTACGACCAGGTTTGGCAGGCCGGTGTCATCCTGTTGCCGGTAAAGAGCGTGGGCGTGATGGGCGACGAGCGCACCTACGAACGCGCTGTGGCCTTGCGTGCCGTGACCAGCACGGATGCCATGACGGCCGACTGGGCGCATCTGCCCTACGATTTCATGGCCAAGGTGAGCAATGACATTATTAATAAGGTGAAAGGGGTGAACCGCGTATGCTACGACATCTCTTCCAAGCCGCCTTCGACCATCGAGTGGGAGTGACGTTTTTTCTATAATTGATAGATATAAATGAGGTATGTGAAAATCAGCGGCTTGGGTGATTCCTTTGCAAGTCGCTGATTTCTCATTTGTGCGGTGTCGTATGTGGAAAATATTATTGGCTGTATTCTTGGGTGGCGGTATCGGGAGCGTAATGCGTTACGCGGTGCAGTGTGTCCTGCATCGCCTGATCGTGCCGTTTCTCTTTCCGTGGGCCACGTTTGGGGTCAATGTCTTAGGTAGTTTCCTTATCGGCTTGTTTTATGTGTGGGCGGCGCGTTTCAATTTGCCCGAAACGACGCGGTTGTTACTTACGACGGGGTTGAGCAGAGTCAGCCGGCGAGTGCGACATTACGAAATAAGTAAGTGTTCAAAATTGAAAGATAATTTATCGCGCCTCCTGTAAATTCCCGTTTATAGTATAAACTAAATAGGATTGGTTACTTAAAAACAAACAGTTTGTTTTGTATTGCTCTTGGCTTGCATTATCTTTGCATACGAATTGGAAAGAGAATGATGGCGGCTAGCAATCATTCGGATAAAACGAATACGAATGAATAAATTTGGGACGAATGTTTTATGCCTTTTCCTGGGCGGGGCTTCTTGCGGATTGGCGCAGACGGATACGTTGCTGACCTACCGGGTGGAGGCTTCGGCCAATGCCAGTTCGGGCAGTTATGCGCCGTTGTGGTTCACGGCCAACCGGAACGGGCTTTCGAGCCAGGAGCCGAACAGCGGATATTTGCGGGCGGGGTTGGCTTACCGGCAGGCTTTCAACCGCGGATGGAAAATCGGGGCGGGACTGGACTTGGCCGGGGCGGTCAACAGCCCGTCGGGCTTCATCGTGCAACAGGCTTACGCTGACATCTCATGGCGGGTGCTGAACCTGAGCATCGGCAGCAAGGAGCGCGCGCCGTTGGGGAAAAACCCTTTGCTGAGCAGCGGGGGGATGGTGGAAGGCAACAACGCGCGCCCCGTGCCGCAAGTGCGAGCTGAGATTGCCGACTACTATACGGTGCCGGGCACGAGGGGCTGGTTCGCTTTTAAGGGGTACGTCGCTTACGGGCGCTTTACGGATGACCGCTGGCAGCGTGATTTCGCGCGTCCTTTCCAGCAGGCGTATGTGCAGAAGGTGTTGTATCATAGCAAGGCCTTGATGTTGAAGGTGGGCAACAAGGAACGGTTCCCGCTGGAGGCGGAAGCGGGGATGATGATGTCTGCCCAATTCGGAGGCGAGCGGCACGATTTTGACAGTGACGGGACGGAAGAGGTTGAGTGCATGCCGCATGGTTTGAAGAACTTCGGCAAGGTGTTTTTTGCCAAGTCGGGCGGTGCGGACACGCCGGGAGGCGACCAGGTGAACGTGGAAGGCAATCACGTGGGGAGCTGGGACTTTGCCTTGAATTATTATTGGCGCGACTGGAAGTTCCGCGTGTATTATGAGCATTTCTTCGACGACCATTCGCAGATGTTCTTTGAATACGGTCGTTGGAAAGACGGGCATCTGGGCATCGAGGTGACTTTGCCCAAGAACAGGTGGGTGAGCACACTGCTGTGGGAGGGACTGGCCACGAAAGACCAGTCGGGGCCTATCCTGTATGACGGGGACGACCGATTTGAAGGGGCGGCGTTCCAAGGCACGCAAATCAGTGCGAAGGACGACTATTATAATAATTTCTTTTATCAGTCGTGGCAACATTATGGACTGGGGATGGGCAACCCGTTGCTTCCCGGCCCTATATATAATAAGGAAAGAAACCTGAAGTTCCGAAGCAACCGTGTGCGGGCCAACCATTGGGCTTTCTGCGGGACACCTTCGGATGAATGGGGTTACCGGGTGCTGATGTCTTATGCGCTCCATTGGGGGACATACAGCAATCCTTTGGACAAAATCTGCAAACAGTTCAGTTCGCTTTACGAGGTGACTTATTCGCCCCGTAAATGGGACGGATGGCATTTTTCATTGTCGGCGGCGGTGGACCATGGCGATTACCTTGGAAACAGCTGCGGCGGAATGATTACGGTTAGGAAGGAGGGGATATGTATAAAGAAATGAGAAAATCCTTGGGCTTGCTTGTTGTGGTGCTAGGCATACTCGCATGTTGGACTTCTTGCACGGGAAAAGCACCTGAATATCCTGACCTGGAGGGATTTTGGAAAGAAGAGAAGGTGGTGGACGGCTCCACTGGCGAAAGCCGGGAATGCCACCGCTTGTTTTGGGCCTTGCAGCTTGGCGTGTCAGAAGTAAATGATTTGGGCGGCAATGGCTTTGGCTCCTATCTTTGCCGGTATGTGTATGACGAGGGTGCGTCCACGTTGCGGATGTATGATTTCAGGACGAAGGGAAGCCAGTCTGAAGTGGCGGATATTGCCAAGTTGGGGGAATTTGGCATCCCGTCGGATGACGTGACTTTCGAAGTGGTGCGGCTCGACGGCGACAGGCTGGTGCTCCGCGCAGGAGACACGACGTTGTATTTCCGTGCCTTTTGACCTGCTTTTCCCGCGGGGCGGCGGCTTTCCTTCGGCCACGGAATCAGATTTGCGGAAGATTTGTTTTTTTTCATGGTTTCTTATGCCATAATCCAAAAGAATTTTATAAATTTGCAGTGCCGATTAGAAGGTTAAGGCATTGGCGGGAGAGCCGGTGCAATGAAAGTGGAGAGAGATAATAATTCATATTGAAACCTTTATTTTAAAGTTTAAGTAAAATGATTAAAGTAGGTATTAATGGTTTCGGCCGCATCGGCCGTTTCGTGTTCCGTGCCGCTCAGAACAGAAGCGACATCCAAATCGTAGGTATCAACGACTTGTGCCCGGTTGATTACTTGGCTTACATGCTGAAGTACGACACGATGCACGGTGCTTTCCAAGGCACAATCGAAGCTGACGTTGAAAACAGCAAGTTGATCGTGAACGGCAAGGAAATCCGTGTGACGGCAGAACGCAACCCGGCAGACCTGAAGTGGAACGAGGTTGAGGCTGAATACGTAGTTGAATCTACGGGCTTGTTCCTGACGCAGGAGAAGGCTCAGGCTCACATCGACGCTGGTGCCAAGTATGTGGTTATGTCTGCTCCTTCCAAGGATGCTACTCCGATGTTCGTATGCGGCGTGAACGAAAATACATACGTGAAGGGCACCCAGTTCGTGTCTAACGCTTCTTGCACGACCAACTGCTTGGCGCCTATCGCTAAGGTGCTGAATGACAATTGGGGCATCACGGACGGTTTGATGACTACGGTTCACTCTACTACTGCTACCCAGAAGACTGTTGACGGTCCTTCCATGAAGGATTGGCGTGGTGGCCGTGCCGCTTCCGGCAACATCATCCCGTCTTCTACGGGCGCTGCAAAGGCTGTAGGCAAGGTTATTCCGGCTTTGAACGGCAAGTTGACCGGTATGTCTATGCGTGTGCCGACTTTGGATGTTTCTGTAGTTGACCTGACTGTGAACTTGGCTAAGCCGGCTAAGTACGAGGAAATCTGCGCTGCCATGAAGGCTGCTTCCGAAGGCGAATTGAAGGGTGTGCTGGGTTATACTGAAGATGCGGTGGTTTCTTCCGACTTCTTGGGTGACACTCGTACTTCTATCTTCGACGCCAAGGCTGGTATCGCTTTGACCGATACTTTCGTGAAGGTCGTTTCTTGGTACGACAATGAAATCGGTTACTCCAACAAGGTGTTGGATTTGATCGCCCACATGAAGAAAGTGAACGGTTAATTTCCGGTTCAGAAATAGAAATGCAGGCCATCCTCTTTCACGAGAGGGTGGCTTTTTTTGTATCTTTGCGCAGGAAATGGTAAAAACTACGCGAAATGGGATATGACTTGATAACCATCCTTGGCCCAACGGCTTCGGGCAAAACCGCATTGGCGGCCAGGCTGGCACATGAGATGCACACGGAAGTCATCAGCGGGGACAGCCGGCAGGTATATCGGCGGATGGACTTGGGAACAGGAAAGGACTTGGGGGATTACGTGGTGAACGGGTGCAGTGTGCCCTATCACTTGATTGATATTGTGGAGCCTGGCACGAAATATAATGTTTTTGAATACCAGCGCGACTTCCTGAAAGTGTATGAGGAGTTGCACGGGAAAGGGCTGGTCCCGGTGCTTTGTGGGGGGACAGGGCTGTATTTGGAATCCGTGTTGCGTGGATACCGGCTGGTGCCTGTGCCGGAAAACGAAGCTTTGCGCGCGGCGTTGGCCGGAAAAAGCTTGGAGGAGTTGACAGGGATGTTGAAGTCGTACAAGCAGTTGCATAATACGACGGACGTGGACACGCCGAAGCGTGCCATACGTGCCATTGAGATTGAAGAATATTATCACAGTCATCCTGCAGAAGGGCGGGATTTTCCGTCCATCCATGCTTTGGTCGTGGGGATTGGCATAGACAGGGAGACGCGGCGGAGAAAAATCAGCGAACGGTTGAAGCAGCGGCTGGAAGAGGGTATGCTGGATGAAATCCGGGGCTTGTTGGCCGAAGGGATTCCTGCGGAGGACCTGATTTATTACGGTTTGGAATATAAATACCTGACGCAGTACGTGATTGGGGAATTGACGTATGACGAGATGTGCAAGAAGCTGGAAACGGCCATCCATCAGTTTGCCAAGCGGCAAATGACATGGTTCCGGGGAATGGAGCGCAGGGGTGTCCGGGTACATTGGCTGGATGCGTCAAGCCCGATGGAGGAGAAAATTTCCCAAATCGGGCGTTGGCTTTCATCGTGAATAATTGTAGGGGAAGTGTGGCAAACAAATTTTTTTCCGTATCTTTGCTACGCGGATATGGGGCGCGGTTCGGATAGCCCAATGGAAAATCAAGCTTTTCCTTGCCCCGTCTCTCGCTATATTCGCAGGTAAATAGGTAATTGGGAGTTATGGAACCAGACCGTTGGGGGATAATTTATTGTCCGAAAGAAGGTGTCCGCCATGTCCACAAGGAATGGGATGCCATACGTGCCTATCTGGAAGAGAGGGGCGTCAAATACGATTTTGTCCAAAGCGAAGGTCCGAAGTCGGTGGAGCGGCTGGCGGCTATGTTGGCTGCCAATGGTTATCAGACGTTGATTATCGTTGGAGGCGATGCCGCTTTGAACCGTGCGCTGAATGGTGTGTTGGCCCAGGGGGAGGATGTGCGCCGGCAGATTGCCATCGGAGTGGTTCCCAACGGATGGGGAAATGATTTCGCCCATTTTTGGGGATATGAGGAAGACAATTATAAGCAGACGATAGACTGGTTGGTGAAGCGGCGTGTGCGCAAAGTGGATGTGGGGGTTTGTGTGCCTGAAAACAAGGAGCTAAAGCCCCGCTACTTTCTGAATTGCGTGAATGTGGGGCTGGTGGCCAACATCATGAATATCAAGCATAAGACGAGGCGGTTTTGGGGCATGCTCACGCTGTCACATTTGTCTTCCATGTTTATCCTTTTGTTCCAGCGGATGGAACACAGGATGCATTTCAAAGTCAACCAAGACGAGATTGACAAAAGTGTGATGACCGTGTGCATCGGGAGTGCGCGGGGATACGGACAGACACCGAGCGGAGTGCCTTACAACGGTTTGCTGGACGTGTCGGTGGTTTCACATCCCGAGATGTCCCAAATGGTGGAGGCTTTGTGGATGCTCTTCCGTGGTCGTTTCCTGAACCACAAGGCGGTGAAGTCCTACCGGACGAAGGCGGTGCATTTCTATGATAACGGGAAAGCCATGGTGAGCTTGGACGGCGCGGTGTGGGAAAATGCACCCTTGCCGATGACCGTGGGGATACATCAGGAATGGATTGATTTCATCATCCCGTCTTGATTCCTTCCAAGGTCTCATCCGATTTTGGAGATTTGTTCCAGCTTGTGTTCTTCGATAATTTTGATTTTCCGCCCGTCGATGGCGATGATTTTCTCTGCGGCAAAATTGGAAAGGGTGCGGCTGGCGTTAGCAGTTGTCATGTTGGAGAGGTTGGCCAAGTCCTCGCGCGACAGGTAGATGCTCAATGTGCATCCGTCTTCTTCCAGCCCATAGCTTTCTTTGAGAAACAGGAGGGATTCGGCAAGCCGTCCCCTGATGTGTTTTTGGGTCAGGTTGACAGTCCTTTCGTCGGCGACTCCCAAATCTATGGAAAGTTGTTTGATGAAGAACCACGCCAAGTCGTTGTTTTCCCTTACCAGCCGCATGATGGTGGCCATGGGAATCATGCCGATGGTGGATGTCTCGAACGCGGCCGCGGCCGTGAGATACTTTTGGCAGGCAAAATAGGCGCGATAGGCAAAATATTCCACGGGCTTGATGACTCTGATGATTTGGTTGCGTCCGCTGGTGCCGTTTTTGAATATTTTTACCTTGCCGTCGAGGAGACACATGAGCCGCGTGGGGTAGTCCCCCTCGCTGTATATCGGCTCATCCTTTTTAAAGGTATAGACGACGAGGTTCTGTGTCAAATATTCCCGTTGTTCAGGATTGAGTGGATCCCATAAATCAGAGATTTTTTCCCAAATCTCCTCTTTATTATCCATTTTTACTCTGACCATAAACTTGATTACTGCGGATTGTTTAATAATGCAAAATTAGCAAATCTGTTTCAAGCGCGGAAATATTTGCGGGCAAAAACATGTCGTAAAGCAAGTTTTTAGTTTTTCTTAAAAATATGTGTGTCATAATTTCGTTGATATTGGATTTTTTACTATTTTTGGGTTGACATAAAAGAAATGACAGACAGAACGATAAAGTGATAACCTTAATATAATTTCAAGACCATGAGTTACATTCATTTTGATAAGACCTTGATGACGAATTTGGAAGAGGCACTTCAAAAGGAAATCTTGCGTTCCAACCGTTCAGGGGCTTATTCTTGCTCTACGATTGTAGATTGCAATACGCGAAAGTATCACGGTTTGTTGGTAGTCCCCATTCCGGAATTGGGCGATGAAAATTATGTGTTGTTGTCTTCTTTGGACGAAACGGTCGTGCAGCATGGCGCGGAGTTCAATTTGGGGCTGCATAAGTACCAAGGGAATAATTTCAGTCCGAACGGGCACAAGTACATCCGTGAGTTCAATTGCGACCAGGTCCCGACAACGATTTACCGTGTGGGAGGCGTGATTCTGAAAAAGGAAAAGGTGTTCCAGCATTACGAGAACCGCATCATCATACGTTACACGCTGTTGGATGCGCATTCCGAAACGACGTTGAAGCTCAGGCCTTTCCTTGCGTTCCGTTGTGTGCGGGAATATACGCATGAAAACTCCCGCGTGAACCGAAATTACCAAGAGGTGTCCAATGGCATCAAGACGTGCTTGTATGAGGGATATCCGGAATTGTACATGCAGCTGAACAAGAAAAACGATTTCGTGTTCCAGCCAGACTGGTATCGTGGAGTGGAATACCCGAAGGAACTGGAGCGGGGTTATGCGTTCAACGAAGACTTGTACGTGCCGGGCTATTTTGAATTTAAAATCAAGAAGGGCGAAAGCGTGGTGTTCTCGGCCGGGCTTTCCGAAATCAAAACGACCCAGCTGAAACAAATCGCTGATTTCGAAGTGAAAATCCGTACGCCGAGAGACAATTTCTATCATTGCCTGGTGAACTCCGCGCATCAGTTCTACTATCACGTGGACGGCGAGAATTATATCTTGGCCGGTTATCCTTGGTTCAAGTGCCGTGCCCGCGACATGATGATTGCCTTGCCGGGGCTGACGTTGGTCAATGACGAAGTGGAACAGTTCGAAATGTGCATGAAGACGATGGAAAAGGGTGTCCGGCAGTTTATGGCAGGAGAGCCTCTTTCCGTGAAAATCCATGAGATTGAATATCCCGACGTTTTCCTTTGGGCGATTTCTTGTATCCAGCAATATGCCAAAATCGTGTCGATGGAAAAATGCGTCGAGAAATATGGCACTTTGGTGAAGGACATCATGACGTACCTCTATGGGGACAAGCACCCGACACTGAAAGTGAGGGAGAATGGATTGGTGTATGCCAAGGGAAAGGAGAAGGCGATCACATGGATGAACTCTACGGCCAACGGGCGGCCCATCGTCCCGAGGAGCGGGTATATCGTGGAGTTTAACGCGTTGTGGTATAATGCTTTGAAATTCAGCGCGGATATCTGCCATGCCATTGGCGATACTTATTGGGAAGGCGAATTGGAAAGTGTGGCCGGAAAAGTGGCGCAGTCGTTCCGTGAAGTGTTCCTTAACGAATACGGGTATTTGTTCGACTATGTGGACGAGACCAACGACAGTCCGGATTGGAGTGTGCGGCCCAACATGATTTTTGCCGTGGCGCTTGAATATTCCCCGCTGACCCTGCCCGAACGCAAACAGGTATTCGACATTTGCACGAAAGAATTACTGACCCCCAAGGGGCTTCGTTCGCTGAGCCCGAAGAGCGGCGGCTACAACCCCATGTATGTCGGGCCGCAAATCCAGCGCGACTATGCATACCATCAAGGCACGGCATGGCCTTGGCTGGCGGGATTCTACATGGAAGCTTGCTTGCGCCTGTACAAGCAGAGCCGGATTAGTTTCATTGAACGTGTGCTGGTAGGCTTTGAGGAAGAAATGTTCTCGCATTGCGTGGGCACGATTCCCGAAATGTTTGATGGAAACCCGCCTTTCCATGCGCGTGGCGCCATTTCTTTTGCCATGAACGTGGCGGAAATCCTGCGTGTCGTGAAAAATCTGGAATTATATAAATAAGGAGGAGAACCGGATATGAAAGTATTAATGTTTGGATGGGAGTTTCCTCCTCATATTCTTGGAGGACTCGGTACGGCCAGTTATGGTATGACCAAGGGGCTTTCCGTACAGCCTGATATGGAAATCACTTTCTGTATTCCCAAGCCTTGGGGAGACGAAGACCAGAGTTTCCTGAAAATCATCGGCATGAACAGTGTGCCCATTGTGTGGCGCGACGTGGATTGGGAGTATGTGAAGAGTCGCGTGGGCGGCTACATGGATCCGCAGTTGTATTACGACCTTCGCGACCATATCTATGCCGATTTCTCTTATATGTATGTAAACGACTTGGGCTGCATGGAGTTTTCCGGACGCTATCCGGATAACCTGCACGAGGAAATCAACAACTATTCCATCGTTGCGGGAGTGGTGGCGCGCCAACAGCAGTATGACATCATCCATGCGCACGACTGGCTGACTTATCCGGCCGGCATCCACGCCAAGCAGGTGAGCGGGAAACCGCTGGTCATCCATGTGCATGCCACGGACTTCGACCGTAGCCGGGGGAACGTGAACCCCACAGTTTACGGGATAGAAAAGAACGGCATGGACCATGCAGACTGCATCATGTGCGTGAGCGAACTGACGCGCCAGACGGTCATCAACCATTACCATCAGGATCCGGCCAAGTGCTTTGCCATGCACAATGCCGTCTATCCTTTGGCTCCCGAGTTGCAGGCTATCGTGGACCAACGAAAGCCGAGCTCGGAGCGCAAGGAGAAAGTCGTGACGTTCTTGGGGCGCATCACGATGCAGAAAGGTCCTGAGTATTTCATTGAGGCTGCCCGGCGGGTGTTGGACCGCACCCACAACGTGCGTTTCTGTTTCGCGGGGAGCGGCGACATGATGAACGCCATGATTGAGATGGCTGCGGCATACGGGATTGCCGACCGTTGCCATTTCCCGGGATTTATGAAAGGGAAACAGGTTTTTGAATGTTTCCGCGACAGCGACGTGTATGTGATGCCTTCCGTGTCCGAGCCGTTCGGCATATCGCCGTTGGAGGCCATGCAGAGTGGTGTGCCTTCGATTATCAGCAAGCAGTCCGGTTGTGCGGAAATCCTCTCCAATTGCATCAAAGTGGACTATTGGGACATTGACGCGATGGCGGATGCCATGTATGCGCTTTGCATGTATCCTTCCCTGCACGACTACCTTCAGAAGGAAGGGAAGAAAGAGGTGGATGGCATCACGTGGGAGAAGGTCGGCCAGCGCATCCGCAGGCTTTACGATGAGACGATTCAAAAATGCAAATAATTAAAAATACTATGATATGAAAACGATTTGCCTTTATTTCGAGATTCATCAGAATATACATCTGAAGCGTTACCGTTTCTTTGATATCGGCACGGATCATTATTATTATGATGATTACGAGAACGAGCGGAGCATCAACGACACGGTGGAACACTCTTATATACCGGCCTTGCAGACGTTGCTGCAGATGGCCAAGGAGAACCAAGGCTATTTCAAGGTGGCTTTCTCCATTTCAGGCTGTGCCATTGAACTGTTGGAGAATTATGCTCCTACGGTGATAGAACTGTTGCAGGAACTCAATGAAACGGGGTGCGTGGAATTTATCGCGGAACCCTATTCCCACGGGCTTTCTTCGTTGGCCAACGAGGATTCTTTCAAGGAAGAGACCATGCGGATGGCGAAGAAAATCAAGGAACTTTTCGGGCAGGAACCGAAAGTGTTCCGCAATTCGTCGCTGATTTATTCCGACGACATTGGAAGCACGGTGGCCTCGATGGGCTTCAAGGGCATGATTACGGAGGGTGCGAAGCACATCCTGGGATGGAAGAGCCCGCATTTTGTTTATCATTGCGTACAGAATCCTAACTTGAAGCTTTTGTTGCGCGACTACAAGCTTTCGGATGACATTTGCCTGCGCTTCAGCGACAAGTCTTGGAATGAATACCCCTTGTTTGCCGACACGTATATGGACTGGATCGCTTCGGAGCCGGAAGAAGAACAGGTCATCAACATTTTCATGGAGTTGTGTGCTTTGGGCATGTTCCAGCCTTTGTCGTCCAATATCTTGGAATTCATCAAGGCTTTCCCGGCCTGCGCCAAGCAGCGCGGCATCACTTTCTCCACGCCTTCCGAGGTCATCGAGCAGCACAAGTCGGTGGACGCGTTGGAGGTTGCCTATCCCATTTCTTGGGTGGACGAGGAGCGCGACATCAGTTGCTGGCTGGGCAACGGTATGCAACGCGAGGCTTTCAACAAGTTGTATAGCGTAGCCGACCGTGTCCGCATCAGCAACGACAGGCGAATCAAGCAAGATTGGGACTACCTACAGGTCAGCAACAATTTCCGTTTCATGACCACCAAGCCTAGCAGCTGGAACATGTATCGCGGCATTTATGATTCGCCGTATGATGCCTTCACGAATTACATGAACATCCTTGGCGATTTCATCAACCGGGTGAACAGCATGTACCCCAGCGACATAGACAACGAAGAGCTGAACTCCTTGCTCACATTGATTAAGAACCAGGGCGAGGAACTCGAGGTGAAGGATAAGGAAATCGCGCGTTTGAACGCACGGCTGAAGAAGCTCTCGCCCGAGGCTGAGCCTAAGAAGACGACACGCAAGGCTTCGGCCAAGAAACAAGCCTGACCAAAGCCGGATTCATAAATGGAAATCCCCGCCAGTTCTTGAGGCTGGCGGGGATTTCCATTTGGTTGGTATTTCCGTAGTGTCTTTAATATCTTTATTGGAATGTGCTGTATATCACTTGCAGGCTGGTGCGGTCGTTGATTCCTCCCACCAGCCGCGTACTGCCCACTCCCATGTCGTGGGTCACGCTCACGATGTTGTTGCTGTTGTCTTCGTTCGTTTCGACCGGGATAAGCACCACTTTGTTCCAATCCTCGTGGTCTTGCGCCCAAGCTTCCGGGGTGAGTCCTGCTTTGGCCGCCTCGGTGCGCTTTTCCCGGCGGCAGTAGGCAATCAGGTTGCTGATGTTGGAGAACGTGTAAGTGTTGTAACTGCTGTTGAAGGAAGTGATGAACGATGTCTTGTTGTCCGGCACCCGGTTTTCTTCGAAGAAAAGATACATGTCCTGCTTGCGCACCAGCAAGAGGGTTTGCGGGATGTCGAAAGCCGCCGCCAAGTCGGCTTCCGTGTTGTAGCGGTACAGGGTGAACTGCGTCTGGCTGATGCTGTCGTTGTCATGCCCTTCATAAATCTCGTCTATGGGGAGCGTCATTTCCGTGAACACCCCGGCCGGGGTTTTCAGGTAGGTGCATTCGTTGTTGTTGTCCAGCCATGCCGACAATCCTTCGTTTTCCACGTATGTGTTTTGCAACACTTCGGGGGTGGCGGCAAAACGTCCCATGCCTACATAGACGGTGTCCCTTGCCGTGTCCCTGTATTTGAAGTAAATGTTCATCGCGCCTACCCTCATTTTCACCATGGTGCCGTTTCCGTCCGTCAGCTTGAAGTAGAATCCCGGGCACACGTGGTGGATGAAGTTATAGGAATTTCTGAAAAAGTCTTTGTTCTCGTAATATTTTCTCAGCATGAACGTCCCGTAGTCTTTGGGGAGGACGATGCGGATGTTTGGTGAATACGAGCTGCTCTCCCGGTCGTCCTCGGGCACGGTGAAGTCCGTGGCGGTGAATACTTTGCTGGTAATGGGGCCGTCTGCCTTGTGGTTGATGTACCGGGTCAGGTCGGCATTGCTGTAATAGGTGGAGTCTTCACGGATTACGTTTGTCGTGTCCAGTTCATAGACTTCCACTTTCATGGGGTTGTTGCCGTCCCCGTAATACTTTTCATAATAGAGGCAGATTTCGATGGAGTCGGCTTCGATTTCCCCTTGGTCGTTTTTAATCATCTGGCCGTAGTCGGGGAACTCCCAATTCTCCAATGTGCTGAATTGCGCCAGAAACTCGGCTTTCACCTGCAGGCCGGTTTCGGGGTCGGTCATGCGTCCCAGGAAGGAGTTGTTGCTGTTGCTCAACACGGAATCTGCGGCCAGCGAACGGGTGGACGCTTCATAAATGGCGGTGGAGGCACTGATGTTGTCTTCGTCCGTGTATATGCCGATGTCGTTTGTCGTGTCGTCGCAAGCTGCGCCGCATAACCCGAGCAGCGCGATGAGTGGGGCTTTGGTTTTCATATCCTGATAACGGGGGGGATGTTTATTCTTCTTCTTTGTCTGTTTTGCCTGTGCTCCAAACCTTGTCGTAGAAGTCCGAGAACGCGGCCACGCAAGTGGCATCCACGTCTCCCAGCACCGGCACTTTTTTCTCTTCGGCGTATGTCACGAATTCTTGGAACGCGCCTGTCTCCGGCACGGTTACCCCGTCGGAATAGTTGATGGCCAGCTTGTTCAGTTCGGCAAAAGTCATTTCCGGGCTGAATCCTTCCAGCACCGAGCTGTCCACGTTGCGGAACGCGATGCAGTTGCCGAAGTTGGTGCCCAATGGTTGTTCCAGTCGCTCATGGGACATGGAATAAATGATTTTGCTGTCGCAGAAGGACGGTTCGTCCTGATAGGCTGTCTTCACAAACAAGGGGACCAATGCCGACATCCACCCTTCGCAGTGGATGATGTCCGGCACCCAGCGCAGTTTTTTGACGGTTTCCAAAACCCCGCGGGCATAGAATATCGCCCGTTCCCCGTTGTCCGCATATTCGTTGCCGTTTTCATCCGTTCCCATTTGCCTTTTCAGGAAATAGTCGTCGTTGTCGATGAAATACACCTGCATGTGGGCCGATTGGATGGAAGCCACCTTGATAATCAGGGGATGGTCGGTGTCGTCGATAATCAGGTTCATGCCGGAGAGGCGGATAACTTCGTGCAGCTGGTTGCGGCGTTCGTTGATGTTACCCCATTTGGGCATGAATGTCCTGATTTCCCGCCCTTTGTTCTGGATTTCCTCGGGAAGGTCTCTTCCCAGGGCGGCCAGTTCCGAAGCGGGGACGTATGGTGTCATTTCCTGGGTAACGAATAATATTTTCTTAGCCTTCATTTGTTCTGTTTACGTTTTCCTCATGCAAAGTTACGAAAAAAAAATGGCATTTCGCCTTTTCCTTCCTCCGCAGGTGTCATTCTTTTGCATAAATTTCACTTATTTCTCCGGCCTTTGTTTTGTTATATGGTATTTTATATGTTATTTTGCAGCGTTTTTTAGGATTACAATTTTAAAAATTGGCTGCAAATGAAAGTAGTTCATACGATAGAAGAGTTGCGCGGCGAGCTGGGACAGGCTCGTGCGGAAGGTAAAAAGATAGGAATGGTGCCCACGATGGGGGCACTGCATGCGGGGCATGCTTCGCTGGTCAAGCGCAGCGTGGCGGAGAACGGGCTGACTGTGGTCAGCGTGTTCCTCAACCCGACACAATTCAACGATAAGAAAGATTTGGAAAAATACCCGCGCACGTTGGATGCCGACTGCGCCTTGCTGGAGAGCATCGGGGCCGACGTGGTGTTTGCGCCCTCGGTGGAGGAGATGTATCCCGAACCTGACACGCGCAAGTTCAGCTATCCGCCTGTGGACACGGTGATGGAGGGGGCTTACCGCCCGGGGCATTTCAACGGCGTGTGCCAGATTGTGAGCAAGCTGTTTGCTGCTGCGGAGCCGGACAGGGCTTATTTCGGCGAGAAAGACTTCCAGCAGATTGCCGTCATCCGTGCCATGGTGAAGGACTTGAAGATGCCGGTGGAAATCGTGCCTTGCCCGGTGGTGCGCGAAGAGAGCGGATTGGCCATGAGCAGCCGCAACACGTTGCTGACGGACGAGGAACGTGCCGTGGCGGCCCACATCAACGCCGTGCTGGTCAAGAGCAAGAATTTCGCCACGAACCACACGCTGAAGGAGACGAGGCGTTACGTGGTGGACGCGCTGAACGCCATTGTCGGGCTGGAGGTGCAATACTTCTCCATCGTGGACGGGCGCACGTTGCAGGAGCTGGAGGCATGGACGGATTCGGACTACGTGGTGGGTTGCATCACCGTGTTCTGCGGGAGCCAGCCTATCCGCCTGATAGACCATGTGAAATATAAAGGATAAGATAGGGAATAAAAAACGGACGGTCATTATGCTGATTCAAGTATTGAAGTCGAAGTTGCACTGTGTGCGTGTGACGGAGGCGAATTTGAATTATATGGGCAGCATCACGATTGACGAGGACTTGATGGATGCGGCCAACCTGATTGCGGGCGAAAAGGTGCAAATCGTGAACAACAACAACGGCGAACGCTTTGAGACCTATGTCATCAAGGGTGAGCGCGGTTCGGGCTGCATCTGCCTCAATGGCGCGGCGGCCCGCAAGGTGCAGGTGGGCGACATCTGCATCATCATTTCATACGCCTTGATGGATTTCGAGGAAGCAAAGTCGTTCACGCCCACGGTGGTGTTCCCCGACTCGGAGACGAACCGTCTGCCGGATGGCGTTTGACCGGAGCTGGCAGCAGGTTGCCGGGCGGTATGCCTATGGGAATAGAGGGGGATGCATTGTGCATCCCTTTTTTGTTTTGTGCCAAATGGTAACAATCTGAAAAGGGGCCGTGTTCTTTGTTGCGCTGGATTTGAAATTTGGCACAACCGGAAACGCGGATTTCCGAATCCTTGGGACCCGCAAGGGCTTTCTTAGGGGCAGTCGAAATTGAGTGGGGATTTAACAAGCTCTGCGCGTGACGTAACGCTCCTTCTGTTCGCCATGCGGCGGGGGTCGTAACGACCCTTTTTTCACCATGCGGACGCCAAAACTCTCCCGCCTCGTAGGGGGACGATCCGCGAAGGGGTGGAGGGGGTTCACGCCCACGCGAACACCTCCGGACGCATCCACGGACAACATAAACGGGTCGTAAAAAAGGGAAAGTCACTCTTGTGCATGGGAAACCCCTCCGGCCCTTCGGGCCACCTCCCCTATAAGGCGGAGGAGTTTTGCCTCCGGACGGACCAATTGCGCGGCTTTCAAATCCGTCGCAGCTGGGCCTGGGACGGTATCCGACAACACACGGACCTGGCAGAATGTCACTCCGTGAGCGGAACAAGTTTCTTTTTGCCGGATTTAGGCGGATTTTCGTGACACAGCTTTTGAGCTTGCAAAGCAAAACAGAGAAAGGAACAGTCATTTTTTGCACAAAACAGCCCCTTTGTGCAACGTTTCACGGGGGATTTTTACTTTTTGAGGCAGTCCGTCCCCGAAATCTTGCAGCCGGGACGGAAAAATCCGGGCCCCGAAAAAGAAATTCCCGGCCCCGGAATTTTTTTTCCAAGCCCCGAAATTTTCAGCCGGCGATTCAGAAGCCCCTTTTTCCGCTATTTGGAACTTTTTCACCGACAAATCCCCGATGTCAATATGTCGGCACAAGCCCAGCCCGGCTTACGTGCCCCGGCAATCCCGGCGCGGAAACAGCCCGCACCCGCGACAAAAAGAAAGCCTGCGCCCTCTATTTGCCGACATTTGGGTTTCCGCATGCTCCGCGAGCCTGCGTTTTTTGCGCCCGCCCCCGCCCCCGGCCCCGTACAAGTGAATCTCAGAGGCCTTCAAATGACAAAGTGTCAACTTCCAGGGAAAATAGCAAAATGTCAAATCCGTCGCAGCGTATCGGCAGGGAAGCATGAAACCGTTCCCCGCGGCAGAATTGCGTGGAATTACAAATTCCACGTAGCAGGGGAAGCAGCCATAATGGCCGTTTTGTTCGTTGTGCGGAATGAGGCATGGCTTCTGCAGGCATGAAAACAACGGGCAGCGCATTTGTCGCGCTGCCCGTTCCGATGGCATGGGCATGCCCTTTGGCGGGGCATTGCCTTAGTCGGCGTTTACCAAAGGTCTTCCCACACGTTCTTGTTGCTCAGTTGCTGTGCTTCCGAATGGGAGTTGTTGATGTCTATGTTGTTTCCCGACACCGCACAAATCGTTTCCTTTTGCTGCAATTCCACTGCGCGGAGGGCAGGGGTTACATATTTTCTTTTTTCCATGCTGATATTTTTTATGGTTTGTTTTTTACTTGATGACTTTCTTACCGTTCACGATATAGATGCCTTTCTGCAGGCCGTGCAGGGCTTCGGCGGGCGCGACTTGTGTGCGGACGCGGAGGCCGGAGAGGGTATAGACATCCACCGGTGCGGCCTCGTCGGCCACGGTTTCGGCGATGCCGGTGGCCTCCCAATCCCAAAGGAAGAAGTTCGTCTCGCTGGCTTCCGGTGTCTGTTCGATGGCCAGGTAAGCCTTGTTCGCGCCGTTGTTGATGGATGTGCCTTCCGCTGCATCCCAGTAGAAGCCGATGCCGTTTTCCGGATCGTTGGCCAGCTTGTAGTAGAGGTAGCCGGCTTCTGCAATGTTCTTGGCTGCCAGTGTGCCTTGCAGGAGGTTGCCTTCCGGAGCGGGTACGGCTTCTGCATACACGCCTTTATACTCGCCTTGTTTGCCTTGCAGGATGATGCCCGTCAGTCCTGGCACGGTGCTGCCCGGCTGGTAGCACCAGTCAATGGTCAGCTTGTTTGCGTCAGTGTCCACGCTCTTCGCGATGCCGCCCGTCAGGCCTTCCGGCATGGTGAATGCGTTCGGGGCGTAGTAGGTGGCATAGCCTGCGTCGGATACGGTGATGTCGAGGTCTTCCGGTGTGCCGATGTAGTAGAGGCGGAAGTTGTCGGCTTTCCACCAGCTTCCTTTTCCTTGTGCGCCGGTGTCCTTATTTCCGATGACTCCGATATGGATATTACCACCTTGGACAACAAAAGTCAGGCTTGTGGTTGTGGCAAGGTCGGCACATGCTTCGTTGTAGGTGTTTTCGTTGTTGTTGAAGTTTGTGTTCCACAAGATGTTTGCATTGTCTATGCTTGCATACAGATAGATGTTTCCTGAGCCAAAGTTCGTGCAAGTGGCGGCTTCCAGCTTATACGCACCATCGGGAAGGTCGCTAAGCTGTTGGGAATATTGGGACTCTTTGATTCTCCATCCCGTCCAACTGTAGCAGTATAATTCCGTGTTTAGCGTACCGTTTGTGTAAACTCCTCCGTCTGCGCTTCCTTTGTTGCAGCTCCAGTCATTGGCCGCTTGTGTACTTTCTCCTGTTTGGTAAACATTTGGATTTTTTATGAAGCTGGTGAAGTCAATCGGGCTTTCAGATGAAGCTTGCGCCAAAAATTCCGGTGTCATGGCGGAGCGGGAAACTGCGTTCAGTGCCGTTACATGACTTGCTACGGTGGCATAGTCAAGGCTTGCCGCTGCCAAGTCGGTTATGACTTGTTGGTATGCCGCTTCTTCGGCTAATCCTTCGATGGCATCTGCCAGGTCTTTGGCTTTGACCAAAGTGTAACACAAATCAACATAGGATTGCGCATTGATTGTGGCTTGGGTTACGCCTTCTGTGGCATCGGGTGCTTTTGCGCTCATTTGTGCCATTTCGGTTTCTGCTAAAACCTGCTGGGCAGCTGTCTTGTTCTGGTCCAATGCGGTTTTTCCGGCTTCCGACAGGGTATATGTTCCGTTTTCCACTTGGGCAAGGAGGGCGTTGGCAGCAGTAATGGCACTTGACAATGTAGCTGTGATGGTTTGTACCGCCGTAGCGGCATTGATGTTTTCCCAAATGGCAGCTTCTGCGGCGGCATAGTCTCCCGTTGTTTCCTTGTATTGGTCGTATGTCGCCTGCAGCTGTGCGGCTATTGCCGTAGCACCAAATTCACTGAAAGCCTGTTGCAATTCATAGAGGTTGGCCAAAGCTGTTTGGAATGCTTCCGACTCATCCACTTCGCCATAATATGTCAGGCGGAAGTTGTCGAAAGCAGTGAAATCATTGGCGATGCTCACGTCTTTTCTGACACCTAGCCGCAGGGTGTTGTCCGAAACGATGACTTCCACTTCGTTTCCTCCGTAACGTCCGTTAAGGAAAACGTTGGCAGCGTCCGTTTCATTGCCCGGTACGCCTTGGCCGTCATCGTGAAGTAATTGCAAGGGGGCGGTGTAGTTGTTGGCATAAAGTATCGCATTTTGTGCGCCGTTTTCTACCACGCTGATTCCGGGTCGGTAGTAACCTTGGCAGGACACGATGTAACGCCCGTTGGGAATTTCCGTCAATTCCTGGTAGATGTCAAAGCTTTCGTTGTTGTCTTTGACGTAGGCGCAGGAGTTACTTGAACCTGTACCTCGGTCGGGGCCGATGATGGTAAGGTTGCCGCCGTTGTGCGTCTCTTTCCAGTTTGATGTTTGCCCGCGGTCGAAGCCGGCACCGACAATGTAAAATGTGGCATCCACGCCGTTGTCGGCTGTGGCATTCTCCAATGAGTCAATCCGCTGCTGCTTGGAGACCAACAGCCATTGGCCTGCACGTTCGGCTCCGCCGTTGTCTAGTTTCAAGACCGTTCCGCTGCCCGGATAATACAGGGTGTTGCTTCCGTTCTTGATGGTGTATTCGTTCAGTCCATCGTCAGGCGTGTCGTCAGTGAAGGTGAAATTGCATGAACCAGCATCCACATATCCGTTCGAGCCTAGATAGTTTTTGCCTTCATTGCTTGTGGTCAACGTCTTGATAGTGTATGTTCCTTCGCCGACAGCCGTCACCGTGCAGAGCAAGCCGGGCTGTCCCAACGAAGCTTGTGTACCCCATGTGTTTGCTCCCAGCAGAAACCCGTCGCCAGCCTTGTTGTACAAGTAGTATTCCCCGCTTTCAGCAGGCAGTGCTTCGCCTGTCCATGGCACTCCGTCCGTTTGTTCCTGGGATTTTACCCCCGCCCATGGGAGTGTTAACGCAATGAAAGCCAATGATATACGATTGGCGCTAAGAAACTTTGTAATTTCTTTTTTCATGAATTTGAGTTTAAGGTTCTTTGGTTTTTCCATTGCGCCGCAGCCGAACCTGTTGGCGGCGGCGTTGCCATTTTTCATTTCTTTGTGTGGCAAAATTATGACATTTTGTCCAAGAGGGATAGGACAAAAACTAACAAAATACGGGATGAAAAATAACATGTTCTGTTTTGTGCGGTGTTTTTGGGGTGCGGATTTCCGAATCCGCAAGCCCGCAAGGGCTTACACGTGGCAAATGTTGGTTCATGCAAGAAGGAGGAATCTTTTTCGGATTGAAAATCCTGATACTCAATTGCGTGGGATTGCAAATTCCACGCGGCAGTGGTGAACAAAAGGGGGATTATGGCCGCTCCACCGCCCCTACGAGGCGGAGGAGTTGCCCTTCAGGGCGGGGCAACGGCCGTTCATGTGGGGATGCCCCCTAAGGTTTCTCTTTCCCTTTTTCCCCGTTGCCTTTCAGGATGGGCAGATGCCAATGGTATTTCACCGAAAGCAGGCGGATGGCGATGACCGCGATGGCGGAAAGCACGGCGTTGACTTCCGCCGGAAGCCCGGCGGCATAGCCGGCAATATAGACGATGCCTCCGGCGATGCAGGCCATGGCGTAGATGTCTTGGCGGAAGATGAGGGGCACTTCGTTGATGAGGATATCGCGCAGGATGCCTCCCGCGGCACCTGTGACGCAGCCCATGATGACGGCCATCCATAGCGGATAGCCCATGTTCAGCGTCTTTTCCAGCCCGATGATGTTGAAGAGGGCCAGCCCCACGGTGTCGAAGATGAACCACGTGCTTTGCTGGCGGATGATTTTCTTGCCGAACAAGATGACCCACAGCAGGGCAAGCCCGCAACAGATGACATAAATGGAGTTGGTCATCCAAAACGGCGGGACGCCCAGCATGACATCGCGCAACGTGCCCCCGCCGATGGCGGTGGCCATGCCCACGATGTAGGCGCCGAACCAGTCGAACCGCTTGGCCGATGCCAGCCGGATGCCCGAGATGGCAAAGGCCATGGTGCCGATGAACTCAATGACGACAAACGAGGCGGGGATGCGTAGCGTCTCGCCCATGACTTGCAGGATGTGAAGGAGTTGTCCGGTCATTTGTTGACTACGTTTTGCGGTTTTCCGTCGAGAAACGCGCGGAGGTTGTCCGCGCAGGTGTCCATCAGCCGCAGGCGGGCTTCGCGCGTGGCCCAGGCGATGTGTGGGGTGAGGAAGGCATTGGGGGCGGCCAGCAGGGGGGTGTCGGCAGCCGGCGGTTCCGTCTCCATGACATCGGCTCCGTAGGCACCGAGGGCGCGGGAAGCGAGGGCTTCCGCCACGGCCTGTTCGTCCACCAACGGGCCGCGTCCGGTGTTGAGGAGGATGCTGCCGGGTTTCATCAGGGCCAGTGTGCGGCGGTTGGCCAGGTGGCGCGTGTCCGGCGTGAGCGGGCAATGCAGGCTGACCACATCGCACGTGGCAAACAATTCGTCGAGCGTGGCTTTACGGATGTCGTCGCCGAGCTGTGACTGGCTTTTCGAGGTGAAGGCTAGGACTTTCATGCCGAAGGCCAGGGCGATGCGCGCGGTGGCCGTCCCGGTGTGTCCCATTCCCACGATGCCCATGGTCTTGCCGGCCAGTTCCGTGAGTGGGGTGTCCCAGTAGCAGAAGTCCGGATTGCGGCTCCACCTTCCTTGGCGGTTTTCCGCCGCGTAGTGCTCCACGCGGTTGGTGATGGCCAACAGGAGGGCGAATGCCGATTGGGCAACGGAAGGTGTGCTGTATGCCGGGATGTTGCACACGGGGATGCCGCGCCTGCGGGCGGCTTCCGTGTCCACGACGTTGTATCCCGTGGCCAGCACACCGATGTATTTCAGCCTCGGGAGGCGGGCGATGCGTTCGGCCGTGAGGATTGTTTTGTTGGTGAGCAGGATGTCCGCGCCGGCCGCGTGGCGGTCGAAATCCTCGTCGGCGGTGCGTGGATATACCGTCAGGTCGCCCAGTGCCTCGATGCGTTCCCACGAAAGGTCGCCCGGATTCAACCCGTATCCGTCCAAAACTGTGATTTTCATTGTCGGTTGATTTTGAAGTTCATTCTCCGGTAGCCCACCAACTTGTCATATCGTCCGCCGGTGGGACGGTGGTAAACCAGGATGATATATTCGTTTTCCGTTTCATAAAAGTTGCCGTCCGTCGGGCCGCTGTCCCCCGTCGTGCTTCCGTCCGGCACGAACAGGTAGTTGTAGTTGTAGTATCCTTGCTTCAACAGGGCCGTGGCTTCGTAGGCCTGTTTTTCCCTGTTGTAGGTCATGCGGTATTGTGGCGTGAAGCGGTTGCATGTCCATTCGCCGTTCAGATAGACTTCCCCGCCGGGCAGTTGCGGGCTGTGGAACGTGAAATGGGTGAACACGTAGTCGCACGTGGTTTCCACGTCGTAGTCGTCGCTGTTGCGGATGATGAAGTCACCGTTTTGGTCTTCGTCGTAAAGGTAGTTGCGGGCGGTGCGGCTGGGAAAGAGCGTGGCATGGTAATATGGGTCGAACCATTCCATGCGGTCCACGTTCAGGGTTGGGACGTGCAGGTCGAGGACCTCAAACTTGTGGTATTCGTTACCCGCCGGGAAAATCAGCTGGCGGTTGTGGGTGAACTCGATTTTGTTGGCCGCCTGGATGTTGGGTCTGGGGTTGACCACGCAATTGTCCCACCGGCGGTTTTGCAGCACCACGGTTTGCAGTTCGCGGTGCGGGTCGATGACTTTTGTCAGCCCGTAATTGATGGAAAGGTCAAGTTGCTGGTGCGATTTGTTGAAGTCTATGTCCGTATTGGTGCTGATGGTGGCGCCGATGCCCACGCCCGGCTCGACCATGCAGAAGCAGGCCGTCAGCACGGGTACCGGCTCGTCGCCGTCGTCGTTGTAAACCGTCACCTTGTAATTCCCCGACAGTTTGAGCGAGACATATTCGTTCGGGATGCGCAGGGAATAATGGGTGTACAGGACTGTGGTGTTGAAGCTCTTCTCGTAGTCTTCGATGGTTTCGCCATTGAAGCCGTTCAGGTAGTCCGATTCGAAAATCTCGTCGGAAGGCGTCCAGTCGGCATTGCAGTGTTCCACCTTATATATATAGCGGTGGTATTCGTGGGAAAACTCGTCGAAACTGATTTCCACATGGTTTCTTCCGCCCAAGTTCATGATGGGCGGGAGGAGCGGGTCGTTGTTTACCACCACCTGCAGCGTGTGCAGGCGTTCGTCCAGGATTTCGTGGCGTTGTGCGGGTGCGTATATGGCAAGTCCCGCCAGGCAAAGGAGAAATACAATGCGTCTCATATTGCAAAAATAGAGAGATAATTTCAAAGAAAAAAGGAAATCCCACGAAACTTGGAAACTGTTTTGAATTTATCGCGCGCTGATTTGGGATGACTTTTCGCCTAGGCACACACGAAAACGATACATCAAGCGGGTGAAAAGACTTTTTGTGGGAATCCAATTCTTGTCTTGGCGGCCAGTCTTTTCGGGTTTCGTGTTTGTGAAGTTGCGCGTTCCTATTTGGTGGTGTTTTGTCCGATGGAATCGCTGTTTTTAAACAGATGACCGTTATTTTTGTTTTAATGGCTGTTTTAAATGCAGCGTTTTGATTTTGTTACCAAAAGAAAATGTATTTTTGCACACAAGGCGGAGATGAACATGGCGTTGTGTTTGGAAAAGCTTGGTATGGCCTTGGTGGCGGTTGCCCTGTTGGGTGGTTGCCGGGAAGAAAAGCCGCGACACATATTGCCTTCGGGCGTAAGGTTGGAGGCGGGCGACGTGGTGTTCAGGCGCGGTGGAGGGTTTACCAGCCGGATGGTGCTTTTTGCCGACACTGCCGGGAACTATTCCCACGTGGGTATCGTGGTGGACTCGGCGGGGGTGTTGAGGGTCGTGCATGCCGTGCCGGACGAGCCGGACTATGAGGGCGACCCCGACCGCGTGAAGATGGAATCGCCTGAGGCGTTCTACGCCGGGACGAGGGCGGACATCGGATGCGTGTTGCGTCACCAGGACGGGGATGTGGCCAGACGGGCGGCAGCCGCGGCTCAGGACGTTTACCGCCGCGGTACGTTGTTCGACCACGATTATGACGCGGCGGACACGACGAGAATGTATTGTTGCGAACTGGTGGCATACGCATACGCTGCGGCGGGCAGTCCGCTGGACACGGGGGAGCGGCATGACATCTCCATACCGGGATTGGCGTTGCGCGGAGTGATATTGCCTTCCGATTTTTTCCGGGACAGGGCGTTGCGGCTGGTGTCCGGGTTTTGAGCGGGGGCAGAGTTTATAACCGATTGTTTCATACTTAAAGATTAGCATTATGAAAAAGATGTGTGTGGCAGCCGCGATGGCGGCAATGTTGATGTTTTCGGCTTGTGGCGGTGGCGGCAATACGCCTACGAAAGTGGCCGAACAGGCAGCGAAGTGCATGCAGGACAAGGATTATGAAGGCTTTGTGGACCTGATGTATGTCGAGAATGAGGAAGGGAAGGATTTGGAAAGTGAGAAGAAGATGGTGGCCGGCATGCTGCAGGCCAAGGCCGAGTCGTCTCTAAACGAGAAACAGGGCATCCAGTCGTATGAGGTGACTTCGGAAGAAATATCCGAGGACGGCGAGACGGCCAAGGTCGGCATGAAAGTTGTCTATGCCAACGGCGAGGAAGACGACGAGACCATGAAGTTGCGCAAAGATGCCGACGGAAATTGGAAGCTGGACATTGGAAAATAGAGAAACAGGGGCGGTTGCCCCTGTGTTTTTCCCACATAGCGATGAAGCCCGCCAAACCGTTTGGCGGGCTTTTTACGGAATAGCTCGCATGCATATTTATACTGTGCGCGACATGAATTTGTGCATATCCGCTGCGCCGGATTTGTAATCCGGTGCAATTGAGGTGCGGATTTCCGAATCCGCAAGCCCGAAAGGGCTTTCTGAAAACCTATACGGGAAAGGAGAACTTTTTTCGGATTGAAAATCCTGATACTTAATTGCGTGGGATTGCAAATTCCATGCGGCAGGAACAAATCCCACGCGGTAGGAGTTGCCCCATTAGCTGCCTCGTTTTTTCCTGAAATTCCCGGGTGTTGTGCCGGTTTGTTTGCGGAAAGCCCGTTGGAACGTGGAAAGTGAGTTGAAGCCGCTTTGTTTGGCGATGTAGTCCAAGGTGTATTCGGGGTGTTCCACCAAAAGGGGGATGCTCATTTTTTCTATGCGCAAGGCGTTGACGTAATCGTAGAACGTGAGGCGTTTCACATTGCTGAAGTATTGGCTTAGGTATGTGCGGTTGGTGCCCACGCGGCTGCTCAGGTCGGAGAGCGAGAGGGCGGGGTTGAGGTATAACCTTTCGTCCGTCATGATGCTTTCCAGTGTGTCGGCGAAGGGGTAGGTTCTTTTCTCCGGTGTCATTTCCATGTCGTTTGATTCGCCGTTCTGGCTTGGCCGGATTTGTTTCAGGTTGCGGCAGTTGTTCACGATCATCTGCCACAACAGGATGGAGGAGAGATAGTAGAGCATGTCGGCGAAGGCTTCGCCGATGAGCGAAACCAATAGCCACAACGATTGGTTGAGGAATGCCACTACGTAAACGCGGCGAATCCAGGAGATGTCGATTTCGTCAATGTTGGAGTAGTTCTCCTTTATAAATTCGAGATGTTTTTTTGCCTTTGCGTAGCCGATGGCAAGGATGAACAGCCCGAAGGCGGAGAGAAAGGCGGTGTAGAGATATAGGATGGTGTTTTCGGGCTTGGCGAGGTAGGCGAGGGTGAATCCGGCAAAAGGAAGGCAGAGGAGGGCGACATGTTTCCGCGTGACCCATCCGGGCATGGTCAGTTCGAACAGGAAACAGGCAAATGTAATGGCCGACCAGCCGTCGGCCAGCATGATGTAGTCCAAGGTTTGCCGATTGTACCATCCCGGCACGGCCTGCACCAAGTCTTTCATGTTGGCCATAGCCCAATAGGCGAGAATCCATCCCAGCAAAACGTGGATGCGTGTGCGTTCGTCACGTCGCAGGTGTGAACAGGCTTGCACTGCGAAATAGGTTGTGGCGCATCCTGCGGAAAACATGGATAGGCTTAGTCCTTGCATGGGGATTTTTGTTGTCTGTTTGTCTTATGCGGCATAAAGGTAGCGAAAAAAATTGAAAACGTCAAAGGGATGGGAACGTAAAAAACAGTTTTGGGAACAGGTTCTTTGGAAACTTTGCGTATCTTTGCCGGTAGGATTTTATATAGCATGGGAATGAGACGACTGCTTTTTTTGTGGGGATTTGTGTCCGTCCTTTCAATGGGATTGTCGGCGCAGACCTACACCCGGGACGACTCGTTGAAGGTGGAGCGTTTGTTGGCCGAGGCTGCTTTGCGGGGTGACGTGACGAATTGGACGTTGTATTTTGCGGAAAAGTTCATCGGTACGCCATACGTGGCTTCGACCTTGGAAGTGAACGACGAGGAAGAACTGGTGGTCAACCTGCGCCAGCTGGATTGCACCACATTGGTGGAAAACGTGGTGGCTTTGACGCTTACGGTGCGGGAACCGGCACCTTCTTTTGCCGCGTTCTGCCGGAACTTGGAAAAAATCCGTTACCGTGGAGGGGTGAGGGACGGTTATGCTTCGCGCAACCATTACTTCAGCGAATGGATTGCCAGCAACGAAAAGCTGGGAGTGGTGGAGGAAATCCGGGGAAAGAAGGAGGAGGGGTATCGTCCGTTTGTGGCCGTGCAGTGTTTGGAACTGGACTATATGAGCACACATCCTTCCGCTTATCCCATGTTGGAAGGAAATGCCGGTGAGTTGCGCCGGATACGCACGAATGAGCAGGCGTTTGACGGGCAGGCGGTGAGATATGTGCCTGTGTCATGGCTTGGAAAGGGGCAGGAGGAGTTGGACGACATCCACAATGGCGACATCCTGGCCATCGTGACGCGGAAGAAAGGACTGGACACGTCGCATCTCGGCTTCGCCGTGTGGAAGGAAGGACGTTTGCATTTGCTCAATGCGTCGAGTATCCACAAGAAAGTAGTGTTGGAGCCGATGACGTTGCGGCAGTACATGCAGAAGCATCCTTCGCAGCTCGGTGTGCGCGTAGTGCGCGTCATTTGAGGAAACCGATGTGTTTCATTTGCCGCATGATGGCGGTTTGCCGTTTCAGGACATGGCGTGAGGGATTCTTGGAACTGTATTTGAGCGGGTTGGGGAGCGTGGCCGCCACCAAGGCGCAGTTGGCGGGCGAGAGTTTCTTGGCCGGGCGGCTAAAATGTTGTTGCGCCACGGCTTCCGCACCGTAAATCCCGTCGCCCATCTCAATGGAGTTCAGATAGACTTCCATGATGCGTTCCTTGTTCCAGCAGAGTTCTATCAACACGGTGAAGTAGGCTTCGAATCCTTTTCTCACCCATGATGACTTGGGCCAAAGGAACACGTTCTTGGCCGTCTGTTGGCTGATGGTGCTGCCCCCGCGTAACCGTTTGCCAGACTGCCGCTCTTCTATCGCGTTTTGGATTTCCACCACGTCGAATCCGTGGTGTTGCAGGAAGCGTTGGTCTTCCGAGGCCATGACGGCCACGGGCAGGTATTTCGACATTTCTTCTAACGGCACCCAATGGTGTTTCAGGCGGATTTTCTCTCCCCGGCTTACTTGTTGTGCGCACCGGATGATCATGAGCGGGGTGAGCGGCACGGGAACGAAGCGGTAGAGGACAACAAAAAAGATTGTACTCCCGAAAAACAGGAGTACAATCCATTGCAACAGTTTCTGCAGTTTCTTCATTTTGCGATTAGTTACCGCCGGCTTCTGCCTGGGCCGCTTCAATCATGGCCTGGCTGGCTGTCAGATAGACTTCCACGCGGCGGTTCTGTTGGCGACCGGTTTCCGTGCTGTTGTCAGCCACGGGGTTGGCTTCACCCAATCCCTCGACCGATGAGATTTGTGTGGCTGCCACGCCGCATTGTTTCAGGTAATTGGCCACGGAGTTGGCGCGTTCCATCGACAAATTGATATTTTTCTGTACGCTTTCTGCCGCCGTGCTGTTCTTCCAACCGGTATTGTCGGTATATCCCTTGATGTCCACGTTCATGTCCTTGTTGGGGTTCAACACGGTGCTGGCGAATTTGGCCAAAGAAGCCGTGGCGTTGCTGCTCAGGGCCGAGCTGCTGGTGTTGAACAGGATGCCTGAGTCAAATGTGACTTTCACGGCTTGCAGGCCGTTCACGTCGGTCACGGTTTCCACTTGGGCATTTTCTACTTGTTGTGCGGCGGCTTTGGCTTTGTCCATGCGTTTGCCGATTAATGCGCCCGCAGTCGTGCCTACGGCAACGCCCACGGCTGCGCCGATGGCTGCGCCCTTGCCTTTATTTCCTGCGGCCAAAGTCCCAATCAATGTGCCCAAGGCGGCTCCTCCGCCGGCACCAATCAAGGACCCCTTGCCCGTATTGTTCATACTTCCTCCGCAACCGCTCATCAGCATGCCTGCGCTCAGGGCGAGCGCATAAAACTTTAATCCTTTCATAGTTATATCTATTTATAGCTTTAAAAACGTAGGCAAAATTAGATAAAATCCGTGGAACTGCCGCACAAAAAAGAAACTTTTTGCTAATTTTGCATCCGGTTTATGGATATTAAATTATGGCTAAAGAACTGAAAGATTTAACCAAGCGGAGCGAGAATTATTCGCAATGGTATAACGAATTGGTCGTGAAGGCAGATTTGGCCGAACAGGCCGATGTCAGGGGGTGCATGGTGATTAAACCCTACGGTTACGCGATATGGGAGAAAATGCAACGTGTGTTGGATGATAAGTTCAAGGAAACCGGAGTGCAGAATGCTTATTTTCCTTTGTTGATTCCTAAATCATTCTTGAGCAAGGAGGCCGAACACGTGGAAGGGTTTGCCAAGGAATGTGCCGTGGTGACGCACTACCGCCTGAAGACTAATGAGGACAAGACCGGAGTGGTGGTCGATCCGGCAGCCAAGCTCGAAGAGGAACTGATTATCCGCCCCACGTCGGAGACGATTATATGGAACACATACAGGAATTGGATTCACAGCTACCGCGACCTGCCGCTGTTGTGCAACCAGTGGTGCAACGTGATGCGCTGGGAGATGCGCACCCGCCTGTTCCTCCGCACGTCCGAGTTCTTGTGGCAAGAGGGGCACACGGCGCATGCCACCCGCGAAGAGGCCGAGGAACGTGCCAAGATGATGCTGAAAGTGTATGCCGACTTTGCCGAACAATACATGGCCGTGCCTGTGGTGCAGGGCGTGAAGAGCGAGACGGAGCGTTTTGCCGGTGCGCTGGATACTTACACCATCGAAGCCATGATGCAGGACGGGAAGGCACTGCAGAGCGGCACTTCGCATTTCTTGGGGCAGAACTTCGGCAAGGCGTTCGACGTGCAGTTCATCAACAAGGAAAACAAGTTGGAATATGCCTGGGCCACGTCGTGGGGCGTGTCCACCCGCCTGATGGGGGCGCTCATCATGACCCATTCCGACGACAACGGGCTGGTGTTGCCGCCGCGCTTGGCACCGATACAGGTGGTCATCATTCCTATTTATAAGAATGCGGAGCAACTCCAGGCCATCGACGAGAAGGTGGCGGGCATTGCGGCGCGTCTGCGCGAAATGGGCATCTCCGTGAAGTATGACAACGCCGATAACAAGCGCCCGGGCTTCAAGTTCGCCGACTATGAGCTGAAAGGTGTGCCCGTGCGGTTGGTATTGGGTGCGCGCGATTTGGAAAACAACACGGTGGAAGTGATGCGCCGAGACACGCTGGAAAAGGAAACCCGTACGCTCGACGGTATCGAGGCTTACGTGAAAGACGTGTTGGCCGACATGCAACAGAACATTTACGCGAAGGCCAAGGCTTTCCGTGATGCGCATATTTATGAGTGCGACGACTACGAAGAGTTCAAGGAGCGCGTGAAAGACGGCGGTTTCTTCCTTTGTCATTGGGACGGCACACCGGAAACGGAAGCCAAAATCAAGGAAGACACCCAAGCCACCATACGTTGTGTGCCGTTCGAGTTCGAGCAGACTCCGGGCACGGACATGGTGAGCGGCAAGCCGGCCAAGTTCCGTGTGCTGATAGCCCGGTCTTATTAATTGATTTGGTTAGAAAATAGGAGGTAGCCGTGTGGTTTCCGAAGGGGAATGGCACGGCTATATTTTTTTTGGGGGGGATGTTCTGCATGCGGACTCTGATTCCAGAACTGTTCCTAATCTTGGGGATTTATACTTAGCGCGGAATAAAATTGTCATTTGGGAATACACGAACCCATTCCGCGCTAGGTATAAATTCAAAGGTTTAGAAACTGTCCGCTATCTTCCCCGGCAAGTACATCCCACGCTATAACTGACTGAATGTCCCTGCATGCAGCGTTAAATGTGTGTTAAATCTTTCGGAGTCCTATAGAAACTTTTGGCCGTTCGTAATTCGTTCTTTATATTTGCAATGAAATTAACTTTTTAGTTAAACATAGATGTTATGAGCAGGGGAGACCACACAGAGCAGGCCATATTGGAGGCAGCCGAAGCGGAATTTTTGGACAAGGGGCTCGCTTTGGCAAAGACGGCAGAGATAGCCCGTGCGGCAGGGGTGACGCATGCCATGTTGCATTATTATTTCCGCACGAAGGAGAAACTTTTTGAGAAGATATTCGAAGGCAAGGTGCAGGATTTGGCCCGTTCGTTGACGGCGACTTTCGACGAAACGCAGCCATTTTTGGATCAGGTGGCAAAACTGGCTGGCGCGCATTTTGATTTCATCGCGGCCCAGCCGCGCTTGCCGATGTTTGTCTTAAATGAGATTCACCACAACGAGGAGCGGCGCAAAATCTATCTGCCCATGCTGGTGAATGCCTTGCGTGACACCATACGCAATCTTGGGTTGCAGTTGGAAGCGGCATTGAAAGCGGGGGAAGTGCGGCCTGTGCGCACGTCGGATTTACTGTTTTCTATAGCTTCTCTGAATGTCATGACGTTTGCGGGCCTGCCCATTGCGCGTGAGGCTTTCGGCATGGACGAAGAGGACGTGCGGCAGTTTGTGGCGCAACGTCGTGCGGAAAACATAGAAGTGATATTAAGCCGGTTGAGAAAATGAAAAAGACCATAAGAAGAGCGGGGATGTGGCTCGTGGCATGTTGTGCCGCGCAGGCCGCATTCGCCCAATTGACTCTCGAGGGATGCCAGCGTGCGGCCAGGGAGAACTATCCTTTGGTGAAACAGTTCGGGCTGATTGAGCGCACCCGGGAGTTTAACTTGGAGAATGCCTCGAAGGGCTATCTGCCGCAATTGTCCGTTTCGGGAAAGGCTTCTTACCAATCCGACGTGACGGAGATGCCGTTCCATATTCCCGGGTTGGAGTTTGGATTGGACAAAGACCAGTACCAAGCTGTGGTGGAACTGAACCAAATGATTTGGGATGGCGGCGCCATACGTCAACAGCGGCGGGAAGCCCGTGCGCAGGCTGATGTGCAGAAGGGGCAATTGGATGTAAACCTTTATGCACTTCGTGACCGGGTAAACCAGCTCTACTTCGGCATCCTGTTGATAGACGCGCGGTTGGAACAGAACAGGCTGCTGCAAGAACAACTGGCACGTAACTACGCACAAGTGGAGGCTTGCATGGAACTAGGCGTGGCCACGCAAGCCGATTTGGATGCCGTGCGCGTGGAGCAGTTGGACGCGCGGCAGAAGGCTGCGGAACTCGGCGTGAACCGCAAGGCGTATATGGAAACCTTGGGATTGCTCACGGGGGAGGACTATCCGGTGCATGAACGACTCTTGCAGCCTTCTTCCGGAAATAGGGCGTATGGAGGGCTTCGCCGGCCTGAACTTTCGTTTTATGCTTCCCGGAGGAAACAACTGGACGTGCAGGAAAAAGGTTTGGAGGCCAGGTTGATGCCCCGCTTGGGATTGTTCGCGCAGGGGGCATACGGCGACCCGGGACTGAACATGCTGAAAGGCGGTCTCGAACCTTACTATATTGTCGGTGTCAGGTTGAGTTGGAACGTCGGAGGATTTTACACAAGGAAGAATGACAAGCGGTTGTTGGCCGCAAGCCGGGAGGAGGTTGACGTGCAGGAGGCGGCCTTCCGCCTGGAAAACCAAATGGAGGCGAGCGGACACCATTACGCTGTGGAGCGGTTGGATTCGCTCATGAGGCACGACGATGAGCTGATTCGCTTGCGCACGAACATCCGGCGGGCGGCCGAGGCCAAGGTGGCCGAAGGGACGCTGACCGTGACGGAGATGTTGCGCGAGGTGACGGCCGAAGACCAGGCGCGGCAAGCCAAGGCGTTGCACGAGATTCAACGCTTGCAGGCCATTTATGACTTGAAATATACGTTGAACCATTAAATGAAACAGATATGAGGGCAGAAAACAAGCGGGAAGGTGCAGGATGGCAGGCCGCATGGCAATGGGCGTGCGGCTTGGCGGCGGGCTGCCTGGTGGTGGCATGTGGCGGCGGCGACCGCGATTTCGATGCTTCGGGCATTTTTGAGTCCACTGAAGTCGTTGTTTCGGCCGAGGTGGGTGGAAAAATCATGGCATTGGACGTGGAGGAAGGCGACGTGCTGGCCGAAGGGCAACAGGTGGGTCATGTGGATTCCGTCCAGCTTTATTGGAAGAAAAAGCAGTTGGAAGCCGGATTGCGCTCCGTCGGGAGTCGTCGGGCGGACGTGGCCAAGCAGGTGGCTGCCACGCGCGAACAAATCGCCAAGGCCAAGAAGGAACGCGTACGCCTGCAGAATCTTTTGCGGCAGGATGCGGCCACGCGCAAACAACTGGATGACGCGGAGTCGCAATTGGCCGTGCTGGAGAAGCAATTGGAGGCGCAGCTTTCCACGTTGGAACGGACGAACCAAGGCGTGGGAAGCGAGGAGGAAGCCACTGTGGCCCAGATCATGCAGTTGGACGACCAAATCGGGAAATGCCGCATCGCTAGTCCCGTGGCGGGCACGGTGCTGGCCAAGTATGCCGAGGCGGGCGAGGTGGCGGCTGCGGGGAAGCCGTTGTTCAAGATGGCCGACTTGCAACGCATATTTTTGCGGGCCTACGTGGGAGGCGAACAGCTTTCCAATGTGAAACTGGGGCAGCAGGTGAAGGTCTATGCCGACGAGGGGACCGACGGGCGCAGGGAATATGCCGGGCGCGTGACATGGATTTCCGGACAGGCCGAGTTCACGCCCAAAACCATACAGACACGCGACGAGCGGGCCAACCTGGTCTATGCCGTGAAGATTGCCGTGGAGAACGACGGGCTTTTGAAACTAGGCATGTACGGGGAAGTGGATTTCGAGTAAGCATGTGCCATGGAGCCGATAGTGAAGATAGAAGATGTGTCGAAACGGTACGGACGGGTGCAAGCCCTTTCCGGCGTGTCGCTGGAGGTGGGGCGGGGAGAAATTTTCGGCCTCATAGGCCCGGACGGGGCGGGGAAGACCACGCTGTTCCGCATGATGGCCACCTTGCTTCTGCCCGAGGAAGGACGCATCACGGTGGACGGGCTGGACGTGGCGGCAGACTATCGTGCCTTGCGCGCCCGTCTAGGCTACATGCCCGGGCGTTTCTCGCTGTATCCCGACCTGACGGTGGAAGAGAACCTGACGTTTTTTGCCACGCTGTTCGGCACCACGGTGCGCGAGAATTATCACTTGGTAGAAGGCATCTACCGGCAAATCGAGCCGTTCCGCAAACGCCGTGCCGGGCATCTCTCGGGCGGGATGAAGCAGAAGCTGGCCTTGAGCTGCGCCTTGATTCACAAACCGGTGGTGTTGTTGCTCGATGAGCCGACCACGGGGGTCGATCCCGTGTCGCGCAAGGAGTTTTGGAGCATGCTGCGCAGCCTCAGGGACGAGGGCATCACGATAATTGTTTCTACGCCTTATCCCGATGAAATCAGGGCCACCGACCGCATGGCTTTCCTTTATGAAGGCCAAGTGAAGGGAGTCGGCACCCCGGAGGAGATGCTCGGGCGTTTTGCCGACATCCTGTGTCCGCCGGGGCTGGCGCGCGAACCGGCAGATGCGGGGGGCGAGTATGTCATAGAGGTGAAGGACTTGGTGAAACGTTTCGGCACGTTTACGGCAGTGGACCACATTTCTTTCCGTGTGGCCAAGGGGGAAATCTTCGGTTTCCTCGGGGCGAACGGGGCGGGGAAGACCACGGCCATGCGCATACTGTGCGGCTTGTCCTATCCCACGTCGGGCGAGGGGCGCGTGGCCGGTTTCGACATCCGTACGCAGCAGGAGCAAATCAAGCGCCACATCGGCTACATGAGCCAGCGTTTCTCGTTGTACGATGACTTGACGGTGAGGGAAAACATCCGCCTGTTCGCAGGCATTTACGGCATGGCGGACGACGTGATAGCCGCCCGCACGGAGGAAGTGCTCCGCACATTGGGGCTGGAGGCCGAGCGTGACAAGCTGGTGGGGGCACTGCCCTTGGGATGGAAACAGCGGCTGGCCTTTTCCGTGGCCACGTTCCATCGCCCGGACATCGTATTCCTCGACGAGCCGACAGGCGGGGTGGACCCCGGGACGCGGCGGCAATTCTGGAAACTGATTTACCGCGCCGCAGACGAGGGCATCACCGTTTTCGTCACGACCCACTACATGGACGAGGCCGAGTTTTGCAGCCGGGTCTCCATCATGGTGGACGGGCGCATCCGGGCGTTGGACACGCCCGAGGGACTGAAACGGACGTTCGGGGAGAAGGACATGGACGGGGTGTTCCATCGGCTGGCGCGCGAGGCCACACGTAATGGAGAATGAACGATGAAGGAGTTTTGGGCTTTTGTCAAGATAGAGTTTTTCCACATCTTCCGCGACCGGCGGACGATGCTGATCCTGTTGGGCATGCCGGTGCTGCAGATTATGCTGTTCGGTTTTGCCATCACCACGGAAATCAACCACAGCCGCGTGGCCGTGCTCGACCCGTCGAGGGATGCCGTGACCACGCGCATCACGCAACGGATTGACGGGAACCGTTATTTTTCCGTGGTGAAGCGATTGGATGCTTCGTCCGGCATAGAGACCGTGTTCCGCCGCGACGAGGCGGATGTCGTGGTGGCTTTCACGCCCCATTTCGATGAGAACCTGCAGACGGGCGAGGCGGGCATCCAACTGGTAGTGGATGCCACAGACCCGAACACGGCGAGCATGACTTCCGGCTACGTGCAGGGCATCATCGGGCAGGCCTTGCAGGAGGGGCGCACGCCGGCGGTGGACATACAGACGCACTTGTTGTTCAATCCCCAGATGAAGAGTGCCTACAATTTCGTGCCCGGCGTGATGGGGCTGATATTGATGTTGATTTGTGCCATGATGACGGCCATCTCCATCGTGCGCGAGAAAGAGACGGGCACGATGGAAGTGCTGCTCGTGTCGCCCATCCGCCCCATTTTCATCATCTTGGCCAAGGCTGTGCCCTATTTCGCGTTGTCGTGCGTCAACCTGGCCACGATATTGCTGCTTTCGGTCTATGTGCTCCATGTGCCGGTCGCGGGCAGCCTGTGGGTCCTTTCGTTGTTAAGCTTGCTGTTGATTGTGGTAGCCTTGTCGCTGGGTTTGCTCATCTCATGCGTGGTGCGGAACCAGGTGGCGGCCATGATTGTGTCGGGCATCGGGCTGATGATGCCGGTGATGTTGCTCTCCGGCATGATATTTCCGGTGGAGAGCATGCCCGTGGTGTTGCAGTGGATTTCGGACATCATCCCCGCGCGGTGGTACATCCAGGCCGTCAGGAAAGTCATGATCGAAGGCTTGGGCTTGGTTGCCGTGTGGCGCGAGGCTCTGATTTTGGCCGGAATGGCGGCTTTGCTCATCGGGCTGAGCCTGAAAAGTTTCAAGGAACGTTTGGAATAGAGGAGGAGAGGCGATGGTATTGAAATACATCATTGAAAAAGAGTTCAGGCAGATGCGGCGGAATCCCATCATTCCCCGGCTCATCCTGGCGTTTCCCTGCATGATGATGATTCTCATGCCTTGGGCGGCGAATTTGGAAATCAAGTACAACAACTTGGCCGTGGTGGATCTGGACCATTCCATGTCTTCGCGCCGGCTGGTGGAGAAGGTCGCTTCGACGGATTATTTCAACCTGGTGGAGAATGCGCCCGACTATGGCCATGCCCTGGAGAGCGTGGAAAAGGGAGAGGCCGACATCATTTTGGAGATTCCGGAACATTTTGAAAAAGACTTGGCCACGGGGCAGCCCGTGCGGGTGCAAGTCTCGGCCAACGCCGTCAACGGGACGAAAGGCGGGCTGGGGAGCTCCTATCTCACAGCGGTGGTCAATGATTTTGTCTTGCGGGGACAGAGCGGGCAGGTGAGGATGTCCGTGCTCAACCTCTACAACCCGCATCTGGACTATAAGAAATTCATGGTGCCGGCTTTGCTGATTATCCTGTTGACGCTGATTTGCGGTTTCCTTCCCGCGCTGAACATCGTGGGCGAGAAAGAGACCGGCACGATTGAGCAACTTAACGTGACGCCCCTGGGCAAGTCGGTGTTCATCCTCGGCAAGCTGGTTCCTTATTGGTTGGTCGGCCTTGTGGTGCTCACCATCGGCATGGCTTTGGCCGCCTTGCTCTATGGCATCGTGCCGGTGGGGAGCTTCGGGTTGATTTACTTTTTCGCTTGTGTGTTCATCCTCACGATTTCCGGTTTCGGGCTGATTATCTCCAACTATTCGGCCACGATGCAGCAGGCCATGTTCGTCATGTTTTTCTTCCTCATGGTGTTCATCCTCATGAGCGGGTTGTTCACGCCGGTGCGCAGCATGCCCCAGTGGGCGCAATGGATAGCCGCTTTCAACCCGTTGACTTATTTCATCCAGGTGATGCGCATGCTCTTCCTGAAAGGTTGCAGCCTGTCCGACTTGTGGCCGCAGCTGGGCAAAATGTTGGGATTCATGGCCGTGTTCGCCGTGGCTGCCGTGTGGAGCTACCGCAAGACGGCATAGTAATGCCGGATGCCCGTCAGAGGGGCGGCGGGGCAGCCAATGCGTTCGCATGGCATCGGATTTACCGGTGTGAAAGTTTCAGGCTTTGAAACTGGATGTTCCAAGCTCTGAAATTTTGGGCGGTAGGCAGGCTTGGGTGGTTTGCAGGAATTTAATAGGAAGTCTTTTGGGTGGAGAATATCGTCATTGGCGATATTTTGGAACAGCCCGCATTCTTGGGGATTTAACACTATCTGGAAAAACGAATTGAGGGAATTGCGTGAAACAGAGTTCTGTTTTTACAAACTTCTGAATGTCGGCAGTCAAAGCCGGCAGGAATGAACTGTCCCGCCTTCCCTGCAAGGCGGAGGAGTTTTTTCTCCGCACGGGCAAGTGACGGGAAGCAGGGCATTTGATTACAAACAAATCTTCGTCAGTTGTTAAATCCCCAAGATTAGGAACAGTTCCGATATTACCGCATCAGGCCATCCGGCATGCGGAATCCATGGAGGAAGTCTTCCGTGCGCATGCGCTTCTTGCCGGCAATTTGAAGCTCCGTGAGGTGCAGGTAGCCACCGTCCACGGCTACTTTCAGGTAGGTGCGCCCGTCACTGAGAATGGTGCCCGTCGGTTCTTTTGGAGTACCCGCCTCTTTTTCCGAGGCAAAAATTTTAAGTGAGTAAACTTTGCCCGAGGCATCCTGCATTTCCGTCCAGGCGGCGGGATAAGGCGAGAGGCCGCGCACGAAGTCGTGGAGTTGCTTGAGCGTTTTCCCCTGCCAGTCTATCCGGCAGGTTTCCTTGAAAATCTTGGGGGCGGCTTTCAGTGCGCCGCAGTCCGGCATCTCTTCCTGCGGGACGGGATGCACGTCGCCTGCCAAAATCCTGTCCACGGTGTCCACCACCAATTGTCCGCCTACTTCCATCAGTTTGTCGTGTACGATGCCCACGTTGTCCGTGTCGGCGATGGGGACGCGCACTTGCCGGATGACAGCTCCCGTGTCGATTTCGTGGCGCAGGAAAAACGTCGTCACTCCCGTTTCCGTCTCACCGTTGATGACGGCCCAATTGATGGGGGCCGCGCCGCGATATTGCGGGAGCAGCGAGGCATGGAGGTTGAACGTGCCGAGCGGCGGCATGGCCCACACCACCTCGGGCAACATGCGGAACGCCACCACGATTTGCAGGTCGGCCCGCAGGGTGCGCAGTTGCTCCAAGAAGGTCGGGTCTTTCAGCTTTTCCGGTTGCAGGACGGGCAGCCCGTGCGCCACGGCATATTGTTTCACCGCGCTGGCCTGCAACGTGTCCTGATGGCGGCCGACGGGCTTGTCGGGCATTGTGATGACGCCTACCACATTATAACCACCTTCGACAAGGCGGCGCAGGCTCTCCACGGCAAATTCGGGAGTGCCCATATATACGATTCTCAAATCTTCTTTCTTCATGCTATTCTATACCTATTATATATATAAGGGAGTTTTAGTCGTTGGAGAGGTCGGCCACCATCTTGCGGTAGAGCGTGAGCACGTGCGACTTGCGGACGAATCCCATGAAGATGCCGTCCATGTCCACCACGGGAAGAATCCATGCCCCCGTCTTGTCGAAGGTGAGCAACACCACGTCCATCGAGTCATCGATGTTCAGCCGGGCCACCGGTTCGCTCATCAGCTGGCCGATTTGGAAACGGTGGTAGAGTTCTTGGCGGAACATGACCGGGCGCACGTTGTCCAGATACACGATGCCCACAAGCCGGTGCTGGCGGTCCACCACCGGGAACACGTCGCGCCGTGACCCGGAGATGCTCTTCACCAGTTCGCTCAAGTCCATGTCCGGATAGAGATATTCGTCGTATTTCTCTATGACGGAGTCCAAGCTCATCAGCGTGATGACGGAACGGTCTTTGTGGTGTGTGAGCAACTGCCCTTTCTTGGCCAGACGCATGGAATAGATGCTGTGCGGCTCAAAGGAAATGATGGTCAGGTAGGCGCAGACGGACACGATCATCAGTGGCATGAACAGCTGGTAGCCGCCCGTGAGTTCGGCTATGAGGAAGATGCCCGTCAGCGGGGCGTGCATCACGCCGCTCATCAGTCCCGCCATGCCGATCATGGCAAAGTTGCGCTCGGGCAAGTGGATGCCCAAGCACTGGTTGATGTTCCACAGGCGGGCGAAGATGAAGCCGGAAATGCAGCCCAGGAAAAGGCTGGGCGCGAAGATCCCGCCGCAGCCCCCGCCGCCGTTGGTGGCCGTTGAGGCGAACACCTTGAAGATGAGCACCAGCGCGAGGTAGAGCAGGAGCAGGTTGCCGTGTCCGTAGAAGAGGGAGCTGTCCATCGCTGTGTCCCAGTCTTCCGGGCCTCGCCCGTTGAGCAACAGTTCTATGAGTTCGTAGCCTTCGCCGTAGAGCGAGGGGAACAGGTAAATCAATATGCTCAGCGTCGCGCCGCCGATGAGCAGCTTGATGTAAGGATTGGAGTATTTCCGGTAGATGTCTTCAAGAGAGTTCATCGTGCGGGTGAAGTAGAGCGAGACCAAGCCGCAGAAGATGCCCAGCAGGATGTAGGCCGGGATTTTCTCTACGGCGAAAGCGTCTTGCAGGTGGAACTCGAAAATTGTGTTCGTGCCCGAGATTGCGAAGGTCACCCCGGCTGCCGTCACGCAGGAGATGAGCAACGGGAGCAGGGCACCCATCGTGAGGTCTATCATGAGCACTTCGAGCGTGAACACAAGCCCGGCTATCGGGGCCTTGAAGATGCCGGCCACCGCGCCGGCCGCCCCGCATCCCACAAGAAGCATGAGCGTCTTGCTGTTCATGCGGAAAAGCCGTCCCAGGTTGGAGCCGATGGCCGAGCCGGTGAGCACGATGGGCGCCTCGGCACCCACCGAACCGCCAAAGCCGATGGTGATGGCACTGGCAATGACGCTCGACCACGTGTTGTGCGCCTTGATTTTGCTCTGCTTGCGGGCGATGGCGAAGAGAATCTTCGTCACGCCGTGGCTGATGTCGTCCTTTACCACGTAGCGCACGAAAAGCCCCGTCAGGAAAATGCCGATGACGGGATAGACGAGATAGAGGGGGTTGGAGTCGGTGACATCGAAACGGTAGGTGAGCACGTATTGGATTTGCGCGATGAGCCATTTGAGGAAAAGTCCGGCAAAGGCGGTCAGGATACCGACGAAGAAACTGATGGCCAGGATGAACTTCTGTTCGCTGAAGTTCATCCGCCGCCAGATGAAGAGGCGTTCGAAGAAGGTGAATTTCCTTTTTATCGTGTGCATGCCAGCCTCTTATTTCCTGATGATGGTCACTTCGCCGTCGCGTCCCAGCTTGATGATGCTGCTCGGGGCGGCCTTGGCCTTTTCCCGCTGGCGGCTCTGCACCACGTAGTCCACCGCTTGCTTGATTTCGTCGCTGATGTCGGCAAAGCATGCCGGCGACGGCTCGCCGCTCACGTTGGCCGAGGTTGAGACGATGGCTTTCTGGAAACGGTAGCACAGTTGGCGGCTGAATTCCTCGCGGGTGACGCGGATGCCTACGCTGCCGTCTTCGGCAAGCAGGTTGGGCGCCAGGTTGCGCGCGCCGTCCAGGATGAGGGTGAGCGGGCGTTCGGACAGTTCCACGAGATCCCACGCCACGGCGGGCACGTCGCCCACGTAGCGTTGCATGCGGTCGGCCGAATCAACCAGGCAGATGAGTGCCTTGCTGTCGTCGCGCCGCTTGATGTCATATACGCGCCGCACGGCTTCTTCGTTGGTGGCATCGCATCCGATGCCCCATATCGTGTCGGTGGGATAGAGGATGATGCCGCCGCGCCGCATGACCTCCACGGCATGTTTGATGTCTTCTTCCATATTCATAATGCAGTCCTCCTACGATTTTTGCACTTAAAACTCGCTGGTGAAGTGGAACTTGATGTGTTCGAAGTCGTGTTGCGCCATTTGGAGCACGTAGTTGCTGTCGGCCAGGAACACGTCGCGCCCTTCGCGGTCGTGGGCCATGTACTGGAACTTGCGTTTCTTGAAAGCTTCCAATTGGGCCGCATCGTCGCTCTCAATCCAGCATGCCTTGTAGAGGCTGAGGGGTTCCCAGCGACATTTGGCGTTGTATTCGTTTTCCAACCGGTACTGGATGACTTCAAACTGCAGCTGACCCACCGTGCCGATGATTTTCCGTCCGTTGAACTGGTTGACGAACAGTTGTGCCACACCTTCGTCCATGAGCTGTTCGATGCCTTTGTTGAGTTGTTTGGTCTTCATCGGGTCGGCGTTCTCGATGTACTTGAACATCTCGGGTGAGAAGCTGGGCAGGCCGCGGAAGTGGAGTTGTTCGCCCTCTGTGAGCGTGTCGCCGATTTTGAAGATGCCGTTGTCGGGCAGTCCCACGATGTCGCCCGGCCAGGCTTCGTCGATGGTGCTCTTCCGCTGTGCCATGAATTGGGTGGGAGAGGAGAAACGCACGGTTTTGCCCTGCCGTACATGAAGGTAAGGTGCGTTGCGCGTGAATTTTCCGGAACACACCTTGCAGAAGGCGATGCACGAACGGTGGTTGGGGTCTATGTTGGCCGTGATTTTGAAGATGAATCCCGTGAACTTGGGCTCTTCCGGCTTCACGATTCGTTCCTCGGCCTGCGTGGGGCGCGGGCTGGGCGCGATTTTGACGAAGCAGTCCAGCAGTTCCTTCACGCCGAAATTGTTCAGTGCGGAGCCGAAGAACACCGGCGCGGTGTCGGCCTCAAGATAGGCTTGCGCGTCGAATTCCGGATATACTCCTTCGATGAGTTCGAGGTCGGCCCTCAGCTTTTCCGCGTCGGCTTCGCCCACGTGGGCTTCCAGCTCGTCGCTGTGGATATCGACCTCCACTTTTTCCGTCACCTTTTGCTTGTCGGGAGTGAAGAGGTCGAGCCGTTGCTCGTAGATGTTATACACGCCCTTGAAGCGTTGTCCCTGGTTGATGGGCCAGGAGAGGGGGCGCACCTTGATTTGCAGTTCTTGTTCCAGCTCGTCGAGCAGGTCGAAGGGATCTTTGCCTTCGCGGTCCATCTTGTTGACGAACACGATGACGGGAGTCTTACGCATGCGGCACACGGCCATGAGTTTCCGGGTCTGCGCCTCCACGCCTTTCGCACCGTCCACCACGATGATGGCACTATCAACGGCCGTAAGTGTGCGGAACGTGTCTTCGGCAAAGTCCTGGTGGCCCGGTGTGTCGAGGATGTTCACTTTGTAGCCTTCATAGTCGAACTCCATGACGGATGTGGTCACCGAGATGCCGCGTTGTTTCTCGATTTCCATCCAGTCGCTGGTGGCCGTCTTCTTGATTTTGTTGCTTTTTACGGCCCCGGCCACCTGGATTTGGCCGCCGAAAAGCAGGAACTTCTCGGTCAGGGTCGTCTTGCCCGCGTCGGGGTGCGAGATGATGGCGAATGTCCTTCTTCTTTCTATTTCGTCCATAAGAGATGTTTGTCGTGCGGAAGTTCAGGCTTGTTCTAACAGGCGGACGCAGTCGGCCAGCGATTCTTCCCAATAGGGGATTTCAATGTGGTAGGTCTCCTTGATTTTCGTCTTGTCGAGCACCGAATAGTGGGGGCGTGCCGCCGGGGTGGGGTACTCTTCCGTGTGCAGGGGGCGCACCCGGCAGGTGGTGATGCCTGCGATGCGGTGGATGGCTTTCGTGAAGTCGTACCACGAGATGGCTCCCTCGTTGGAGAAATGGTAAATTCCCGGCACGATGCCTTGCGACAGGATGGCGAAGATGGCCGTGGCCAAGTCGCGGGCATAAGTGGGTGTGCCGATTTGGTCGAAAATCACGCCGAGCTGCTCTTTTTCGCGCCCCAGCCGCAGCATGGTTTTTACGAAATTGTTTCCGAACGTGGAATAGAGCCATGCCGTGCGCACGATGGCCGTGCGGGGACATTCTTCCATGACGGCTTTTTCGCCGGCCAACTTGGTGCGGCCATACGCGGTGGCGGGGCAAGTCGCGGCATCTTCACGGTAAGGGATATGTGCCGTGCCGTCGAACACGTAGTCGGTGGAGACGTGCACCATGCAGCCGTTCCGCCGGTTGACGGCACGGGCCAGGTAGCCGGGTGCCACGTGGTTGAGCATGTCCGCGCGGGCTTCGTCGGCTTCGGCCTTGTCCACGGCGGTATAGGCCGCGCAGTTGACCACGCAATCAATGAGGTTGTCATGGATAAAACTCGTCACGGCCTGTTCGTCCGTGATGTCCAGTTCTTTCACGTCGGTGAAAAAGAAGTTGAATTCCGGATGAGCCTTGGCTTGGAGTTGCATCTCGTTGCCCAATTGTCCGTTGCATCCGGTGATAAGGATATTCTTCATGTACCGTATGTTTTTATTCATTCAAAATTCAAGTGTGCCGGCCTTGTCCTGTTTGTAATAGTCGGACAGCATGCCGAGCAGTTTAGCGATGTCGGTCGCGGCGCGCGCCGTTTCCTCGCCTACGGGTTTCTTTTGCAGCCGCAGCATCATGACCCCGTAGAGGATGTCGAGGCAGTTCTCTATTTCCGACACGTCCTGGCGGTCGCCCTTGTGGCGTATTTCCACGATGTAGGGCAACGCCTTGTAATAGGCTGCCGAATAGAAGGGGAACTTGTCGGAATGCAGCAGCCTGGTGTGCAGTTCTGTAAGCCACGCCACGGTGTTTTTGTTGATTTGCAGGTGGCCTTTCTCCTGCATCCCTTCCTCGCGCATCATCCGTATGAGTCCGCCGTACCACTCTTCCAACTCTTTTTGGGTCTTTCCTTCGGCTTTGAATGCCGCGAGATAGTTTTTCCGGAGCTCATCCAAGTCCAGGTGGTTGGCCCTGAGCAGGTCTTCCACCTGCCACATGTAGAGCACGTATTCGGCAATGTTTTCTTCTTTAAGTTGTTTGGCGATGTACATGTTGTTTCGTTTATAGGGACAATCCGGCAAGCGTCACCACGAATCCCACGATGCCGGCGATGATGACCACCGAACCGACAAGCCGGTTGATGATCAGCAGCCCTTTTTCGTTGAAGCGGGTGCGCACCTTGTCAATGGCGGCCGTGAGCGCGAACCACCACGCTAAAGCTCCCACAAAAATGGACAAGTAGCCCAATGACTGTGGAATGACATGTTCGGGCACGACGAAGGCGAAACGGGCGTAGAGGGCCACGAAGAGGAAGATGATGAGGGGGTTGGAGAACGTGACCAGGAAACCCGTCACCATGTTGTGCGCCAAAGTCCCTTTGCGGGGCGATGTGGGGCGGATAGACCGCGCCGGGTCGCAGCGGAACATGTACAATCCGAAAACCAGCAACATCACGCTGCCGCCCATCTGCACGTAGAAGAGCGTGTCTTTGTTTTGGATGAAATCCACCACGAAACTCATGCCGAAGCCTGTGACCAAGGCATAGATGATATCGCTGAAGGCGGCTCCGATGCCGGTGACAAAGCCATACCAGCGCCCTTTGTTCAACGTGCGCTGGATGCAGAGGACACCCACGGGCCCCATCGGTGCGGATGCGACTACGCCAATGAGCAATCCTTTGATGATTAAATCTAATGCATTAACCGGTTCAAACCACATAATAGCCGCAAAGTTGGCATTTTTTTGTGAGATGAGGAAGAAAACGCGTCTCTTTTTTAATTTTTCGTGAAAAAGCCCTCTTTTCTTTTCCTGTTCCGGCGATTTTTCCTAATTTTGTGAAATACGTATCAAAAATATTTTTTATCGTTTTCTACTATTATGGACAACAAACCTTATGTGATTGGCCTTGACTTGGGCGGGACCAACTCCGTATTCGGCATCGTGGATGCTGACGCCCACGTGATTGCTTCCACTTCGATCCGGACTGCCGGGCAGAACGACATCAGCGTTTACATGGATAATTGTTGCAAGGCTTTGGCACCTTTGATTGAGAAGGTGGGAGGAATCAACAATATCAAAGGCATGGGCATCGGGGCTCCCAACGGGAATTACTATACGGGGAACATCGAACTGGCGCCCAACCTTCCGTGGAAGGGGATTGTGCCTTTTGCCAAACTGTTTCACGAGCGGCTGGGAATTCCCGTGGTGCTGACCAACGACGCCAATGCGGCGGCTATTGGCGAGATGACGTTCGGGGTGGCCAAAGGCATGAAGAACTTCATCATGCTCACGTTGGGCACGGGGGTTGGCAGCGGTGTCGTGGTCAATGGCGAACTGGTTTATGGATGCGACGGCTTTGCGGGCGAACTGGGGCACGTGATCGTGGACCGCAGTGCGGATGCGCGGTTGTGCGGCTGTGGCCGGAAAGGTTGCCTGGAAACCTATTGTTCGGCCACAGGCGTGGCGAGGACAGCGCGTGAATTTTTGATGAAGCGCACGGAGAGCAGCGAGTTGCGCAATATCCCGTTGGAAGAAATCACTTCCAAGGACGTGTCTATCGCGGCGGAGCACGGCGACCAGATTGCAAAAGACATCTATAAGTTCACGGGTGAGTTGCTGGGACGTTCGTGTGCCGATTTCACGACTTTCTGCAGCCCGGAGGCATACGTGTTCTTCGGCGGGCTGACAAAGGCGGGGAATTTAATCATGGACCCCATTAAGGAAGCATACGATGCCAACGTGCTGAATGTATTCAAGGGGAAGGCCAAGTTCTTGGTTTCGCAGCTGGACGATGCCCAGGCGGCCATATTGGGGGCAGCCGCGTTGGCATGGAAAATTTGAAAAGTTTTTTGGCTGATTGGTCTTGTTGGCTCGAGACCAATCAGCTTGACAAGTGACAGCCATGAAGTTTTTTTCGGGTAAAAACGCTTTTCTCCGGGAGCTTTTCCCCGAGGCGGCGAAAATTCCTGTTTTTATCTTTAGGCTAAAGATATGTATCTGCAACCTAAAGATGCAGAATCTTCCGGGATGCGCCCGGTTTTGGGGGCGCGTCCTCGGAATTTTTCCCTCATGTGAGCGTTTGTGTTGGCCAGTGTTGGTTTTATGGCTTTTGGCTGTGTCGGCCTGGGGCGGGCAAGATGAGGCTTTCCGGGCGGCTTTGGATTTTTGGCAGTCGAAGGCCGGAGGGATGAAGCGGGGCGTTACGCCGTTACGTTTGTGGATGGTGTCATCGGACGCGTATGTCTTTGTGCCGGAGGAAGGGCACGGTTTCGTGTGGGTCGGCGAAACGGGCGGGCGATGTGCGGTCTTGGGGTATAGTTTGACGGCTGATGTCGGCCAAGGCGGAGTTCCGGAATGCCTGGCGGGATTGATGAAGAATAATGTGGCAGGCCAGGGCGGCAGGCACCGCACAGTCCCCGTGGCACCACTTTTGTCTTCCGTGTGGAACCAGCATGCGCCGTTCAACGGCTTGTGTCCTTATTACCGTTACGACGATGGCACGTGGAGCACGTCGCGTTGCGTGGTGGGCTGCGTGGCCACGGCGACTTCCGAGGTGATGCGTTACCATGCATGGCCGGAAGCCTTGCTCGACACGTTGCACGGCTGGCGCACGGCGCATTATGAGCTGGCCGACGTGTTGCCCGGCACCCGGTTGGACTGGGCACATATATTGGACAGTTACGAGGCGGGCTACACGGATGAGGAAGCCCGTGCGGTGCAGGAACTGGCCCTTTATTGTGGCATGGCTTGCCGGATGAACTATGGATTGGACGCTTCGGGCAGCAATTCATATAAGCTGATGGAGCCGCTCAGGAAAGTCTTTGGTTATGGCTACGTGCGGCTTTACGACCGTTCCCGCTATTCTCCTTCTTCATGGCGGGCCATGTTGGAATATGAACTGCGGCGCGGTGTCCCTTTGGTCTATGTCGGTTACAATGTGTCGTTCACGGGGCATGCTTTCGTGTTGGACGGGCTGGATGGCGACGGTTATTTCCACATCCGTTGGGGGGAGGGAGGCGTTTTTGACGGCTATTTCGATGTGGACGTGCTGAACCCCTATGAACCTAACGACAGGCCGACGGAAACGGGGCGTGAGCAGGGCTTGTTTTGCAACCAGTCCGTGCTGGCTTTCCATCCGGAGAAGCTGGAGGCGTTTCCGGGCGACACGCTGGATTATGTGGCCGAGGACATTACAGTGGAGCGGGTGGATTTCCGCCGCGCGCCGGATACGAACGGGTGGGTGACGGCCGACGTGTCCTTGGTTAATCATTCGGCCGACACGATTTCTTACACGTTGCTGGCTTTCACGGCTTCCAGGCCGGATTCGATAGATTGGGCAGACGTGACGGACGTGGGTATCACGGCGGCTACGCTCTCTCCGGGCACGGCAACTATCGTGCCGGTGCGCTGCCGATTCAGCCAAGCCGGCGATTGCTATTTCGGGATTACGGGAGACATGGCGTATGCGCCCTATTACGAGCCTATAACCGTTTCGGACGGGGGAGGTTATGACTTGCAGGTCGGCACGGTGGCGGTGGTCGGGCTTGATGCCGGGCGGGCCGTTTTCGAGATTCCCGTGACCAACGTCGCGTTTTCGGGGCGGGCGGAAGAATATTTCACTTACCATTTGGTGCCAGAGGGCGAAAAACACTATGTGGCGGCTTGGAGCCTGTTGGACGTGTCGGCCGGCGAGACGGTCTGCGACACGGTGGCTTTTTCCGGCCTGCATCCCAACACGGCATACACTTTGCTGGTGCGCTATCCGTGGAGCGTGGTCGCTTCATGCGACATCCGGACTCCGGGCGGGACGGGCATGGCTTCGGCAGGAAAGTCTGATGCGGGTGTTGAGGATTTTGCGCTCTACACCTTGCAGGGCGTGGCGTTGGGGGAAGTGTCCGGGTCCGAGTTGCAGGCGGCGTTGAAATCTCTTCCGAGGGGTGTTTATGTGGCCGTGGGGCGGCGGACAGGAACGGTCAAAAAGCTTTCCAATTATTAAAAAAACGCCGCGAGGGGCGGTTATATAGGTTTTTTATCGTATTTTTGTGCCGACAAATTCCAGCAGGAACGAAAAAGATGGATGCAATATCCTTGATTGATAAATATTACGCAGACACGCCCCGCTTGCGTGAAATCTTATGGAAGCATAGCCGCCAGGTGGCCGACCGCTGCCTGAAGATAGCTGCCTTGCATCCGGAATTGGATTTGGACATTGCTTTTCTGGAAGAAGCGGCTTTGCTGCACGATATCGGCATTATCCGCACGGATGCCCCGGATATCCTTTGTTTCGGGGACGCGCCCTATATATGTCATGGCCATATCGGTGCGGAAATGTTGCGGGAAGAAGGCTATCCGCGCCATGCCCGTGTGTGCGAACGCCATACCGGCGCGGGAATTTCCCGTGCGCAGGTCGTGGCGCAGCATTTGCCGATACCGGCGCAGGATTTCTTGCCTGAAACGTTGGAGGAACAGCTCGTGTGCTACGCGGACAAATTTTATTCCAAATCGCATCTTGACCGGGAAAAAACCGTGGAAAAGGCTCTTAAAAGCGTAAGCAAATACGGGGAGGAAGGGGCTTGCCGTTTCCGCCGGTGGATGGTGGTTTTTAATGAAGATAAGCCGGAACGCAGTTGAAGACGAAGATAGCGATATTCTTGTTGGTTGGCAGTTCTTTTTGCGTACTTGCCCAAAACGGACGGGAAGCGGGGCTTTCCTTCCAAGGTGTGTCGCCTGTGTCTCGGGACGATGCGGACACTACAGAAAAAACGTTGCCTGCGGACACTTTGGCCGTGATTGCGGAGGGTGTGGACGGCGTGGCCGCGGGAGGAACACAGGAAACGGACAGCGTGGAGTGGGCTTCTGACAGCTTGTCCGTTTTGGCTGATAGCTTGGAAAGGGGAGGCCTTCAGATGGCCGACAGCTTGATGACGGATTCCGTGGCGGAGGATACGGCGGAAACCAGCAAGTCCATGCTCGACCAGCCCGTAGAGTACACGGCCTCGGACTCCGTGACCTTCGAGGCGGGGCTTGGAAATGCCAATTTGTACGGGAACAGCAAGGTGAATTACACCAATCTGGAGCTGCAGGCCGATTTGATTACGATGAACCTGGACAGCAGCATCGTGCATGCCGTGGGGCGTCCAGATTCCACCGGAAAGGTGCAGAACCAGCCTGTGTTCAAGCAGGGGAGCGACCAGTACGAGCCAGACAAGATCAGCTATAATTTCAAGACGAAGAAAGCTTTCATCGACAATGTTTACACGCAGCAGGGCGACGGATTCCTGATTAGCGAGGAGTCCAAGCGCGATGCGGAAGGCGTGATGTACGTGCGGCACGGGAAATACACGACCTGCAACGCCAAGCACCCGCATTTTTATTTGGCCTTGACCCGTGCCAAGGTGCGCCCGGGGCAGGACGTGGTGTTCGGGCCTGCCTATCTCGTGGTCGAGGACGTGCCTTTGCCTTTAGCCATTCCCTACGGTTTTTTCCCGTTCAGCAAGAAATATTCGTCGGGTTTCATCATGCCGACGCTGGGTGATGAGAGCATCCGCGGCTTTTATCTGCGCGATGGGGGGTATTATTTTGCCATTAACGACATGATTGACCTGAAACTTATCGGGGAAATCTATACCAAAGGCTCGTGGGGCTTGAGCGCGCAGTCGAACTACCGCAAGCGTTACCGTTATTCCGGTAATTTCTACCTAAGCTACCAGAACACGGTGGAGGGTGAGAAGAACATGCCGGACTACTCGAAATCCACCAGCTTCAAAATACAATGGACGCACCGGCAGGATGCCAAGGCAAACCCCACGCAAAGTTTCTCGGCCAGCGTGAACTTCGCCACGTCCAACTATGAACGCAACAACCTGACGAGCATGTATAATCCGGAGAATTACACGCAAAGTACGCGTACTTCGAGCGTGGCTTATTCCAAGACCTTCGAACGGATCGGCTTGACTTTGTCCAGCTCGTTTAACTTGTCGCAGAACATGCGCGACTCCTCGTTGTCCATGACGTTGCCCAGCCTGGACATCACCTTGGCACGTTTTTATCCGTTCAAGCGCAGGAAAGCGGCGGGAAAGGAGCGTTGGTATGAGAAAATCGCGTTGAGCTATACGGGAAGCATCAGCAACAGCATTTCCACCAAGGAAAATCTTTTGTTCAAGTCGAACCTGATCAAGGATTGGCGCAACGGCATGCGTCATAATATCCCCATTAGTGCGACGTTCAGCCTTTTCAACTATATCAACATCACGCCGCAGTTCAACTTCACCGACCGCATGTACACCAACAAAGT
>CALUFQ010000010.1 GCA_944319925.1 uncultured Paraprevotella sp.
ATAAAAATTCCGAGCCCCGAAAAAAGAATTCCGGGGCTCGGAATTTCGCGTTCCGGCCCCGAATTTTCTCGTCAGACCGCTCCAAAAAATGAATGATACCGACAAAACCTTGCACAGAAACCCCGTTTTGTGCAAAAAAATCGCGCAAAAATCTGCTATTTGGGCCGGATTGCGCAAAAGTCGCGTCACGAAAATCAGCCCAAACGGTACAATTTGTCTGTTTTCACAAGCATTTCATGACATCCTGATTTTGGGGTCGTAACGACCCTTTTGTTTTCCATGCGGATGCCAAGACTGTCCCGCCTCGCAGGGGGACGAGCCCCGAAGGGGCGGAGGGGGTCTTACACCCACGGGGGCGTAACGCCCCTTCTGTTCGCCGTGCGACGGGCATAATGCCGTTTTGTTTCCCCTTGCGGAATGACACGTGGGTGGGAAACCCCTCCGGCTCTTCGAGCCACCTCCCCTGCAAGGCGGAGGAGTTTTTTCTCCGCAAGGGTAAGTGACGGGAGGCATGGCATTTGATTACAAATGAATATTCGTCAGTTGTTAAATCCCCAAGGCTAGGAACAGTTCCTATATTTCTACTGCTCCAAAATCCCAAACGGTTCCTAATTCGTTTGCGGGAACGGAGCGCAGGTTACAGAAAAAGGCTCTCTCACGAGAGCCTGATTCCCTGATTTAAATCCAAAACGATATAAAGAAATTGTATGAAAAGTGGTTATCATGATACTTCCCGGACGCATGCCGTGCGCTTGCAGAAGCGTTCGCACTGCATGCAGATGTCATAACCCAGCAGCGCACCGAGGATGAAATCCTCTTCGGGGGTGAGTTCCTGCAGCGGGCGGGTAATCATCCGGCGCACGACTTCAATGCACTCGTCGCGCCCGAAGAAAATGTTGGTGCGCCCGTTGCCTACCTCCTGCAGTTCGTAGGCGATGCCTTCGTTTTCCAGCCGCTTGACGGCTTCGGCGGAATAACGGCCGTTGACAGTGAAGAGCACCATTCGCCTGACACCTTTCTTGTATTCGTAAATGTGGTTGGCAAAGACCCTCATCACGGAGTTTCCGCCTGGAATATGGATGGTCGCGGTTGTTTCCATTGCTTCGTCTTTTTCTTCTGCTTGCAAAGTTAAGCGAAATCCGTTGGTTTTGCAATCGCTAAAATCCATGATTGTTTGCGCTCAGGCCGACATGGGTTTACTTGTTTTCAAGTATGCGTCATGCCGTTTCTGACAGAATCTGCTTGGCCCAATTGGCAATCCGTTCCTCGCTCTTGTCACTTTCGTTTACGTCATCGAGTGCCAACCCGATGAAGTGTCCGCCTTCGACGGCTGTGGAGCCGGTGAAATTGTAGCCTTCTGCCGGAACGCTTCCGATGAAAGTGCATCCCGAATCTGCTAAGGCATCTTTTAGGTGGGTCATGGCTTCGCAGAACGTGTCACCATAGGATTCTCCGTCGCCGCAGGCGAAAAGTGCCACCGGTTTGCCGGCCAGGTCGGCCTTTTTCAGGATTTCCACTCCGTCGTACCAGTCATCTTGCAGGTCTCCGCAGCCCCATGTGGAAGAGCCGAGAATCAACATGTCGCTGCCCTCCAGCGTTTCTTTGGTCATGTCCGTCACATTGTGTACGTTTTCGCTCCCGATTCCCAGTGCGTTGGCAATCATTGAAGCCAGTGTCTCGCAGGTTCCCGTGGTGGAACCGTAGTAAATGGTCATTTGTTTCATGTCCTTTTCCTGTTTTGATGTGTATTCTTTGTTCGCTTATTTTTGATGCGGCAAAGTTAACACAAGGGGCGTGGACTTGCAATCGCCAAGTTTGGTGATTTTGCAAGTCCACGCCCTACTTGATAACCATGAGGCCGGGTGGGTCCGGGAGCTTTTTAAAGCCTTATCCGGAGGATTTTCCCGCCGTATGCCGGCACGTCGCTCAACAATGGATGTGAGGAGTTGAAGGCGACGCATTCTTGGGCATTGTCCAATAGGTCTTGGGCTATTACCTCTTCTTTTTCTTCAATTTGGAAGAATTCGAAGAAGTGGCGCGGAAGGCAGACTGCCGTGTGTAGTTTCGTGTCGCAGAAATTGGCGATGATGACGAGCAGTTCCTTGTCTTTCCGGCGCGCGAAAGCATAACATTTGTCGGCATTGAACAAGTCAGAGCCGGTGTTGGCATACATCAAGTCGTAGAAATCCCCTTCGCGCAGGGCTTTTTCTTGGTTGCACAACGCCAGCACCCGGGCATAGAAATTCCTGAGTGCGGTTTCTTCCGCGGTGAGTTGACGTCCGCTGAAACGGCCTTTGTCGCGCCATCGCCGGATGGTGTCCACGCTCCAATAGTCGAAAATCGTGGTCCGCCCGTCGCGCCCGCTGAAACCTTCTTCGTCCATGCCGCGCTCGCCGAGTTCCTGGCCGAAGTAAATCATGAAAGGATTCCGTCCCATACAGGCACTGACGAGCAATGCGGGTTTCCCTTTTTCGGCGTTTCCGGCAAAGAAGTCCGAAGCGAGGCGTTGCTCGTCGTGGTTTTCAAGGAAGTTCAGCATGTGGTCTTTGATGTCATCTACACTTTGCCAGCATCCCGTGATTTGCCGGGCGGAAGCATGTCCGCAGGTCACGTTCCTAAGCGTGTCGTAGAGACCTACTTTGTCATAAAGGAAATCAAAATGTCCCCGGTGGAGATAATTTCGGTATTCGTTCGGATTATAAACCTCGGCAATGAACAGGATGGAAGGGTAGTGGCATTTCACTTGCGGGATGGCCCATTCCCAAAATTCCACCGGTACCATCTCGGCCATGTCGCAACGGAATGCGTCCACGCCTTTGCTGCTCCAGAAGAGCAGGATGTCACGCATCTTGAACCAGGTGGAGGGGACAGGATTGAAGCAGGCGGTGCGTCCGCCGCAGTAATCCACGCCGTAGTTGAGCTTCACGGTTTCATACCAGTCATTCCGGCCTGGCGAGGGCGAGAAGTTGTCGTTGCCCGTGGCTTTTGCCGGACTTTCATGGTACGGGGCCGAAGCATCGCCTTGGAGGTCGAAACCGGGTTGGAATGTGCTGCCGGGAATGTAGTAGAAATTGTTCTGCGGGGAGAAAGCCATGCCCGTGTCGTCGTTTTCCCCAAGGTCTTCCACGCCTTGCGGGCGGTTGGCGGAATGGTATTGCCGGGCCACGTGGTTGGGTACAAAGTCGATGATGACTTTCAGCCCTGCGTCGTGGGTGCGGCGGACAAGGTTCAGGAATTCCCCGTTTCGTTTTTCGGGGTTCACGGCCAAGTCGGGGTCAACGTCATAATAGTCTCTGATGGCGTAGGGCGAGCCGGCTTTTCCTTTGACGATGGCCGGATGGTTGGCAGGGAGGCCGAATGGACTATAGTCTGTTTGTGTGGCATGCGCGATGACTCCGGTGTACCAGACGTGGGTAATCCCGAGGGCTTTGATTTCCGCCAATGCCTTCTTGGTGAAATCGGCGAAGTGGCCGCATCCGTTTTCTTCAATTGTGCCGTTGGGGGTGCAGGGCGTATGGTCGTTGCCGAAAAGGCGGGTAAACGCTTGATAAATGATGATTCTGTTTCTCATATACCTTAATATATATGCCAAATTAAAATATCCCCTCGCCGTAATTGGCAAGGGGACATCTTTTGTCGTGTGGTTTAGGCATCTATGCCGTGTGCCGTGACGGCATCGTTGCCTTTGGCTATTTTCCCGATCAAGCCTTGCAGCACTTTCCCCGGGCCGCATTCCGTGAAGTCCGTGGCACCGGCAGCAATCATGTTCTGCACTTCTTGTGTCCAACGCACGGGAGCTGTCAACTGGGCAATCAAATTGGCTTTGATTTCCTCCGGATTGGTGTGGGCTTGTGCGTCCACGTTCTGATATACGGCGCACTTCGGCGTGTGGAAATTCGTTTTTTCGATGGCGGCCTGCAGTTCGTCTTTGGCAGGTTGCATCAACGGGGAGTGGAAAGCACCGCCGACAGGGAGAAGCAATGCACGGCGCGCACCGGCTTCCTTCAATTTTTCGCATGCGGCTTTCACGGCTTCAATGTTTCCGCTGATGACCAGCTGGCCCGGGCAATTGTAGTTGGCCGGGACAACCACGTTGTCGGCAGAATGGATTTCGCTGCATGTCTTTTCGATGGTGGCATCGTCCAAACCCACGATGGCGGCCATTGTGGACGGCGCGGCTTCGCAGGCTTTCTGCATGGCCATGGCGCGGGCATAGACCAGTTTCAAGCCGTCTTCGAAATCCAATGCGCCGCCGGCCACCAATGCCGAAAATTCGCCCAAAGAATGTCCGGCTACCATGTCGGGTGTAAAAGCTTCGCCCATGCAGAGTGCCGAAATGACGGAATGGAGAAACACGGCAGGTTGCGTGACTTTGGTTTGCTTCAGTTCTTCGTCAGTCCCGTTGAACATGATGTCCGTGATGCGGAAACCCAAGATGTCGTTCGCTTTCTCGAATAAATCTTTTGCTACAGGGTTGTTTTCATACAGGTCTTTGCCCATTCCGACGAATTGGGCACCCTGACCGGGGAATACAAATGCTTTCATGTAGTTATAGCTTTTTAATGAGATTCCTAACTAATTGCAAAATTACAAAAACTTACTTTATTATCAGCTTTTCGGGGGCAAAAAAATGATTCAGCGGGCCGTGGCCTTTGCCTATTGACACATCTTTTCCTGCGGCGAGTGCGTCTGAAAGGAATTGTTTGCCCTTGGCCACGGCGTTTGGCATGTTTTCTCCGCGGGCGAGATAAGAAGCTATGGCCGAGGAGAGTGTGCAACCCGTTCCGTGGGTGTTTCTCGAATCTATTTTTGTGGCATGGAAATGGACGACTTCTTGCGGGTGTCCTCCCGTAACCAGGACATCGGTCATGTCATGTCCTCTCAAATGTCCTCCTTTTACCAATACGGCTCGGCATCCGTTCATGAGAATGACACGTCCGGCGGCCGCCATGTCCTCGGAAGTCCGGATTGTGACTCCCGAAAGCGTTTCGGCTTCGGGAATGTTAGGCGTGAGCAACGTGCAAATCGGTATCAGTTCTTTTACCAATATGTCCATGGCTTCCGGAGAGACCAATGGATACCCGCTGCTGGAAATGAGGACAGGGTCGAAGATGACCGGGATGCCGTGGCCGTTTAGTGAAGCGGCCACGGCGGAAATGACTCCTTTGTCCGTGACCATGCCGATTTTCACGGCATCGGGCATAAGGTCTTCCATGGCGGCCTTGATTTGTTCGCCAACCCATTTCGCAGGAACGGGAAGAACGTCTTTCACGCCGCACGTGTCTTGTACGGTGACAGCCGTGATGGCACTGGCCGCATAACAACCCAATGCGGAAATTGTCTTAATGTCTGCTTGGATGCCTGCCCCGCCACTGCAATCAGAGCCGGCAATGGTCAAAACTGTGATATATTTCATGATTTTGTATGCAAAGATAGGGCTTTGGTTGGTGATGCACAAATAGGAAATATGGAATCTTGAAAAAAATAGTGGGAAAAATTGTAGGCGGATTTAGAAAAATAGTTGTAATTTTGTGACAAAACATTAATTAGGGCAAAGACCATGGGAAATAGTGACAATTATCTTGTGATTATGGCCGGAGGCATTGGTAGCCGTTTTTGGCCGATGAGCACACCTGAATGTCCCAAACAATTCATAGACGTGTTAGGGTGCGGGCGCACTTTGTTGCAATTGACGGTAGATCGCTTCAAGAGCATCTGTCCCCAGGAAAACATCTGGGTGGTGACCTCCGCTTCGTATGCCGATATTGTGAAAGAGCAACTTCCGGGGGTTCCGGAATCCAACATATTAAGGGAGCCATGCCGGCGGAATACGGCCCCGTGCATCGCGTATGTGAGTTGGCGCATAAAAAAGCAAAATCCAAAAGCTAACATCGTGGTTACGCCAAGTGACCATATCGTGATGAACGTGCCGGAATTTGAACGGGTCATTTTGTGCGGCCTGAAATTCACGGCCGAGACAGATTCCATCCTCACGTTGGGGATGAAGCCTAACCGTCCGGAAACGGGATATGGCTACATCCAAGCGGACTTGAGCTTCGCTTCGGCGCGCAACAAGGAAATATTCAGGGTGGATTCGTTCAAGGAAAAGCCGGACTTGGCCACAGCGAGCCGTTATATTCAAAAAAACAATTATTTTTGGAATGCCGGGATATTTTTGTGGAACGTCAGCACCATCGTGAATGCATTCCGCGTCTATCAGCCAGCCATCGCGCAAATTTTCGAAGGGCTGATGCCCGTTTACGGCACACCGCAGGAACAGGAAGCGATTGACAGGGAATTCCCGTTGTGCGAGAATATCTCTGTGGATTATGCCATCATGGAAAAGGTAGAGGAGATATTCGTGCTTCCGGCTAATTTCGGATGGAGCGACTTGGGCACTTGGGGGTCGTTGCACGAGCATGTGGCTCATGATGCCTATGGAAACGCTTGCATCGGGAAAAACATTTCTGTCTATGACACGCGGAATTGCATGATTCATGTCACGCAGGAACGCAAGGTGGTGGTTCAAGGGCTGGAGGGTTTTATCGTAGCGGAGAAAAACGACACTTTGCTGATATGCAAACTGTCGGAAGAACAACGAATCAAGCAATTCAGTGAATGATTGAAAGACAGCGTGGAAGCCGCGCGGGGACAGTCATTCGTCCCCGCGTCTTTCCCTGTGTCTTTCGTGTGCGTCGTCCGGCTTTTCTTGTCGCCCCATCCGTTGAAACGAGTCGGCATGCGCCAAAACATATTGGTAGAAATCTTTTATTTCTATCTCTTCCGGGATATATTGCCCGATGGTATATTCCACGCCGTCCGGGTCTTTTTCTATGGCTGTTTTCAGGCAAGACAAGAAATCCATGAATTGTCCCGTCTTGAGAAAGCACAGAGAAAGATACGCGTATGTCTTTCTCCTGTTCTCATTGGTGGCCGAAGCATGAAGGAGGGTATAGTTCAAATGCGGAATGGCCTCTTCGTAGGCTTTGTTCTCTGTTAACGACACGCCTACGAAAAAGTGGGCATCGGCGGGTGTCGGGCTGCTTTGTATGTATTTGTCATAACAAGCCATCCCCTCTTCCTTGCGCCCGTTTTCCAACATGATATGCCCTTTATAAAGGTTGATGTCGTAATCGGGAAGAAGTTCCTTGACTTTTTGGATGTATTCCAATGCTTTTTCAGGTTTCCCCAGTTTGCTATATACCTCGGAAAGGTTTGCATAAATATGCTGTTGTTCCGAGGAAATGCCCTGTGCGATATCTTCCGCTAAAAGCAATTGGTCTAACGCGTCCTGGTAGGCACCGACGGCCATGAGGCTTACCCCGTCGAAAAGGTAAGGAATCTCATTGGCGTTATATTCCTTAAAATAGCGGGTGTATAGTTCGTGTGCCGCTTCATAATGTTGCTGTTGGAACATGCAATTGGCTTTCAGCAGCAAAGCCTGCGCGTTATGCTCGTCTATGGCCAAGGCGAAGTCGGCCGACTCTTTTGCCTTTGGGTAGTCCTCGCCCACGAAATATGCCTCGCCCAAAGAATTCCATGCGTTAAGGTCGTAAGGGTTGCGGTCCAACAATGCGTCCAGTAACTGCACCGCTTCCTGCAACCGGTTTGCCGCAATGAAGAAGTCGGCTTTGAGCCTTAGGAATTTCTCGTTGTCCGGTTCCATCTCCAAAGCCTTTTTCCCCCATCGCGCGGCCAAGTCCAAATATCCATAATCAAGAAATAACACGGCCGTGTCGTAGGCATACATGGCATAATCCTCGCTTTCCGTTTCGGCTGTCTGTTCCATGTATTTTTCGGCTTCGGCTTCTTTTCCTTCGCGCAAAAGCAGTTCTGCATTAAAGAAAATGACTTCCCTGTCGTTTTGGTCCGTGATGCAGTCGCGTATGGTCCTTGCGCCTTCCATGTCTCCGTCAAACATCTTTTGGCGCGCGAGGAAAATGAGGGGGTCTATGCTTCCGGGGTGGATTTCCAAAGCATAATGGATGCAATCCATGGCTTTCCCTTTCTCGTTGTGTATGAGGTAATACTCGGCTATGTCAGTCAGTTCGTCTGCTTCCAGATAAACTGACTGGCCGCCTTGTAGCATTTGCTCATATAAGACGAGCTTCTGCTTGAATTCATCCTCTTGGAAATAGGAGAGGTCTTCGTTGGGCATGTTGTCCGGGTTCCTTTATTTGTTCTTTTTGCCCCACGTGTCTTTTAGGCCGACGGTACGGTTGAATACCAAGTGCGCGGGCGTACTGTCTTTGTCCATCGTGAAATACCCGATGCGTTGGAATTGCAGGTAGTCTTGTGGCTTTTTCGTAGCTGCGAATTTTTCCACGAAGCAATTCTCCAGGACGCGCAATGAATCCGGGTTCAGCAGTTCGCGGAAATCACGCTCGTCAACGCTTGGATTTTCAACATTGAACAGACGGTCGTAGAGACGGACTTCGGCTTGCAGGCAATGTGCGCGGCTCACCCAGTGCAGTGTGCCTTTTACCTTGCGGTCTGCTCCCGGCATGCCGCTTTTTGACTCAGGGTCGTATTCGCAATAGATTTCCTCCACGTTGCCCGCCTCGTCTTTTTTGCATCCGGTGCATTTCACTATATAAGCATTTTTCAAACGCACTTCGCCTCCGGGTGTAAGGCGGAAATATTTCTTGGGCGCATTCTCCATGAAATCGTCCCTCTCAATCCATAGTTCACGGCTGAACTCGATGGTATGGGCCCCGTCCGCCTCGTTTTCCGGGTTGTTGACGGCTTCAAGCATTTCCACCTTGTCCTCAGGATAATTGGTGATGACAAGCTTTACGGGATTCAGCACGGCCGATACACGTATGGCGCGTGCGTTCAAGTCTTCGCGCGCTGCGGCTTCCAGCATGGCGAAGTCATTCAGCGCGTCAAACTTCGTGTAACCTATCATGTCGATGAATTTCCGGATGGACTCGGGAGAATACCCTCTTCTGCGGAATCCGCAAAGGGTGGGCATGCGCGGGTCATCCCATCCGTTGACTAGCCCTTCCTTTACCAATGCGAGCAATTTGCGTTTGCTCATTACGGTATAAGTCAGGTTGAGCCGGTTAAATTCTATTTGTCTCGGCCTGTTGTCATCCAAGTCTTTGCCGTCTTTCAGTTCATCAATGAAGTAATCGTAAAGCGGGCGGTGGGGGACGAACTCCAATGTGCAGATGGAGTGGGTGACACCTTCAAAGAAGTCACTTTGGCCGTGGGCAAAGTCATACATGGGATAGGCTTTCCATTTGTTGCCCGTCCGATGATGCTCCTTGTTGATGATTCGGTACATGATGGGGTCGCGGAAGTGCATGTTTGGACTGGCCATGTCTATTTTTGCGCGCAACACCATGGAGCCTTCTTCAGCCTCGCCGCTGTTCATCTTGTCGAACAAGGCCAAATTTTCTTCCACAGGACGGTCGCGATACGGGCTCGGTGTGCCCGGTTGTGTCGGCGTACCCTTTTGTGCGGCGATTTCTTCGCTGGTTTGCTCGTCGATATATGCTTTTCCTGCCTTGATGAGTTTTACGGCGAAGTCCCACAACTGCTGGAAATAGTCCGAGGCATGGTAGATGTGCCCCCATTTGAAACCCAGCCATTGGATGTCTTCTTTGATGGCTTCCACATATTCTGTGTCTTCTTTCACCGGGTTCGTGTCATCTAGCCGCAGGTTGCATTCCCCGCCGTATTTTTCAGCGATGCCGAAATCCATGCAAATGGCTTTCGCATGTCCTATGTGCAAATAACCGTTCGGTTCGGGCGGGAAACGAGTCTGCAACTTGCCGCCGTTTTTCCCGTTTTTGAGGTCTTCCCACACGATTTCTTCCACGAAATTGAGCCTTTTCTTTTCTGACAGCTCCGTATGATTTGTTTCAGTCATAACAAATATTTGCGTAATACAGTAATTGGGGGCAAAGATACGATTAAAATTTGAAAATCTCATGGCATGGTCTATAATAATAAGGTGTAGAGGAGGCTTTTTCGTCCGTGTGAAAAAAAAGTGCAGATTTGATGAAGAAAAGTCCCGTTTTATTTTGATAGTTGCTCAGAATGTGCGATATTTGCAACTGTTATTCTGAAAACAATCTTTTTACCTTAAAAAAACTAATACCTAATAGTGAAATTATGGGAGGATGTGTCGTGAGACACGTCCTCTTGTTTGTTATTCTCCGCCATGCGGCGGCCATGATGGGAACAGTTTTCATCAGGATGTTTCCGCAGATTCCATGTTTTTTGCGGGACAAGACAGTGGTTGTGGCCGTGTTTCTTAACTTTGGGCGGAAGATTTGTGCCTTTGTTTGTTAAAAAAGCGGCTTTACTTCATTTTTATGCGTTTAAATTGTGCAAGTTCAATTAAAATTTGTACATTTGCTATATACATTAACTAAAGAATAAGACTTGCTAATATGAAAGAGACAATCTTGGTGACGGGCGGTACGGGATTTATCGGTTCCCATACGACGGTGGAGTTGCAACAGGCGGGTTATGAAGTAGTCATTGTTGACAACCTGTCCAACTCCAACGAGGATGTGTTGGATGGAATCGAGAAAATCACCGGCATACGTCCTGCTTTTGAAAAAGTGGATTTGCGGGACTTGGATGCGACGGAGGCCGTGTTTAAAAAGTATCCCAAAATTAGCGGCATCATTCATTTCGCGGCAAGCAAGGCGGTGGGTGAAAGTGTGCAGAAACCGTTGTTGTATTACCACAATAACATCGTTTCGTTGATTAACGTGCTGCAACTCATGCCGAAATATGGCGTAAAGGGCATTATTTTTTCTTCTTCGTGCACGGTTTACGGACAGCCCGATGTGCTTCCGGCCACGGAAGAGACACCCATCAAGAAGGCGGAAAGTCCTTATGGCAACACGAAACAGATTAATGAGGAAATTATCGCCGATACCATTAAGAGCGGCGCACCGATAAAAGCCATCCTGTTGCGTTATTTCAACCCGATTGGCGCGCATCCCTCGGCACTTATTGGCGAAATGCCCAACGGGGTGCCGCAAAACCTGATTCCATATTTGACGCAAACGGCCATAGGCATCCGCGAGCAACTGAGCGTGTTTGGTGATGATTATGACACTCCCGATGGGTCGTGCATTCGTGACTATATCTATGTGGTGGACTTGGCCAAGGCGCATGTATGTGCCATGACGCGCATCATGGAAGACAAAACGACAGAACCTGTGGAAGTTTATAATATAGGTACGGGAAAGGGGACTTCCGTGCTGGAGTTGATTCATGCTTTCGAGAAAGCTACCGGCGTGAAATTGAACTACAAAATTGTGGGGCGGCGCGCCGGAGACATCGAGCAGGTGTGGGGCAATGTTGACAAGGCCAACAAGGTACTGGGCTGGAAGGCCGACACTCCGTTGGAAGACGTGTTGGCTTCTGCATGGAAGTGGCAGTGTGCCCTGCGCGAAAGGGGGATTATGTGATTTTAACATGGAGAAAACGAAGAGTCGCTTTATGCGTTTGCAGGTTAGCCTGACGGCGTTTCCCGTATGAGAATATTCAAGAAATGCGTCGTGTCCCATGAAACAGTAGGGACAAGCTAGCTTGCATGATAGTTTTGTCGTGTTTTATTTTGTGTTTGTGTTGTACTCTCTTCCGACGTGAGTCGGAAGAGAGTTTTAAGTAGTATTGGAAAGGTGTTCATTGCATCTGCCGGTGTAAAGGAGTTTAGAGACGGTTTTGAATCTGTCGTGAATTTCTTGCCCGAAGCATACACGAAAAAATACATCAAGCGAGGAAAACTTTTTGTAGAAATTCAGGACTGCTTCTTATGCTCTGGCATAGGGATTATGCCGTTTCTCGAAACCGATTTGTGTTTGCGGGCCATGTCCGGGATAGACTACGGTGTCTTCAGGAAGGGTGAAAAGCTTGTTTTTCAAACTGTCCATCAATTGAGTGGTGTTTCCTCCCGGCAAATCGCTGCGTCCGATGCTACAATAGAACAAAGTGTCGCCTGCGAATACGGCTTTTTCCGCCTCGCAATAAAAGCAAAGGCCGCCCGGTGAATGTCCGGGAGTTGCCAATACTTTCAAGAGATGGTGGCCGAAACAGATTTCATCTCCCTCGGCCAGATAGCGGGCGGCTTGTGGTGAGAGTCCTTTTTTCATGGTTTGCACCAGCGGGCCGAAGATGTCCGACCCCATGCCTTCGTAAACGGCTTCGTCATCTTTGGAAAATTCCGGTGCCGCGTGATAGTTTTCCCATACGAATGCTGCGCCGAAGCAGTGGTCGTAGTGCATGTGTGTGCAAAGGTGATGGGTGACGGACAGGCGGTTGGTTTTCACGTATTCCATGATTTGGTTACGGTCGTTGTCGGTGAGTGCGCCGCAGTCGATGATGACAGCTTCGCCCGTGTCATCGCTGGCCACATAACAATTTTCTTCCAACATGTTTACCGGAAATGCTTTGACGTTCCACATGGATGGTTTGATTTAAAGTGAGACATAAACGATTTTCTTGGTGTCGAAGTATTCCTCATGGAAATAATCGCTGAGCGGGGTGACTATGGCAATATGCTTGAAAGGCTGGATTTCCCGGTCCACTTCGCCGCCTTTCAGGCAAATCAGCCCGTTGGGCATGCCGTTGTGAGATTCTTTGGCGATGTTCTTGCGTACGACTTTGACCAACTCTGCCAGCGGCATGACGGCACGGCTTACCACGAAGTCGAATTTTCCTTTTTCGTCTTCCACGCGTTCGTGGCTGCACGTCACGTTCTTTAAGCCAATGCTTTGCGCCACTTCCATGCAGACTTTGATTTTTTTTCCGATGCTGTCCACAAGGTGGAAGTGGCAGTCCGGGAACATGATGGCCAGAGGGATGCCGGGGAAGCCGCCGCCCGTGCCGATATCCATGACTTTCGTGCCGGGCTTGAAGCGGATGATTTCCGCAATACCCAGCGAATGCAGCACGTGGTGTTCGTAAAGGTTGTCTATGTCTTTCCTGGAGATGACATTGATTTTCGCGTTCCAATCATGGTAAATCGCGTCCAGCATGCGGTATTGTTCTTTTTGTGTTTCCGTCAGCGCGGGAAAGTATTTCAGAATTTGTTCCATTGTATATTATTTAATTCGGTTCTTTTTCCAGTGGCGCGAGTGCCCCGTATGGGATTGTGAGCCTGATTGTGCCGGTTTCGTATGAGGCTATTTCGTCGGGGGTATATACGAAGGTAATGCCTTCTTCCTCCAGTCTGTAGTTGCCGGGAATATACAGGTCGGTCAGCCTGAGTATGCCTTTCCTGTGGAGTGCTTCCAGGTTGTTGCAATCAAACTGTTCCTGCAGTTCTTTCATCAGCAGGGGAAGCAACACACCAGGATAGGATGGTTGGTATAAATCGTTGAGTGTCACCAGCTCGCCAGTCGAAAGGTCGAAGTTCAGGCAGTGGTATTCCGTCACGTCGTGTGCGCCGCCTTCGTAGCGCGTGACTGTGATTTCATAGCACAACGTATGTCTGCGTCCAAGTTCGTATGTGGCGGCTACATCGTAACGGTAGTCATACCATGCGGAATTGACATTGTGCCTCTTGTCGGCCTCATACAAGGGCTGCAGATGTTCCTTGTACCGGGAAAAACGTGAGGCACAGAAAGAGTCGGCCGCAGCTTCCATAAGTCCCGACGATATGCCGAATGCGTGTTGCATGATGGTGCGGTTCATTCGTTTCGCGCTTTCCGTACTGTCTGAAATTTCAGCTACGTCCAGCACTACCTTGCAAACGGGGGCATCCGCGTTTGTGTCCAATGGCATTGTCCGGGTCATTTCTATCCGCCTGACATTTGGCATGTTGCCGTTTCCTTCTTGGCAGGCACACAATGCCAACAAACCGGCTATAAGCATGCCGGCGGTCCGGCCATGTTGTCGTGTCGTCATTTTCGTGTTATTCCTTTTCCCGGGTTTATTTTTCATCAGCAATGTAGTACATGTAGTTTTCCGCCGTGAGCAATTCGAGCGGCATATAATGATATTGTTGCACGGCTTTGCGCAACACTATGTGGTTGAACAAGGCTTTGACGCTGTTGTATCCTTGTTTCCAAGGGTGCTGCGCGACGAGGAAATCAATGGTGCCTTGCTTCAGGCATTCCATGTTCCTTTCTATCATGTCGTAGCCAAACAGGTGGAAGTCTTTCAGTCCATGCCGCAGGAAATATTCCCCCAGAATATGCGCCCGGGAAGAGAAGGTGATGCAATGCCGGATGTCGGGAAGCTGGGAGAGCATTTCACCGATTTGGGCATCATAACGTTCTTCTTCGCCGATTTGGAGGGGTAGCTCCACGATTTCGCAAGTCGGATGTTGCGCGGCCATGTAACTTCTGAATCCCACCTCGCGGTTTTCCTGTTGGCGCGAGGCTACGCGGCCTTTCGACATGAGTTTCATCAACAGGATGCGGCGCGTGGCTTCTCCTGCCTGCATCATGAAGATGCGCCCGGCAAAATGGCCGCTTTTCAAAGAGTCTTGCCCGAAAAAGGAGAGCGGGCTGATTTCCGGGATATTGGAATCCAGGAAAACGAACGGCACGGCGGTTTCCTGAAGTTTTGAGCAGAGCGTTCGCGTGGCTTCAAGATTTTGGGGGACGACAACCATGCCGTCGGGCTGTTTTTCCCATAATTTTTCGGCCGCTTCGCTGAACGATGATTCGTCAAATTGGTCATAATATTCCGTGAAGAGCGACAAGTGGAAGTCCCCCCTGTTGAGCACACATTGCCGCAATCCTTTCTCCACTTCTGTCCAGTAGGCGTTGCAACTGTGCGCGGGAAGCAGGCAGCAGAATGTGTATTTCCGGTTATAGGCCAAGGCACTGGCATAGCTGTTGGGCTGATAATTGATTTCTTTCAGCACGGCATCGACTTTGGCCTTGGCTTTCTTCGACACATTGGGGCGGTCGTGCAACACACGATCCACCGTGCCCACAGACACTCCGGAACGTTCTGCGATATCCTTGATCCTGATTTTTTCTGAAGAATGGATTTCCCACATGACTCTTTCATGAATGATGCTACGAAGATACATTAAAATCCTGTGGCAAGGCACATGAAGCATGCAAAAACTTGTTTTTTTGAATTATTTTTTGCACGGAATATTTGTATTACGGAAAAAATATCTAATTTTGTCCGTTGTATTAACAAACTGTGTGGGTTAACAGTGGTGGTTTTCCCGCATGGTGCAAAAAGTTCAAGTATGGGAAAAATAATAACGATGGGGGAGATTATGCTCCGTTTGTCCACTCCCGGGCAGTCGCGTTTCGTGCAGACAGGCACTTTCGACGTGAACTATGGGGGCGGGGAGGCCAATGTGGCTGTCAGCTGTGCCAATTACGGCCATGAAGCCTATTTTGTGTCTAAGCTTCCTAAGCATGAAATCGGCCAGGCGGCCGTGAATGCGTTGCGCCGTTACGGGGTGCGCACCGACTACATCGCCCGTGGTGGCAATCGCGTGGGCATTTATTATCTGGAGACGGGAGCTTCCATGCGTCCGTCTAAGGTGATTTACGACCGTGCGGGCTCGTCCATAGCCGAAGCAAGCCCCGAAGATTTCGATTTTGATGCCATTATGGAAGGGGCCGACTGGTTCCATTGGAGCGGCATCACTCCGGCCATCTCGGATGCCAGCGCGGAATGCCTCCGCCAGGCTTGCATTGCGGCCAAGAAGCATGGCGTGACGGTGTCGTGCGACTTGAATTTCAGGAAAAAACTTTGGACTTCCGAAAAAGCGCAAAGCATCATGAAGCCCCTCATGCAATATGTGGACGTGTGCATCGGCAACGAGGAAGACGCAGAGTTGTGCCTCGGCTTCAAGCCGGATGCCGACGTGGAAGGCGGAAGCACGGATGCCGAAGGCTACAAGGGCATCTTCAAGGGCATGATGGAAGCTTTCGGGTTCAAATATGTCATTTCCACCCTGCGCGAGTCTATTTCGGCCACGCACAACGGTTGGAAGGCCATGATATATGACGGAAAGGAGTTTTATGTGTCCAAACACTACGACATCGACCCGATTATCGACCGCGTGGGCGGGGGCGATTCTTTCTCGGGCGGTATCATCCACGGCCTGCTTACCATGCCGACGCAGGGTGAGGCCCTGGAGTTTGCCGTTGCGGCTTCGGCCTTGAAGCATACTATTCCCGGCGATTTCAACATGGTTTCGGCGGAAGAAGTGGCGGCCTTGGCCGGTGGTTCGGCGAACGGACGTGTGCAAAGATAACGTGTCACATATATAATATAATAAGGAATACAGGAAATGGCAAGATTCGACAAAATCGCAGTCATGCGGAAAATAGGGGAGACGGGAATGGTGCCTGTTTTCTACCACAAGGACGCGCAGGTGGCCAAGCAAGTCATCAAGGCTTGTTATGACGGCGGGGTGCGCGCCTTCGAGTTTACCAACCGCGGCGATTTCGCGCAGGAAGTGTTTGCCGAATGCGTGAAGTTTGCGGCCAAGGAGTGTCCGGAGTTGGCACTCGGCGTGGGGTCTGTGGTGGACGCGCCAACGGCGGCCCTTTACATCCAGCTTGGGGCTTGTTTCGTCGTGGGACCGCTGTTCAATCCTGACATCGTGCCAGTGTGCAACCGCCGCTTGGTGCCCTATTGCCCGGGATGCGGGACGGTGTCAGAAATCGGAAAGGCACAGGAATTGGGTTGCGACCTTTGCAAGTTGTTCCCCGGTGATGTCTATGGGCCGGCCTTCGTGAAAGGCATGATGGCTCCTTGTCCTTGGACGAAGCTGATGGTGACGGGCGGTGTCGCCCCGACAAAGGAAAACCTGACGGCATGGGTTAAAGCCGGAGTTTATTGCGTGGGAATGGGTTCGAAGCTCTTCCCGAAGGAGGAGGTGGCTGCCGAAAACTGGCAGTATGTCACCGACAAATGCAGGGAGGCATTGGGATACATCGCCGAAGCACGGGCCAAATGATTTTCTGACACAGATGTTACAGGGGAGCCGCATTGTTTACTACACGATGCGGCTTCCTTGCTTTTGTTTGCTTTTGCAGAGGCCGCCGCACCGCCGGAAATCCGCCGAAATTCTTCCTGCGGACGGCGAAGGCGGCTTTCGGGATTTTTGCGGGTGAAAGAAATGATTGTGCCGCCGGGAAAGGCGCGAAACAGCCTTCAAAAGATGCAGCCCCGATTGTGCAACCGAGTTGCACGGGAAAAGGACTAATTTTGCCTGCACGAATCAAAAAGACAGGCGAGATGGAGATACATGAACATGCTTGCGGGTGTGCCGCACATTGTGGCGGCGAAGGGCAGGGCGACAAGAAGACGTATGCACGTCTTTTGTCTTCCACGTTATTGTTGTTGGGCGGTTTGGCTTTCCAATGGACGGATTCGGCTTTTTTCCGAGCGGAATGGGTGGCCTTGTGCTGGTTTCTGGCCGGCTGGTTGCCGGTGGCGGTGCCGGTGATGAGGGAGGCGTGGGAAACCATCCGCAAGCGCGACGTGTTCAATGAGTTCACGCTGATGCTCGTGGCTTCCTTGGGGGCTTTCTATATCGGGGAATATCCGGAAGCCCTTGCGGTCATGCTCTTTTATTCCGTGGGGGAATGGTTTCAGGACAAGGCCGTGGACAAGGCCCGCCACCACATCAAGGCGTTGCTGGACGTGCGCCCGCAGGTGGCCACTGTCTTGAGGAACGGGACATGGGAGGCTGTGTCGCCGGACGAAGTGGCCATCGGGGAGGAAATCGAAGTGAAGGCCGGCGAACGTGTGCCGTTGGACGGGACAATGTTGGAGGGCACGGCTTCGTTCAACACGGCGGCCTTGACGGGCGAAAGTATCCCCCGCAGCATCGGGGCGGGCGAGGAAGTGCTGGCCGGGATGATACCCGCAGACCGGGTCGTGCATATCCGCACGGTGCGCCGGTTCACGGACAGTGCGCTTTCGCGCATTCTCGACATGGTGCAGCATGCTGCTTCGCGGAAAGCACCGGCCGAACAATTCATCCGTAAGTTTGCCCGTGTCTATACGCCTGCAGTGACGGCGTTGGCCGTGCTCTTGGTGCTGGTGCCTTGGGCATGGGCCTTTTTCCATCCGGCTTTTGTGTATGATTTCCACACGTGGCTCTACCGGGCATTGGTGTTCCTGGTCATCTCCTGCCCGTGTGCGTTGGTGGTCAGCATTCCCTTGGGTTATTTCGGCGGCATCGGCGCAGCCTCGCGGAAAGGCATTCTCTTCAAGGGGAGCAACTATTTGGATGCCATCACCCATATAGACACCATCATGTTTGACAAAACCGGTACCCTGACGCGCGGGGTGTTCCGTGTGCAGGAGGTGTGCCCTGCGGAGGGAATCACGCAAGAGGAATTGCTGGCATGCGCCGCAGCCGCCGAATCGGGCAGCACCCATCCCATTGCACGTGCCGTGGAAGAATATGCCGCGGGAAAGGACATTGCCGTCCTGCAAGTGCAGGAAGTGCGGGAACAGGCGGGCATGGGCATCCGCGCCGTGGCGGACGGAAAGATTGTCTTGGCCGGGAAACCGGACCTGCTCCGACGGAACGGAGTGGAATGTCCGTCCGCCTTGGACGAAATACCCGACACGATTGTGACCGTGGCGGTGGATGGCCGTTACGCAGGCTATCTTTTGCTGGCCGACGAGCCGAAAGAAGATGCCGGGGAGGCAGTCCGTTTGCTGAAAGGATTGGGCATCAGCCGGCTTTGCATCCTGTCGGGCGACAAGTCGGCCTTGGTGGGGAAGTTGGCCGCAAGGTTGGGCATAACCCGTTATTTCGGCGACTTGATGCCGGAAGACAAGGTGCGCCACATCGAAGAAGCGCAGGAAGACGGCAGGCATCGGGTGGCTTTCGTGGGCGACGGACTGAACGATGCGCCCGTATTGGCCGTGAGCCGGGTCGGCATTGCCATGGGCGGCTTGGGGAGCGACGTGGCCATTGAGGCGGCCGACATTGTCCTGCAGACCGACCAACCTTCCAAGATAGCCGTGGCCATCGGCATCGCCCGGCGCACACGTGGCATCGTGTGCCAAAATATCGTGGGAGCCATTGGCGTGAAAGTGGTGGTGCTGGTTTTGGGTGCCGTCGGCGCGGCCACGATGTGGGCGGCTGTCTTTGCCGATGTGGGCGTGGCCTTGCTGGCCATCCTGAATGCCATGAGGCTTTTGTATGATAAAAAAGATTGAGATGTCTGCCCGGAGTTTCCGGATAAAGTCGTACCTTTACCCGGAAACCGGGACATATACCTTATATATATAGGAGATGGAAGAAGACGTTTACTTGCATAAGCTGCATCTGCGCGGCATCAAGCCCACGGCCATGCGCCTGCTCATCCTGCGCGCCATGCTGGACACTAACCGTGCCGTGTCGCAGCATGATTTGGAAGAAACCTTGCAGACTGTGGACAAATCCACGATATTCCGCACTGTCATGTTGTTCATGGAACACCACCTGGTGCATGCCGTCGATGACGGATCTGGGGCGTTGAAGTATGCTGTGTGCAGCGACGACTGCACCTGCTCGGTGAGCGACCAGCACGTGCATTTCTATTGCGAGGGTTGCCATCGCGCGTTTTGTTTCCGACAACAGGCCGTTCCTGTGGTAGAAGCCCCGGAAGGCTTCGTCCTGCATGGCGTGAACTACGTGCTTAAAGGCTTGTGCCCAGCTTGCGCGGCAAAGAAAACGGAGGGGTGAAGAAAGTTTTTTTCAAATCCCGTTTTCTGCAAAATACCGCCAAAGCGGCGCCAGCATGGCTGCTTGTTTGATTCCTCCATTGGCCAGCAGCCGGTGCACTTCTTCGGCGGGCAGGAGGCACACGCTGATGTCTTCCGTGGCTTCCTGGTGGGGTGGGGCGATTTGCCGCACACCGCGCGCGATGTAACAGTGGCACAGGTTGTTCATGGCCGAGGCGTTGGGGGCAATCGTCATTTGCAACTCCCATGTGCCGCCGCCGAACCCTGTTTCTTCCCACAGTTCCCTTTGGGCGGACTCCAAGGGTGTTTCCCCATCTTCGCACACACCGGCGCAGATTTCATATCCGGTCCATTGCAGCCCGTGGCGGTATTGCCGTTCCATGACGAAGCGTCCGTCTTCCGTGATGGCAATCACGTTGACCCAGTCGGGATATTCCAACACGTAGTATTCGTCGTTGACCACTCCGTTGGGCAGTTTCACCTTGTCGCGCCGTGCCGTCAGCCACGGCCTTTGGATGAGGTATTCGCTTTCCAACACTTTCCATTGTCTGTTGTCTTTTTTTTCCATATCAACTTATATGTTTTTCTGTAAATCAATGACGTCCTACTGTAGCCGCCATACATAAAACGCTCCAAAACAAAAAACTATTGTCTTTCCATGGTTAAAGAGGTTTAATCATAGGATGACAATAGTTTTTCCCGTTTCGGATTTCCCGAAGCCGTTTATTTCATCAATACTTTCTTGGTTTGCCCATCATTTGTCCGGACAATATTAATCCCTTTTTGCAAAGAAGAAAGTCTCGCGCCGGAAAGAGAAAAATAAACCTCCGGGATTACCTCGCTATCATTGCTTACACGTTCTATGCCAGTGGGGGCTTCAAGGGTGCAATGCTTATATACCCCCTCTACTTTAGCGATGAGCGGTGCCGTATAGCCGCCAAAGAACGTCATCATGCAGATTTGGGGAAGCAGCCCGCTGCTGACCATCTGAGGCTCAAGTTCGAACTTGTACTCCGTGGCTCCTTCCGGAACGTCAACCAGGGTCTGTCCTTCCCAAAATGCCACTTTCCATCCTGCCGCTACCGGCTCGGCAAATTTCACCACGACGTAATCGCAGTCCTTCACATTGATATCCACCATTTTGAAGGCAATTTGTAAATCGCCTGTCGCGGTGTATGTGTTGTACTCGTCACCGGCTTCGGAGCCCGTTGTGGAGAAACCTTCCAACTCTTCCTGGGCTTGCGGAATCTCGATGAGATAGCCGCCCTCAGGTTCAGGAGAATCCTCTGGAAGCACGTCATCCTCGCTGTTTTCCGCAGAAGCAGGTTCGGCGCAGGAATGGATGGCAAAAGAGGTGAACTTGTCATCAGGTGAAGTCTTCACGATGGTAATCTTATATTCGGAATAAGCATCGACGGAGAAAGGCATCACGACTTTTTCACCGACCTTTCCGGATTTGCAGAAAAGCACGGAACTGCCGTCAAGTGCTTCGAGCTGGATATACATTTTGTTCCCTTCTGTTCCGGTGGATTCGAAGGTCAGCATGTAGTTTCCGGCCTCGAACTGCAAGGACGGATACACATTGTTGTCGGCATTGTTGGCCTTCTTGGCTGTGCCATACGTAAAGCGTGTCTTGTCGGCACTGACCGTCCAGTTGTGTTCCGTCGGTACAAATCCTTCTGTGTCGATATTGAGCCGCCATTTCAATGTCGGGTCGCATTCGTCCTCAAGCGTGTACTGGCTCAGGAAGTTCCACATCGTCAATGCCGAATTGCCTTCTGGGGTCTTGTCTGTGTAGTCGTTGTGCCCCATCCCTTCGATTTCATAATATATATATGGGAATCCGCCTTCGCCGGCTTCATAGACGCTGCAACGGTATTTGCCGGCAACTTCTGAAACTTCAGGAACCGGGTTGCAACCATTGCGAGCTACCATATTGTCGCGGATGACCGGCATGCAAGAGTATTTCACGAAATCATCCGCCATGCCGTGGATGTGCAGGAACGGAACCGGGCGGGCACCCGTTGGGCGGTGATGGAACTCGTTGAGCTGAAAACCGCTGATGGATGCAAAGGCCGCGAAAATATCGGCAGCGGCACTCGCGTTGGAATAGGTCATCATGCCGCCATTGGAGAACCCGCAGCAATAGATACGCGAACGGTCTATGGCATAGTCTGCAGCGATGTCTTCGATGATTTGCTTGAAGAAATCCAAGTCTTCATTGGCCGCGCCTGTGGCGTTCCATCCGGTTACGCTACCGCCGAAGACCGGGAATCTTTGGTTAACTCCTTGCGGATAGACCACGATACAGCCTTTTTCGTCGGCTACCGAAGTCCTAAACGGTGAACGGTCAGTCTGCTTACCGCCGGCACCATGAAGAGAGAACACCAGGGCCGGGTTCTCCGCCAACTGTTCAGGAACATACAACAGATAGCTACGTGTCACGCCGTTGACCGTGAGGGAAACTTCTTTTTCAATTTTGGTAGGAGTGGTCGGTTCTGATTCACCCATGTGCTTATACACTCCTTCCACTTTGGCGACGAGCGGTGCCGTATAGCCTCCAAAAAATGTCATCATGCAGATTTGGGGAAGCACCCCGCTGCTGATCATCTGTGGCTCAAGCTCGAATTTATACTCCGTGGCTCCTTCCGGAACGGGAACCAGGTCTTGGTTTTCCCAAAAAGCCAGTTTCCATCCTGCCGCCACAGGTTCTGTAAATTTCACCACGACATAATCGCATGCCTTCACATCGATATTCATCATCTTGAAGGCAATCTGCAAATCTCCGTTCGCGGTGTAAGTGTTGTACTCGTCACCGACTTCGAACTCCGTCCGGGTAAACGTATCCAAGTCTTTACCCTGATCCTGCGGAATTTCGATGAGTTCGCCGCTCTCCGCTTTGGGAGAGGTTTCCGGGAGAGTTTCGTCCTCAACCAGCTCAAGGATGTCTCGTGTCATTCCGTCGGCATAGGTGGAATGCGCATTCTTGACTTGTGTTCCCCAGCTACATATACATGTGGCTAGTGAAACCGTTAATAATGTAAACTTTTTCATACTAAACATTTTAAGTTAGACATATGGTTAGTTTTAGATATAAGGTTTTTTGAGTTACAATGTGATGCCCGATTTGAAGATGGCTATCTCGTGGTAGGCGTGTTGCTCGTTGAGCGTTTGCCTGCCGCTGGCCACATCCAGTACAAAGTCCGTGAAGCGGGCAAGGAGTCGGTTCATGCTTTCCCCTTCGGCCAGTGTGCCGGCATTGAAATCAATCCATTCCGGTTTCTTTTTGAACAGGGCGGTGTTGGAAGAAATTTTCAGGGTGGGGACAAATGTGCCGAAGGGTGTGCCGCGTCCGGTGGTGAAAAGCACGAGGTGGCAGCCCGAGGCGGCCAATGCCGTGGAGGCGACAAGGTCGTTTCCCGGTGCGCTGAGCAGGTTCAGCCCGCAGGACGTAAGCCGGCCACCGTATTTCAGCACGTCGCACACGGCTGACGTGCCGGACTTTTGAACGCACCCCAACGATTTTTCTTCCAACGTGGAGATGCCTCCCGCTTTGTTCCCCGGAGAAGGGTTTTCAGAGACAGGTTGCTTGTGTTCAAGAAAATATTGCTTGAAATCGTTGATGAGGGAAACTGTCTTTTGGAAAGTGGCTTCGTCCTTGCACCGGTTCATCAGGAGTGTTTCCGCCCCGAACATTTCGGGCACCTCGGTGAGCACGGTGGTTCCGCCTTGTGCCACGAGATAATCAGAGAAACGTCCCAGGAGCGGGTTGGCCGTGATGCCGGACAGCCCGTCCGACCCCCCGCATTTCAGTCCCACTTTCAGTTTGCTTGCAGGCACGTCCGTACGTATGTCGTTAGCCATGGCGGCATGCAAATCCCGCAATATCTCCATTCCCCGCGCGATTTCGTCTTCTTCTTTTTGGCAGACCAACAGGCGAATCCGTTGTTTGTCATAATCACCCAACGAGGCCATGAAATCTTCCGGCTGGTTGTTTTCGCATCCCAGTCCGACGATGAGCACACCGCCGGCATTGGGATGCAAGGCCATGTCGCGCAAGATGCGGCGCGTGTTTTCGTGGTCTTCTCCCAGTTGTGAACAGCCGTAGTTGTGGGTGTAGGCCGTGATGCCGTCAATATCCTTGGTGCGGGTTTCCTCGTTCATTCTGCGGGCCAGTTCCTGCGCCACGCCGTTGACGCATCCCACGGTGGGAATAATCCATAACTCGTTGCGTATGCCCACATCGCCATTCTTCCGCACATATCCTTTGAAGGTGCGCGGCTTGCCGGCATCTGTGCCAGGTATGGCAACCGGTTGGTATCGGTAGTCCGTGATGCCTTGCAGGTTCGTCTTCAGGACATGTTCATTTATCCATTGCCCGGGCATTGCCTCTTGTGTGACATGGCCGATAGGGAAGCCGTATTTGATGACATTTTCGCCTTGCCGGATAGTCTTTACCGCCACCTTGTGTCCTGCCGGGATGTCTTCCAGAATCCTGATTTCATGGCCGCCGCAGGTGATGTCTTCACCTTTTTGGAGCGGCTGCAATGCTACCGCGACATTGTCGTCCGGATGGATGAGGATATATTTCATGGTTTTGTCGTCTGCTTTATTGGTTCAGCATTTGTTTGACCGCCGCCCTCATTCCCGATTGCCTGATGGCTTTCAGGTGCAGTGCCAGTAAATCCTGCAAACCCGGAATACGGGTCAGGTCTTCCTGCCACAGCATGCGGCTTCCCAATACTTTTCCGGCCACTTCCTGTTCGTTACCGCATTGCCAGGCTTCAGCGAGCAACTGCATGATTTCCGGTGCGTCGTTCGGTGCGATGGGTTTCCCGTCCTCTCGGTCGCCTCCTTTATAATAGGTTATGAGGGCGGCCAGGCCAAACACGATGCCTGCGGGCAGTTTCCCTTTTCTTCTGAGATATTCTTTCAGCCCCGGAAGGTCGCGTGTGGCAAATTTGGGGAATGCGTTCAACATGATGGACGTGACTTGGTGGTCGATAAACGGGTTGGTAAAACGTTCCAGCACATCGTCTGCAAATTGCCGTAATTCCCCTTTGGGCAGGTCGAGGGTTTCGAGAAGTTCGTCGTAAATCACCTTGCGGACATACGCACCGACTGTTTCGTCTTGGCATGCGTCCCGCACGATGTCGATTCCCGACAAATAGGCCACAGGCGAAAGCAAGGTGTGGGGGCCGTTGAGCAACGTCACTTTGCGCTGGTGGTAAGGAGCTTCGTCTGCCACAAACTGCACGTTCAGCCCGCATGCCTGGGCTGGAAATTCCCGGGCCACGTTTTCCGGGGCTTCAATGACCCACAGGTGGTAAACTTCCCCTTGCACGACGAGGTTGTCATCGTATTGCAGCTTTTCCTTGATGCTGTCTATCGTCTTGGCCGGGAAGCCGGGGACGATGCGGTCCACGAGCGTGGCGCAGACCCGGCATGCGGAGTGGAACCATTCGCCGAAGTCGTTGCCAAGTTGCCATAATTCGATATACTGCTTGATGGCTTCTTGCAGTTTTTGCCCGTTTTGGAACACCAGTTCGCAGGGAAGGATGATGACACCCTTGTCCTTGTCACCGTGGAAATATTGGAAACGGTGAAAAAGCAATTGGGTCAGTTTTCCCGGATAAGAGACAGCCGGCCTGTCCTCGAAGCGGCAAGAAGGGTCGAAAACGATGCCGGCTTCCGTGGTGTTGGATATGATGAAGCGCACGTCCGGGAGTTCGGCCAGCTTCATGTATTCGTCGAATTGGACGTATGGGTTGACTGCACGGCTGATGACATCGACGAGGCGGTATGAGTCCCTGACTTGTCCTTTTTCGATGCCTTGCAGGTTCACGTGGTAAAGGCAGTCTTGGCGTTGGAACGCGTCAAGATTGCCCCGGGGGGTAGGTTTGACCACTACGACACTCCCGTTGAACCCGGCGTGTTCGTTCATGATGGATACAATCCAATCGGCAAAGGCGCGCAGGAAATTGCCTTCGCCGAACTGGATGATTCTTTCCGGCCTTGCAGGTTTGCGTGCTGTCTTGCTGTTCAATGGCAACATGTTTGTCTTTTTTTAAGAATGAACCATACTATTTTTCAAGTTTTATCAAGATGCGGAACACCTTGGACGGTGCTTCCGCCCATTGAGCCAACATGTCTCCGCCTTCTTCAATCGGGGCAATGGCCGAGATGAGGTTGTCGATGGGGCATGTTCCCTGTTGCAGGAAGCGGATGGCCGCACGGAAATCCGAGGGTAGCGCGTTTCGTGAACCGCGGATGTCCAGTTCCTTCTGTACGAACAATTTGGTTTGGAACGACACGTCGCTTTTTGCATAGCCGATATATACGACACGGCCCGTAAACGAGACTTCTTCCACGGCGGTGACGTAAGTGGCTGGAGAACCTACGGCTTCGATGACCACATCGGGCCCGAAGCCGTTTGTGTAATCCCGGAGGGTGGCGTGGATGTTTTCCGTTTGGGAGTTGAGCGTGTAGGTTGCCCCCATGGCGCGGGCCACGTTCAGTTTTCCGTTGTCAATATCTACAGCGATGACCCGTGCGCCGCGCATGGCAGACCGCGCGATGGCTCCCAGCCCCACCATGCCGCACCCGATGACCATGACCGTGTCTATATCGGTCACTCCGGCGCGCGACACGGCATGGAATCCCACGCTTAGCGGTTCCACCAGTGCGCAGTCGCGGGCGGAAAGCCCGTCGGCTACAATCACTTTCTGCCAGGGAACGGCCACCAGTTCTGTCATTGTGCCGTTGCGTTGCACACCGAAAGTTTCGTTGTGCTCGCAGGCATTCACGCGCCCGTTCCGGCAGGAGGCGCATTTCCCGCAATTAGTGTAAGGATTGACCGTGACGTTCATGCCGGCTTTCAGGTTGGCCGGAACGTCCGCCCCGGTGGCTTCAATCACGGCACCGACCTCGTGCCCGGGGATGACCGGAAGCTTGACCATCGGGTTTTTGCCGAGATAGGTGTTAAGGTCTGAACCGCAAAATCCCACGTATTTGATGCGCAGCAACACTTCATTGGCTGCATACGTCGGTTTTTCGATTTCCGTCAGGGTCGTATGGCGGGGGGATGTTATCTGTAATGCTTTCATTTCTGGTTTTTGGTTTGTTCTTTTAATGCTTATTCCGACATGTTTTTGATATAGGGCAACCGGGGCAAATCGTGGAAGCCGTAGAACGTTTTGGCGTTTTCGCCTAGGAAGAGGGCTTTTTCTTCTTCCGCAAGTTCGTTGCTCTTAAGGATGAAGTCATACGACATGCGGTAGGTGATGGCCGTGATGGTGCGCGGGTAGTCGGAGCCCCACATCAGTTTGTGCATGCCCACATGGCCGGCGGCTTCGCGGATGGCCCGCACTGCGCCTTTGAAAGGATAAAATTCGTCGTTGAACAACCACGTGATGCCGCCCGACTCAATGAACACGTTTTCGGCCAAAGCCAGCTTGATTTGTTCTTCCCATTTGGGGCGCGTGACCATGCCGAAGTGCCCGATGGCGATTTTCAGCTTCGGGCACTCTGCAATGACTTCTTTCATCTCGCCCGTTTGAGTGTCGCCTTCCAGCATGTCGATGGACAAGATAATATGATGGTCTTCCATGAGGTGGAACATTTCCATCATTTCCTCGCTGTTGAGCAGCACACGCCCTTCACGCAAATCCAGGCGGTTGGCCGGAATCTTGATGGCGCGGAAGCCGTCGCGGATAAGTTCACGTGCCTGCGAGAGGAAGCCGGGACGGCGAAATTCGCATAAACCGCACACCAGAAACCGGTCAGGATATTTTTCCTGCACTTGTTTCAAATAGTCGTTTTGGATGCCGTCGATATATTCTTGCGTCACCACGGCCGCGCCCACTTGGGCATAGTTCATGTTTGAGAGGAAAATCTCAGCGGTGTTTCTTCCATCTGTCATAAAAGGTGGAACCATCTGCCGGATTTCGCCCATGAAGAGCGACCGCCCGCCGTCAAGGGTACGGATGGGCAACCCGTCAACTTCAGTGTCTTGCCAAAGCCACAAATGGGAATGGGCATCTATGATTGTGTATTCCATTTTTCTTTAAGTGTTTTTCCACGACACGCGTTGCTGGTCGCCGATGATCTCCTTTACTTTCTTGACCAGCTCCCAGTCGATGGGTTCTTCAATGTAGCGCAGGTTTTTCAGCACGTTGTCCGGGTTGGCCGAGCTGAACAGCGTGGTGCAGATGCGCGGCTCGCTGACAGCGTATTGGATGGCCAGCTTCTCAATGGGATAACCTTGGGATTGGCAATACTCGGCGGCCCTGCGGCAAGCTTCCGCCAAGGGGGCGGGAGCCGGGTGCCAGTCGGGTGCCCCGCGCCCGGACAGCAATCCCATGGAGAAAGGCGAGGCGTTGATGATGCCGATGCCTTTGCTTTCGAAATAGTCCAAGTAGTCTGCCAGTTTGTCGTCGTTCAATGTGTAGTGGCAGAAGTTGAGCACGCTTTCCACCGTGCCTTCTGGCACGTGGTCGATGACCCATTGCAGGTTTTCCAGTTGCAGGTCGGTGATGCCCACGTGTCCCACGATGCCTTTTTCCCGCAGCTCCACCAATGCCGGAAGGGTTTCGTTGACCACTTGCGACAAGTCGGCAAATTCTATGTCGTGCACGTTGATGAGGTCGATGTAGTCCACATGCAGGCGTTCCATGCTTTCATACACGCTTTCTTGCGCCTTTTTTGCGGAATAATCCCATGTGTTTACCCCGTCTTTTCCATAACGTCCCACCTTCGTGGACAAGATGAAAGTGCTGCGCGGCAGGTCTTTCAACACCTTGCCCAGCACGGTTTCGGCTTTGTAATGCCCGTAATAGGGAGACACGTCGATGAAGTTCATCCCGTTTTCCACTGCGGTCAGCGCGGCCCGCATGCCGTCCGCTTCACGGATGGAATGGAACACGCCTCCCAGCGAGGAAGCCCCGAAACTTAGCACCGGAAGTTTCAACCCGGTTTTTCCTAAATACGAATACCGCATAGTTTTGCTTTTTACAGATGAGTAATTGAATTTTGCATCGCAAAAGTAGGAAAATGCGCCTTAAATTTATAGGATTTTATAGTCTTGTACAAGAACAATATCTGCAAAAAGCGACCTCATGGCGTTTTTTAGGACTATTTAATTTGTCGGCGTTTGGCGGGAAAGCAGGAATTTGCTATCATTGAATCCAAATTGACGAAATATGGAATTAGATATAGACTCGTTTCACCCTTTTGTCTTGAATGTGGGGCTGGCGCGGCACAATGGGGATTGGAATTGGAAGAATGTCAGCAGTCCGTTTGCGCGCCTGTATTATGTGGTGGAAGGCGAAGCGCAGGTCATATTGTCCGACCACGTGGTGGAACTTCGTGCGGGGAACATGTATTTCATTCCTGCATTCACGAGGCATAGTTACGTGTGCGACTCTCTCTTTTGTCATTACTACGCCCACATTTACGAAGACCCCCAGGCGGAACATTCGTTCCTGGAAGATTGGGATTTGCCGGAAGAAATCGAAGGGGACAGCCTGAGCTTGGCGCTTTTCGAGAAATTGTACGCTTTGAATCCCACCATGAAACTGCCGGGTTCGGACCCTTCGACGTATGATAATAGCCCCACTTTGGCTTCCAACCTGCTTAAAAACAAGCAACGTCCACTGTATAACAAAATCATGTCGAGAGGCATTGTTTACCAGTTGCTGGCAACTTTCTTCAAAACGGCACAGCTCAAGGTGGCTATCGCGGATGACCGGGTTCAGAAAGCCATAGCACTTATCCGGGACCACATATCGGACGAAGTCAACATAGACAAGATTGCCGAAGAGCTTTGTGTCTCGAAGAATTATTTTATCCGGCTGTTCAAAAAAGAAATGGGGGTCACCCCCGTGAACTTCATCATTCGGCGTAAAATCGAAAAAGCGCAATTGCTGCTTATCGCCGGAGACCAGCCCGTGAAACAGATTGCCTATTTTGTGGGGTTTGAGGATTTCTCTTATTTTAGCCGGGTGTTCAAGAAAATCACCGGGCTCACGCCCAATGGATACCGGAAAGAAGCGAGGGCGCACTGAGGGGTGAAAATGAGAAAAGGATGCCGTTTTTTTACAGGCATCCTTTTTGTCGGGAGGTTCCCAGCAGATTCGAACTGCTGTAGACGGTTTTGCAGACCGTTACCTAGCCACTCGGTCAGGGAACCATTTTCGCTTTTATCTTTTTTAGGAGAGGTTCCCAGCAGATTCGAACTGCTGTAGACGGTTTTGCAGACCGTTACCTAGCCACTCGGTCAGGGAACCATTTCCGTTTTGTGACTGCAAAGGTACAACTTTTTTTCAAGATACAAACTATTTGCGCGAATTTTCGACTTTTTTCGTGCAGTTTTGCCGTTTCTCCGCTTGGGAAGGGCGCTTCATGCCCTTTAGTTTGCAATCGGCCGTACAGGATGCACATGAAGCATTTTTTCCAGGATGCCGCAACACAAGATAGCCTTGGCGTATGAGGTAGAAAACAGCTGCGGCGATGATAAGATATGCGAGGTAGTCGTGCCACATTTTGGTAATTTGTCTTAGATGTAGGAATAGGCAAAAATAGCGCAAAAATGGCTTGTCTCCAATTTTTCCCGTTTTTATTTTCGCTTTTTTAGAAACTGTTTTGAATTGACGGATGCGTTGTCATATTTTTCCTTGAAGCTGCCCTGTAATCGGATAAAAGTGGCTATCTTTGCAGAAAGTAGGCTGCATTTCGGCATAACCTCCCAAGCGGGCGGGGCTGTTTTGCGCTAGTTTTCGGTTGAATTTGAATACTAAAAAGATAAGTTATGTTGTCAGTAGAAGAATTAAATGACCGCTTGATTGATTTGGCTTTCGCGGAAGACATCGGTGATGGTGACCATACTACGTTGTGTTGCATCCCCAAGGAAGCAATGGGAAAGTCCAAACTCTTGATTAAGGAAGAAGGCATATTGGCCGGTGTGGAAATCGCGAAGGAAGTGTTTCGCCGCTTCGACCCGGAAATGCAGGTGGAGGTGCTCATGCAAGACGGGGCACACGTGAAGCCTGGCGACGTGGCCATGGTGGTGACTGGGCGGGTGCAGAGCCTGTTGCAGACGGAACGCCTGATGTTGAACATCATGCAGCGCATGAGCGGCATCGCCACCATGACGCACAAATACGTGGAACGGTTGGAAGGCACGAAGACCCGTGTGCTGGATACCCGCAAGACCACGCCGGGCATGCGCATGCTGGAAAAGGCGGCCGTGAAAATCGGTGGCGGGGTGAACCACCGCATCGGTTTGTTTGACATGATTCTGTTGAAGGACAATCATGTGGATTTTGCCGGGGGCATTGCCAATGCCATCAACCGTTGCCATGCTTATTTGAAAGAAAAGGGCAAGGATTTGAAAATAGAAATCGAGGTTCGCAACCTGGACGAGTTGCAGCAGGTGTTGGACATCGGCGGCGTGGACCGCATCATGTTCGACAATTTCTCGTTGGCCGACACGCGCAAAGGCGTGGAAATGGTCGGCGGGCGTTATGAAACGGAGTCAAGCGGAGGCATCACGTTCGATACCTTGCGCGACTATGCCGAATGCGGCGTGGATTTCATTTCCGTCGGCGCATTGACCCATTCGGTCAAGGGGTTGGACATGAGTTTCAAGGCTTGTTGAAAGCAATGAAAGGTTTCATCGTGGCTTGTTCCGCCATGCTGGCCTTGCCGCTTGCGGCACAGGTGGCGGAATATCATTCGCCCGTGGATATTCCTTTCCTGATGTCCGGCAGTTTCGGCGAGCCGCGCCCCAATCACTTTCATTGTGGCATTGACGTAAAGACCCAGGGGGTGATTGGGAAACGGGTGTTGGCGGTAAGCGATGGCTACGTGTCGCGGCTCACGGTGGGATATGACGGATTCGGCAATGCGGCGTACGTCACGCATACGGACGGTAACATCTCGGTGTATTGCCATCTGAATGCTTTCGTTTCGGAGTTGCAGGCACGGGTGCTGAGGCAACAGTATGCGGAAGAGTCCGAACGGGTGGACGTGCGGCTTTCGCCGGAGGATTTTCCTGTGAAAGCGGGCGATTTGATAGCTTATAGCGGCAATACGGGGGCTTCGCTGGCCCCTCATCTGCACCTGGAGCTCCACCGCGCGGCGGACGGGGCGCGGATTGACCCGTTGCCTTACTTCATAAGGTTGCCCAAGGACGACATGCCGCCCGTGGCCCATGGGCTGAAACTTTATCCTTGTCCCGGGCAGGGTGTGGTGAACGGGGCGGGGGAACCCGTGACGTTCACCGCGACGGCTGATGCTTCCGCCCGTGTGCTGAGGGCTTGGGGGAAAGTGGGTGCCGCCGTGTGGGCGGACGATTACATGAACGGGACGCAGAACAAGTTTGGCATCCGGCGCATCACGTTGCGGGTGGACGGGAGGCAGGTGTTCCAAAGCCTGATGGACGAGTTCATGCCGGACGAGAATCCGCTGGTGAATGCGTGGGGAGATTACGGGCACTACCGCCGGACGAAGCATTGGTATCTGAAGGCTTTTGTGGATCCGGGCAACACGCTGAGCATGCTTCACACGGATGAAAACCGGGGATGGGTGGACATCTGTGAAGAACGGGACTATGTGTTTGAATATGTCTTGGAAGACCTGAAGGGGAATCAGCGCACATATCGGTTTACGGTGCGCGGGGCGCGAAATGACGGGCTTTTGGCCGAAGAGGCCGAACGGGAACGGGCGCGTATGGCATCCGGTGCGCGGTTGATGTACGACCGTCCGAACGTGGTGCAGGGGCCGGGAATGGAATTGCGCATTCCCACGGGCGCGTTGATGAAGGACGATGTGCTCAGGGTGCGGATAGAGGCTCAGGAAGACGGCGTTTCCAACCGATACACGTTGCATGATGATTTTTTCCCGTTGGCCAAAAGGGCTACGCTGATGCTGGCTCCGCGCGAACCGGTGGCGCGTCCGGAGCAGTGTTACATTGAATCTTCGCGGGGATATGTGGGCGGCACGTATGCCGACGGCTGGTATTCGGCGCGAATCCGAGATTTGGGCGAACGCTATGCTTTGGCAGTGGATACGGTGGCTCCGGAATGCAAGTTGCTTTCTTCGTTAAAGGGAAAGAAAGTGTCAAGAATCCGTTTTTCCGTTTCTGACAAAGGTTCCGGAATCCGTTCGTTCAAGGCATACGTGGACGGGCAGTTCGTGTTGTTTACTGCCGATGACGGTGTGCGGGCTTGCCGTTTGTCGGACACGCCGGTGCGCCCGAATGGGAAAGTCCGCCGGTTGGTCGTGAAAGTGGCCGACCGCTGTGGCAATGAGACAATAGAAGAATATGAGTTTATTTATTAAATATGAGGAATGCAATAGTTTTGAGAGGGATGGCGGTAGCATTTGCGGCCGCCTTTGCCTTATATGGTGAGGCTTGCACGAATTTGATTGTGGGCAAGAAAGCCTCGGCCGACGGGTCGGTCATGGTGTCCTACAGTGCGGATGATTTTGGCAGTTTCGGTTATTTGCGCCATTTCCCGGCCGCGGAACACGCCAAGGGGGCTACCCGTTTCATTTATGACTGGGAGACAAACAACTATTTGGGCGAGATCGCGGAAGCCGGGGAAACATACAATGTCATCGGCAACATGAACGAGTATCAGCTGACGGTGACTGAGACTACATTCGGCGGACGGCCTGAACTGGTGGACACTACAGGGCTGCTAGATTACGGCAGCCTGATGTATATCGCTTTGCAGCGGGCGAAGACAGCCCGGGAAGCCATAGGCGTGATTACCGGATTGATTGAGCGTTACGGTTATTGCAGCGCGGGGGAAAGTTTCACGATTGCCGACAAGGAAGAAGCCTGGGTGATGGATCTTATCGGGAAAGGGCCGGGACGGAAAGGTGCCGTGTGGGTGGCCATGCGGGTGCCGGACGATTGCATCTGCGCCCATGCTAACCAAAGCCGCATCCGGCAGTTTCCGCTCGACGACCCTGACAACTGCCTGTATGCGAAGGACGTGATCAGTTTTGCCCGCGAGAAAGGATATTATCAAGGCAAGGAGGATGCGGATTTTTCGTTTTGCGAGGCCTACGCCCCGGCGGATTTCAGTGCGTTGCGTTTTTGCGAAGCCCGTGTGTGGAGCTTTTTCAACCGTTATGCGGATGGGATGGAGAAGTATTTGCCTTACGCTTCGGGCGAGGATTTGCAGGCCGAACCGATGCCTTTGTTCGTAAAGCCCGACCGCTTGCTTTCCGTACAGGACGTGAAGGACATGATGCGCGACCATTACGAAGGTACGCCCTTGGCGTTGGACAACGACCCCGGCATGGGGCCTTTTGAGGCCCCTTATCGTCCCACGCCGTTGACATGGAAAGTGGATGGCAAAACTTATTTCAACGAGCGTCCCATTTCCACCCAACAGTCGGCTTTCGTCATGGTGGCACAGATGCGTGGCTGGTTGCCCGACTATGTGGGCGGGGTGTTGTGGTTTGGCTGCGACGATGCCAACATGATGGCTTTCACGCCGGTGTATTGCTGCACGGACATCGTGCCGGAATGTTACAGCGACAAGGTGGCCGACGGGTTGAACTTTTCCTTTAAAAGCGCGTTTTGGGTGTGCAATTGGGTGAGCAGTTTCGTTTATCCCCGCTATTGTCAGTTGTTCGGTGAAGTGAAAGCCGTGCGCGACCGTTTGGAAGCCGACTACGCCGGCTTGCAGCAAGACACGGAACGCAAGGCACAGGAATTGGCGCGTGATTCGGGAGAGGCTGTGGCGCGTGACTACCTGACCGATTACACCAACCGTGCGGCGGGTGGTATGCTGTATGCTTGGATGGAACTGGGCAAGCGGTTGATGGTGAAATACCTTGACGGAGGCGTACGTCCTGAGGAAGACGGCCGTTATGTCCGCACTTCCGGCGGTCTGGGCGTTCCCGTGGAGCGTCCGGGCTATCCGGAACGTTACCGGCGCGAAATCGTGAAGGCCACAGGAACCCGTTTTGAAGTGAAATAAAATCATGGTGAATGGTGCATTTTTCGCATTGAATCGTAGGCGGTGTGCTGTGAATTTGGTATATTTGCCATGCGAAGATAGGATGCGGTGCGGGTGAGCCGACGGAAAATCGGGCTTTTCCTTGTCTCGTCTCTCACCTTTCGCTATATTTGCCATAAATTAAGTATGGAAAACAGAATCTATTAATAATTTCGTAAAGACAATTTACTATGGACAACGAATTAATTAAGGTATGTGAAGCCAAGGCTCAGGCCTGGCTGTCTTCCACAGTGTATGACGCTGCGACCCAGGCCGAGGTGCGTAGGATGCTTGAATGTGAGGACAAGACGGATTTGGTAGAGGCGTTCTACCAGAACTTGGAATTTGGCACGGGCGGGCTGCGCGGCATCATGGGCGTGGGCACCAACCGCATGAACATTTACACGGTGGGAGCGGCCACGCAAGGCTTGTCCAACTACCTGAACAAGAATTTCAAAGGCTTGGAGCAGATTTCCGTGGTCATCGGGCACGACTGCCGCAACAACAGCCGCCTTTTTGCCGAGGTGTCGGCCAACATATTTGCCGCCAACGGCATCAAGGTGTATTTGTTCGATGACATGCGCCCCACGCCGGAAATGTCTTTCGCCATCCGCCAATTGGGTTGCCAAAGCGGCATCATCCTGACGGCTTCGCACAACCCGAAGGAATACAACGGCTACAAGGCTTACTGGGACGATGGCGCGCAGGTGCTCGCCCCGCACGACAAGGGTATCATCGAGGAGGTGAACAAAGTGGCGGCCGAGGACATCAAGGGGCTGGACACGGCCTTGGACGCCGCCAACCCGCTGATTGAAATCATCGGCGAGGAAATCGACAAGCTGTATTTGGAGAAAATAAAGACCATTTCCATCGACCCGGAAGTCATCCAGCGGCAGAAGGACATGAAAATCGTCTATACGCCCATTCACGGCACGGGCATGATGCTCATCCCGCGTTCGTTGAAGATGTGGGGCTTTGAAAATGTTAACACGGTGCCCGAACAGATGGTGAAGGACGGCAACTTTCCCACCGTGCAGTCGCCGAATCCCGAAAACGCCGAGGCACTTTCCATGGCCATCGCGTTGGCCAAGAAGATTGACGCCGACATCGTGATGGCTTCCGACCCGGATGCCGACCGCGTGGGAATGGCCTGCAAGAACAGCGACGGCGAATGGGTGCTGGTGAACGGCAACCAGACGTGCATGATTTTCTTGTACTACATCATTAAGAACCGTATCGCGATGGGCAAGATGAAAGGAAACGAATTCGTGGTGAAGACCATAGTGACCACGGAGCTCATCAAGGCCATTGCGGACAAGAATAATGTGGAAATGTATGACTGCTACACGGGATTCAAGTGGATTGCCCGTCAGATTCGCCTGAACGAAGGCAAGAAACAGTATATCGGTGGCGGAGAGGAATCCTACGGTTTCTTGGCCGAAGACTTCGTGCGCGACAAGGATGCCGTGTCGGCTTGTTCGTTGCTGGCCGAAATCTGCGCATGGGCAAAGGACCAGGGCAAGACGTTGTTCGACGTGCTGATGGACATCTATGTGGAGTATGGCTTCGCCCTCAACCAGACCATCAACGTGGTGAAGCCGGGTAAGACGGGTGCGGACGAAATCAAGCAGATGATGGTGGATTTCCGTGCCAATCCGCCCAAGGAACTGGCCGGTGAGGAAGTTGTCTTGGTGAAGGATTACCAGACGCTGAAGGCTACGGACAACAAGGGCAACGTGAGCGACATTGACCAGCCGGAACCGTCCAACGTGTTGCAATGGTACACAGCCGGGGGCACGAAAGTGAGCGTACGTCCTTCCGGTACGGAGCCTAAGATTAAGTTCTATGTGGAAGTGACGGGCGAGATGAAATGCCCGAAATGCTACGCGGATGCCGAGGCAAAGGCTTTGAAGACCGTGGAAGGCGTGAAGAAATCATTGGGATTGTAATTTTTTATTCGCTAATTGATATGGTGGAAAAGCCTCGCCCCGGATTGGGCGGGGCTTTCTTTCGCGTTTGGAGTGTATGGAAGAATCAAAGTTGGACGGGCCTGTTTATTGGTTCGTTTTTTGCAAGGACGAATTGCTTTTAGAGAAGACGGAAGGCGGCGGGTATGCCGTGCCTTTTTCGAAGGAGCCGCCAGTCAGGTTGGCGGAATGGCACACCGTGCACCGGATTACACCGCTTGACGGGCGGGAATGCCGTGCGGTGCGTGTTGATGTCCCTGAGGCGGGTAACGGCAAGTTCATGATGTCGGGCTTGCGGGCTTCGTTCCATTTGTTGGCAAGGCCGTTTTATCTGAAAGCGGGCAAGGCCGCCGAAATATTGTATTGGGACCAATGCACGAAGTTCTGCGGTGTTTGCGGCGCCCCGATGCGGAAGCACACGGACATCAGCAAGCGTTGCACGAATTGCGGGAAGGAAGTGTGGCCGCAACTGGCCACGGCCGTCATCGTGCTGGTGCGGCGTGGCGACAGTATCCTGATGGTGCATCCCCACAACCTGAAAGGAGACTATTACGGGTTAGTGGCCGGTTTCGTGGAGACGGGGGAGACGTTGGAAGAGTGCGTCCGCCGGGAGTTGATGGAAGAGACGGGAGTGAGGGTGGCGAACATCCGTTACTTCGCCAGCCAGCCATGGCCCTATCCCTGTGGTCTGATGGTGGGATTCTATGCCGATTACGTGGAAGGCGAAGTCCGCTTGCAGCGCAGCGAGATAGCCCGTGGCGGATGGTTTAGCCGCGCGGGCCTGCCCGCCATCCCCGGCAAGGAGTCCATGGCTCGCATGCTGATCGACGCATGGCTGGAGGGGAGGCTTGCGGACTAGGGGCGGTGGCTGCGGCTTATTGCCTTTAAAAGTCGGCGGGGCGTGGTATTATTAGAATAAGGATTACTTTTGCATTCGGTTTTGAACTGACGGGATTGTTTAGGGAGAAGATATGAACAAGGTATTAAGTAAGATAAAAGGTCATCCTCGTATGGTGGAGGGAACGGCCTATGCGATATTGTTCACGATGGGCACTTGCCATTTGCTGAACGACATGATTCAGTCGGTCATTCCGGCTTTGTATCCGTTGCTGAAGGACAAGTTCGGCTTCACATTCGCGCAAATCGGCGTCATCACGTTGGTGTTCCAGCTGACTTCATTCGTGCTCCAGCCTTTTGTCGGCCAGTATGCCGACCGCCATCCGCAACCTTATTCGCTGGCTTTGGGCATGTGTTTCACGCTGGTTGGGCTGTTGTCCTTGGCTTTTGCCCCGGATTTCCTGTTGCTCCTTTTTTCCGTGGCATTGATTGGCTGCGGTTCGTCGGTGTTCCATCCGGAGGCTTCACGGGTGGCGCAGTTGGCTTCCGGAGGGCGCAAGAGTCTGGCGCAATCCATTTTCCAGGTCGGCGGGAACGGTGGGAGTGCCATCGGCCCTCTGTTGGCCGCCTTGATTGTGATTCCCTACGGGCAGCATGCCGTGGGATGGTTTGCGGTGGCGGCTTTGGCGGCTTCGTTCCTGTTGACGCGGGCGGGCTATTGGTACAGCCTGATGCTGGCTGAGACAAGGACGTTACATCGAAAAGCGGCCACGGCTGTTTGCACACTTCCGGCAAAAACCGTGCGCAATGCATTCGTCATTTTGGTATTGATGATATTTTCGAAGTACTTTTTCAATGCCTGCATGACGAATTACTTCACCTTTTTCCTGATAGAGAAGTTCGGCCTGTCGGTGCAACAGTCGCAATTCTGCCTTTTTGCTTACTTGGCGGCCTTTGCCGCCGGGACGTTGTTGGGTGGTTTCCTTGGCGACCGTTACGGGCGCAAGTATGTCATCCTGTTTTCCATTCTCGGGGCGGCCCCATTTACGTTGGCCATGCCCTATCTGAACCTGTTTTGGACAATCGTCATGTCCATCATCACGGGGCTTGTCATCGCGTCTGCCTTTTCCGCTATCGTGGTCTTTGCCACCGACTTGAAGCCGGACAAGGTGGGGATGGTGGCCGGCGTGTTCTTCGGCCTGATGTTCGGGTTGGGCGGCATCGGCTCGGCCTTCTTTGGCTGGCTGGCAGACTTGACGAGCATTGATTTTGTTTTCCGGGTCAGCACGTGGTTGCCGTTGTTGGGCATCGTGGCATTGTTCCTGCCCGACGTGCGGCCTCGGCACGGCGGGGAATAAGGAAGACTGCGGTCGCGTCACTTGGCATGTGCGCGGTAATACCCCCGGTCTATCTTCCCGTTGTATGTGCGGTGTATGCGGTCTGTTTCTTCGTATGCGGCCGGGACTTTGTATGTCTCCAGCTTTTCATGGAGGAAGCGGGCTATCTTTTTCTTGTCGAACACACTTCCTGCAGTCGTCACGACAAGGAGCTTGGGCACTTGTCCGGCGACGGGGTGGTACAGGGGGATGCAGACGCAGTCTTCTATGTCCGGCATGGACATGGCGGCGTCTTCCACCTCTGAGGGCGCCACTTTGAACCCGCCTACGTTGATGACGTCGTCCGCTCTCCCGCCGAGGCGCAGCATGCCTTCTTCATCGATAGCTCCGTTGTCGCGGGTGAAAAGGATGCCGTCGCGGAGCACGGCGGCGGTCAGCTCTGGGTCGCCCACGTACCCGCTCATCAGCGTTTTCCCCCGGCAGGCCACGGTGCCCTCTTCGGTGATGAATATCTCGGAATGTTTCATCGGCTTTCCGAGGCATCCCGCCACGCATTTCTTCCCGTTGAAGTCGTGGGTGCAGATGATGCCCGTTTCAGTTGAGGCGTACGTGTTGTACAGGCGTGTCTTGGGGAGCAGGCGGCACAGTCTTTCCATATCGGACTGGCCCAGGGGGGCGGCTCCGGTTTCGATGAAGTCAATCGCGTCCGCGCATGCTTCCAGTTTTCCTCCGCCGAGAGTCATGAGCATGCGCAGGCCGGCGGGGACGAGGAATGTGGCGAACTTGCCGCTTCCTCCCGGGCGGTCGAATGCGGCGAAGAAGGCGGAAAGGTCTTTCATGCCGCTAGTGATATGCAGTGTGGACCCGCACATGAGGGTCGGATAGACTTTGGAAAGGCTTCCGATGTGGTTCAGCGGCCCGCAGATGATGAAGGTCAGACCGGGGGAGAAACCTTGGGCGTCCATGAGGTTCTCCGCGTTGGCCACGATGGCTTCGTGGCTTATCATCACTCCTTTGCTTTTTCCTGTCGTGCCGGTGGTGAAGAGGATGTCCGCCGTGCCATCGGGAATGTCGGCCCGGGCGGCCAAGTCTTCCCATTCGTGCAGGCGTTCGTCGGGGATGTCGTGTTCCATGGGCATTGCCACGCCTCCGGCCAGGTGGGTAGCGAGATATTCGACGAGGAAGCCCGCCGTCTGTCCCGCGCGTATGGCCCGAGGCATGCCCGGCCCGAGGCCTTCTGTGCGAAGCTGGTCCGCGCGGGCCTGTATGCATTCCCATAATCGGGCGTATGTCATTTCCGCGTCGCCGCACACGATGGCCGTTTTCCCGGGACACCGGTTTGTCGTTTGCCAAAGATAGTCTTCGAATGTGCGCATGTGGCTCATGTGTGCTATGGTTGTTCCTTTAGTTTGCTTTTTACCAGGGCTGCGATGCTGTCCAGGTTTTTCAGGTTCTTGGGCGTGGCGTCGCGGTGGTCGAGCCGGATGTCGTAATGTTCGGCCAGCAGCATTAGGATGGTCGTGACACCGAGTGAGTCCAATTCGGCAAAGAGGAAGTCCGAGTCGAAGTCAACCAACGGAAGTGCTTCTTCGAGCATGGATCTGATTTCATTTTTCATACGGATGTGGCTTTTTAAGATGAATTGTCATGTTTGTGATATAGTCTGTCCGGAGGCGTTTCATCCTTGTGCTTGGTCAACGGGGTTTGCGTATATCCCCGTCAAGATGTCGGACAGGATGGCCGTGTCGCAGTTTTCCCCATATTGTTCCAATGTCTTCAGTCTGTTTTCGAACGCGGCTTCTTGCACCCGGGTGTACAGGCCGGCAAACTCCCGTTTCCCGGAACGCATGTCGTGGGCGATGTAATTGTTTGGGAAAAGGCGGTATGCCTTGCAGATGCGCCGGTCTATCAGGTTGGCCACGGCGCGGTTGAAGCCGCCGGGCGCGGACGGGTCGATTGCCGCCAGTTCGTCTTCCTTCAAAGGTTCGCAGAACTCCATGTGTACGCGTCCTTTGGCTTGGGCGAATCCCGTGAGGATGCTGTTCACGTCTTCGCCGGGTTTCTTGACATAGCATCCCGCCTTTTGTTTTTCGTATAGTTCCAGTGTTTTCAGTATGTCGCACGGCTCCCATTCGTAGCTGATGGCCACGGGGGCGATGCGGAGTCGGGCTATCGCGTCGGCCTTGTTCCGGCCTCCGCTCATTCCCAGCATTTTGATGATACCCTGGTCTGTGGAGTCTTTTCCGTCCTTGGTGCGCCCGTTGCGTTGCGCGATCCATACCGAGCGGTGTTTGTGGCAGATGGTATGGCGGATGTATTCGCTCAGGCGGAGCGAGGATTGGTAGAACTGCCTCATGTCGGTGCCGGGGCGTTCCACTTTGAACATCTTGTTGGCTTTTCCGATGTCAATGATGAGTTGGTTTTGCATCAGGTTTGCGCCGAACGTGATTTCGCTTGTTTCGTGCCCGTTTTGGAACAACACATATTGCATGAGGCTTGAGTCAAGCACGATGTCGCGGTGGTTGCCGATGAACAAGTATCTTTCCGAGGGCGAAAGGTGTCCAATCCCCCCATAGGTAAATTCGGTCATGGTGCGCCGTATGACCTGGGCGTTCACGTGGTACATGACCTGTGCCTGGAACTGGTCTGTCGTGCGGATGGCTTTTACGGCCTCCTTCACTGTGGCCAGGTCGGATTCCGGGAACACGTAAGACGCCAGCAGGGGGAAAAACGTGCTGTCCGCGATGCGTTGCATGGCTGCGGGGATTTCTTCGTCGCGATAGGGGCGCATGCTTTCAAATTTGCTTTCGTCTGTCATATTCTTCATTGATTTTTTTTACGATGTTGCCATTTCCCACGATGCATTCCGCAGTCTCTATCGCCGTGAGCGGGACTCCGCAGATGCCGTGCAGGTTGATGTTTTGCCCCGTCAGGAGCAGGTTGCGCACTTTGGTCGCGATGGGCAGTTGGGACAATGCCATGTTCTTGCAGTCGCGGTTGTACCCATACAAGGCACCTTCTTTCGTGCCGTAGAAATCGCGTATGGTCAGCGGGGAGGACGCGAGGCAGAACTCCATGTCGGCGCGGATATGCGGGCGCACGGTTTCAAGCTTGTCCAGGATGTGTTGCAGGCATCGCTCTTTCCATGCCTCGTAAGCCGGCGGGCGGTGTCCTGTCCGGCTGCCGGCCCACTGTGCCACCGCGCTGAACGGCATCGGGCAGTTGACGGTCATGCGCTCCGCCCACGGGCCTTGTTTCCGGGCGGGAGGGGTGAGATACATGAATCCCGAGGGGAAAGTCTCTTCGTCGTATTCGCAGAGTTTCCATATGCGCCCGTGTGCCGACTGGTAATAGCATGGGTGGTTGACAAAAGGCTGGTGCGCCTCTTTTTTAAACTTGATGTACACCGAGAAGGAGGAATACGAGTTGGGGATTTCCTGCAGGCGGTCGCGGTAAGATTTCGGGAAGGCTTTTTCCGGCAGCAAGGCCAGCAACGCACAGGGGTGGATGGCGGAAACATACAGGTCGCCTTTGTAGGTCTTCCCGCTCCGGGTCGTGACCTGCCCGATGAGACGTTCGGGCTGGTCTATGGATATGCCGGCCGCGGGGTCACCTGCGTGTATGGCCCCACCCGCCGAGGTGATGATGCCGGCCAAGGCTTCGGCCATTTGCTGGCTTCCGCCGGCAAACATGCTTGAGCCGTTGATGTACAGCACGTTGATTAGCGCATGCACGTAGGCGGGAGTATGTCCGGCCACGCCTCCGTACATCGGGTTCATATAGGCCAGCAGTTCGGCCAGGCGCGGGTCGGTGATGTATTTGGCGATGAACTCGTCTGCGGGCATGAGGAAATCTTCCGAGTGCGCCCGGAGTATGTCTTGCCTAGTGGTGCGCAGGTGGAAAAGGTCCACTTCCTCGCTAAGTGACCAGACTGCGTCCATGTAGCGGCGGAGGTTTTCCGCCTGGCGGGGGAAGCGGCCGGCGAGGTAATGCCCGAAGGCTTCTTTCCCCCGGGGCAGGAGATAGGTCGCGCCGTCGGCTCCGCCGAATGTCACGGAGTCGATGCATCCGGCATCCGTGTGGCGGATTTCCAGCTGGTCAATGATGCCCAGGTAGGCGCAGATTTTGTGGAGGGTGCCGCCTGGCATGAATCCTCCCAGGATGTGCATGCCTGTCTCGAAAATGCTTCCGTGCCTGTGGAAGCATTGCAGGCCTCCCCCGATGATGTGGTTTTTCTCCAGCACGGTTACCCTGAATCCTTCCTTGGCAAGGAGGGCACCCGTCATAAGCCCGCCCAGGCCTCCGCCTATTACGACGATGTCTTTTCCTGTGTTGTTCATTTGCCTGCCTCCAATATGTGTCTGTATAAAAAACCGGATGTCAGAAACTCGCTGCAAACCACGATGGAGCCCACGATAGTGCCCAGCATGCCGTGGGAATTGATGTTTTGCCCGGCCATGAAGACGTTCGGGATGCGGGTCTTGTGCGGGACTCTCCCGGCGCTGCCGAGCGCCACGTCTTTTGCCACGCCGTAAATGGCACCGTTTTCCGTGCCCGTGTAGTCGCGGTAAGTCAGTGGTGAGGAAACGTGGAAACCGGCGATGTTGTCCCTGATGCCGGGGAACTGCTTGGCGAGCGAGGCAATCAGGCCTCTGGCGCGCCTGTCTATGAAATCTTCATAATCTTTTCCCCTGTGCCCGACGGTTGTGTGCTTCCATGCCTCAAGCTCTTCTGCCCGCATATATGAGATGATGGTGCCGGCCTTGGCGAACTGTTGGTTGGGAGTGTCGCAAGTGTGCATGTACAGGTAGCCTTTTGGCCATGTGGCCTCATCGTATTGCTCGCATCCCCATGGCGTGCCGGCATTGTAGTTGAAGAAATTATAGTTCATGTACGGCACGGCGTTTTCCTTGAAACGCAGGTAAACGGAAAAACCGCCTGTCGTTTGCGGGATATGGTTGATACGGTGTCTGAACGCGGGGCGGATGAGGTTTGTGCCAGCCAGCAGTTCCATGGTGCGCATGGGGTGGATGGCGGCTATCACGTAGTCGGCGGGCAGCAGTTCCCCGCCATTAGTTTCCACTCCTGTGGCGCGGGTGCTGTCGCAGACGATGCGCGTGGCCTTGCTTCTGGTCCGGACATTTCCTCCATGTTTGGCAATGACCCGGGAGAGGGCACCGGCCACGATGTCGCTTCCGCCGATGATTCGGAACGAGCTTTGGTTGTAGAAATCCATGATGAAAGCATGGACGGAGAAAGGGGTCTTGCCGCGCTCGGCCGCATACAGCGGTAGGTCTCCCGCCAATACTTTTTGCAACAACGGGTCTGTGAACAGCTCTTCGAGCACCTTGTCCATGGGGCGTAGCTGGTATTCGGTGCCTGCGGCGTTGAGGGGCGTCTCGTCTTTCAGCGTGTGCAGTGCCGAGGCGGAAGCGATGCTGTCAATGACACGGCAATATTTCGCCAGGTTGTCTGTTTGTGAAGGGAAATAGGAGGCCATCTTTTCGATGAACGCGTCTTTCCCGTTGGCGTATTCGAATTGCTGCCCTTCGAGCGATATGACGTTGTACCTGTCCGTGTCCAGCCGCGAGAGCGGGAGCTGGTCTTCGATTTCAAGGTAGCGCAGCATTTTGTTCAAGATTTGTCCCTCGTCCGCGCTGCCGATGAAATGCATCCCCGTTTCGAATTTGGTTTTCTGGCGGTAGAAGCATTGCAGGCATCCGCCGATTTGGGCGTTTTGCTCAAGAACGGTCACGTTGTAGCCGTTTTTTGCGAGGATGACGCCTGTGGACAGCCCGCCTAACCCGCCGCCTATGATAATGACTTTCTTCATGACAAGCTTACTTTGTATTTGTTCTTATATGCCGTATATGGGGCTATGTAGGCCGGGGTTTCCAGTTCTTCCCTCAACTTCCGGTATTCCTTTACGTACCATTTGTGCATCTGGCTGGTCAGTTCCCGGTCTGTGGCATCCTTTATGGCACCGGCCGTGAGTCTTTCGAATATTTCCAATGTCACTTGTCCCCGCCTGAGCATGAAGTCATGTTTGGGGAGTACGTCGTACAAGCCGTGGATACATACGGGCAAGATGTCTATGCCCAGTGCTTTGGCCAAAGTGAACGCTCCTTTGTGGAATCTTCCGATTTCCCCGTCGGGTGTCCGTGTGCCTTCGGGGAACACGACGATGCTGTATCCTCTTTCTACCAAGTCTTGCAAGTAGGGGAAGTTGCGGTCGTATCCGTTGGACACGGGGCGGAACTCGGCTGTGTGTATGACGGCCCCATAGTAGGGATTGTTCCAGACCCAGTCGTTGGTCAGCACGATGATTTTTGGAGACAGTTGCATGAGGCACATCAAGTCCAGGTGTGATTGGTGGTTGCATACGATGACGGCAGGGCGGGCAAATTGTTCCCCGGTCCTGTTTCTCATCTGGAACCTGACTCCGGGCACGTGGCGGATGACGAAATGGGAAATCCGTTGCAGCAACCGGTGGTAGGAGTTTTCGCCATTCCAAAATCTTTGCAACGGGCGGTATATAAATAAGGTATAGGGAATCAGCAGGGCGAACATGCCGAAGAGGAAAAAGCTGATGGAAAAGAGAGATGAGGCCAGGCGGGACAACGTGACAGGGTATTCCCTCCGCTCGCCGTTCTTTTCCGTCAGCCAGCGGAATATGGCCGGCGGGATGCTGTATGCCATGAACACGACGGTTGCCATGCCGATGATGGCGACTTCCGCAAGCGACCGCATGGCCGGGTGCTTGCTGAAAATCAGGGTGCCGATGCCGATGAACATGATGATGGCGGAAAGCCCGACGCTGTTTTTATATTGTTCCAGGCGGCGTTTCCCCGTGGTGTATTCGTACATCAAGCCTTCTGTGATGAAAATCGTGTAATCGTCACCTTGCCCGAAGATAAACGTGGCGAGGATGATGTTCACGATGTTGAACTGCATGCCCGACAGTTGCATGATGCCCAGGATCCATGTCCAGCTGACGGCTAGCGGGAGGAAGGCCATGATGCTTAGTTCGATGCTGCCGAAAGAAAGCCAAAGGAAAACGAACACGACGAGGCCGCAGACGATGCCGAGATAGTCGAACGAGTCGGAAAGCGTTTCGGCAAGATGGTTGCTGACATCCGATTGGGAAAAGACGAAACAGCCTTGCGGGGCAAGGAGGGCTATTTGCCTTTTGACCGATTCGGCTTGGTGTTTGTCCGTTTGCACGAAGTTCACCACCTTGTATCCGCTCTCGTCCTGCATGATGAACCTGTGTCCGGCGAATCTGCGGAACAAGTCCTGGAAAGCGGAGTCGGCTTCGTGGAAAGAGCCATGGCGCATCATTTCCTCGAAGGGCGAGAATGCTTCCGGGGAGAAGCCGGCGGCGGCCGCCGCCGTTTCGAGCGATGTGGCAACATGCGCGTGGTTTCTCCAGAAAGCGTTCCAACGGTCGGTGCGCTTGTTCCTGAGGCTGTCGGAAAGCATTATTCCTGCAATTCCGACCGTGTTGCACACTCCGTCCAGTCCTGTGATGCGCCCTGCCATGTGTTCATTGCGTCTTAACGCTTCGTCCAGTGTCTTTCCTTCTGCCACGGCATATAACAAGGCTGTGCTGTCGTCCCGGCCTTGCATGCTTGAAGACAGGAAATCCAGGTCTTCGCGTTGTTGCGGGAGCATGTAATTGATGTGCCGCATGTCTGAATCGAAAGAGGTGTCCCGGCTGAAATACCCGAAAATGGCGGTCAGTCCGGCTATGGTCCACAGGAGGGCACGTCTCCCGCGTTTGTTTTGTGGCAGGGCCAAACGCCCCAAGGGAATGGTTCTTTCGTGCGCTTTCCCGTTTTTATGCGGGCGCATGAGGACAGGCAGGCAGACGAGTACGAACAAGATTGTGCCGGCCAAGACCAGCGAACCGAATAATCCGAGGTCGCGCATGGCCTGCGCGTCGAGCAAGACAAGGCACAGGAAGGCACTGATCGTGGTGATGTTGCCCACGAGCAGCGGCGGCACCATTTCCTTGAGGACTTCCCGCATGTCGGCCTCATGTTTGAGATGCTCGATGAAGTGCAGCGGGTAGTTGACAGCGATGCCGATGATGACGGAACCAATCCCTATGACAATCAGGGACATGCCGTCGCGTATCAAAGAGATGGTGCCCAAGGCGAAAAGCCATCCGGCACACACGGACAGGCCAATCCAAAGAATATCGCGCGCCCGGCGGAACGAATAGAGGAGAATCGACAAGATGAGCACGACCGACAGGGACACGGCAAGCAGGCTGTCTTGCTTGATTTGTGTGGCATTGGTCACTGCTATGAGAGGGGCACCGACGGCAGACAGGCTTAATGAAGGGTAATCTGCCTGCACATCCTGCATGCACGAATCCAGCAGTTGTTTCAATCGTTCGTTGTCGCGCGACTCGCTGATGCCGAATGGCGACTCTAACAGCACGATGCCGGTGCTGTCTTTGAAGAGATGCCCGTCGATGGTTTTGTATGCACCGTCCATGCCGAGCTTGCGCAGCCGGCCGATGGCATCGGTGCTTAGGTTGAGAGGGTCGTATGGCAGGCTTTGGGCCATGAAGTTTCCCATCGGGAACATGAGCATTTGTTTGTTGCGCTCCATTTGTGTGGGCAGGAAGTCTTCCCGGGCCAGCAAGGATTCGGCGTGGCGGTAGTCCTCGTCCGAAAAAAGGAGAGGGTAAACTTGCCGGACGCATTGCAGCAAGTCCATCATCGCCGTTTCGTCAATCCTCACTTGGAGGTTCCGTGCCAGCCGCCCCGTGTCTCTCCGGGCGACGGCTTCGCCGAAGGCGTCCATGGCCTCTCCCAAGAGGGCATGGTCTTCCTTCCCCCTGAAAAGCACGGCGATTTGGTCCTGCCCGCCCACGCCTGCGAACACGTCGGAGTATTTCTCCGTTTGTTCGTCAAGAGGCACGAATGCCGAGATGTCTTCATCATAATGCATGCGGTATGCCGATATGCCGCAAAGAATCAGCAACGCGCATGTGACGATGGCGGTTGCCACGCGGTATCCGCTTAATTTGTCGAATATTTTCAGGAACGGTCCGGACATGATAATCTGATGAGTCTTAAAGGTAAGCCAATGATGACGGCAAGGATGCAAACCACCACGTTCAGCAGGCTGATGCGGGCGAAGTCATATACCGGACGGAAGTGGGTGACACGTTCCTGCGCCGGCGGGTAATAGACGTGGGTCTTGACCGGGATTAGCCGGATGCCGCGCCATGCCGCGTAGATTAACAATTCTAGTTCGGCTTCGTAACGCGAGGTCATCCACCACATTTTTTTCCCAATCCGTTTCAGGGGATACAGGCGGAATCCCGTTTGTGTGTCGGGCAGGTCGATGCCGGTTTGGAGTCTGAACCAGAAGTTGGAAAATTTGTTGGCAAAGGTGTTTGCCGAAGGCATGTTCTTTGCTGACAGGTTGCGGCAACCCACGACCAGGCTTCCCGGGTGTTGCCTGGCGGCTTGCACGAATGCCGGGATGTCCGAGGCAAGGTGCTGTCCGTCGGCATCCATCGTGATGGCGCAGTCAAACCCGGCCTCGCGGGCTTTTTCGAAGCCGGTTTTCAGGGCCTGGCCTTTCCCGCGGTTGCGGGCATGGCTGGCGACGGTTACGTCCATGCCGTCAAGGACGGACAGTGTGTCATCCGTGCACCCGTCGTTTACCACGATGATGTCACGGGTGTATTGGCGCACGTTCGTGATGACCTCGCGGATAGTCCCTGCGTTGTTATAAGTCGGAATGATTACGCACCACATGGTATGTCATTGACATTTTGGAAAAGATTTGTCCGCCGTCGTCAAGGATGGCGGTTATTTTGCAGGTGTCTCCGTTTGTCGCTATCTTGGTGAACTGGACAGACAAGTCTGTGGTTTCCCTCGGCGAGACCACAGCCATGAATTTCACGTTTTTAACGTCTGTCAGGCGGACTTCCTCCCCGAGATGCAATGCCAGCAGCTCCGTCACTATCTGTATTTGGCAGACGCCGGGAGTGACTGGATGCCCCGGGAAATGCGCATTGTAGATTTCGTGTTCCGGGTTAAGTCGGATGGCAAAGCCGGGGGTGTCCGGGGCCGGCATCTTTGCCGTGATATGGAAAAACTTATTCAACAACATCTTTTAATGGAGTCAGGTGATAAGTGATTTTGAAACGTTTGTTGCTTAAGACCAGGGTGCCGTCGTCCCTGTGCCGGATAGTGCGGGATTTTGGCGTTTTTTTACCGGGGGCGAACAGGCACTTCATGTCTTTGGCTATGATTTTCCGCGCGCGCCGCCTGTTTAGCGGCTTGATGACATTGCGGAGCTCCACCTTGTCTTTCCCTGCGGAATAAACCGCGTCGAACGCCTTGATGCCAAATTCGTTGAAAAGGCTCATGGCACCGCCGTCTTTGTCCGTGCGGATGATGCAGATGCCGGAAATGCCCTTCCCCCCCGGCAAGGTGATGTGTGCGCCATAGCGGCGCAGTTCCTGTGCTTTGGCGGGCAGGATGTTTGCCAAAAGGAAAAGTGCCGGCACGAGGCGTACCAAGCATCGTCTGTTCCGGCTAGTCGATGTGGAATAGGGCATCGTCCAGGGGGGTATTTTTTTTGATGTTCGTCATTGTAATCCTTGTGAGGTCGCCGCTTTTTTCTGTCAGCTCGACTTCCGTGGCTGTTTGGGACTTGGGGTCAATGTGCAACCGGATGCGGGTGAACAGCTGCGCCAGTTCTTTTTGTCGCGGGATGAGTTCCGCGACCCATTCATTCCCTTCGACCAGCATGGTCACGTGGAAATCTTCGGTGTCCGACAGGCATTTCCCCGTGATGCTGTGCATCATGATGCGGGCTATTTGCTTGAATGTTTTGCTCGAATTGACTTGGATGACATCCGTTTTCCCTTGTGACCCCAGCATGACCTTGTCGCCGTTCAGCAGGAATGTGTAGGCATACGGGGATACATACTCCCATTTCAGTGCCTTTCCTCCTTTGTAGTACATCTTGCCTGTGGACACCATGTTGGTTTCCAGCAGGGAGAGCCGTTTTTCCTGTCGGAAGTCGCATTGCAGGGTTTGCATTTTCCCGGCGGCGGCGCACACCTGTTCAATCATCTTTTTGCTTTCTCCCGCGCTGGCCGGCTTCTGGGCCGCTGCCGACAGGACGCTCCATATTGCAGTGATAAGGAAGAGATATTTCATACCGTTTTCTGTTTAATGTTTTCATTTAAGTATCAACATGCATCCGCAGACAATCAGTGCGCAGCCCATCCACCGGTGCGCGGGAACCGTTTCATGGAAAAACAGGATGGCCGAAAACATGGCGATGACGTAGCTGAGGCTGATCATGGGATAAGCCATGCTGAATGGGAAATTTTTGAGGATGTACATCCACAATAGCGAGGCTGCGGCATAACAGAGGCCGCAGGCGGCGAATTGCCAATTGGCAAACAATGGCAGCCAAAACTCCCTGTTCCAGCCAAAAGGCGGCATTTTCAGCAAGGCGAACTTCAGCAGCACCTGCCCTGAAGAGAGCAGGGTGCATTGAATCAATGAATATATGAAAAGCTTCCACGTCATGGTGTCATTGTTTTTCTATCACCTCGGCCACGGCCGTGACACCGACGGGGACGTCTTTCCCGTAGAGTCTGAGAATCATGTCGTGGAGTGCCGGGGTCACTTCGTTGTAATAGCCGACAAGCGCATTCCTGATTTTGCCTTGCCGCATGAGCATTTCGGCATCCTGCCGGCAAAGGGCAAGTACCCGCTCCTCGTCCGGGTCCGTGTAAGTGATGTTATAGCCATGGCAATGTGTCCGGATGGCCAAAGAACCGGCAATGGTGTTGTGTGTGCTTTGCATGAACAGTGTCGGGCTTAAGCCTTGTTCTCCTTCCTTGCACATTTGCAAGAGGAATTTCTCGCTGTTTTCCAGCATGCCGTATGAAGTCCCGACAATGATTGCGTCGGGGTTTTCCATGCGGGCTTCTTGCAGGGCGGAGAGTGAGGCGGCCATTGCTGATTTTTGCAGGTCGCACAGGCGGCGGGTTTCCAAGGGGGTCATGTATTTCCTTATGTCGCCCTTCGGCGAATCCGGCGTCAGGCGGTTTCTTGAAAGGACTTTTGTCCGGAGTACGCCCTCAGCGCAGCTTGGTTCGGGGATGTCCGGGGCGTCTATGTGGCTTCCTGCTTGCGAGATTACCAAGGAAGAGTCGTTTCCGCCGAATCCGAAACTGTTGCACATGATGTGCTTCAGGCGGATGCCCGTGCGTCCGGCCGCCGGGGTGATGCCGTCCGGCATTTGGTTTTGCCAGCCCAGGTTTGCCGGAATGAAGCCTTCCTGCATGGCCAACAGACAGATGGTCGTTTCGATGCTGCCTGAAGCGGAGGTCGTGTGGCCTGTGAAAGGCTTGGTGCTTGAGACGGGGGGCATGTCTTGGCCGAATATGCGTTTCAAGGCCGCGCTTTCGCTGGAGTCGTTGTTGAGGGTGCCTGTGCCATGGGCGTTTACATAGTCAATCTGGCCGGGTGACAGGCCGGCCATGTCCAAGGCTTCTTTCATGGCGAGATAAGCGCCTTCCCCGTCGGGGGAAGAGGCTGTCTGGTGGAACGCGTCGCACCTGTTGCCGTATCCGGACAATATGGCGAGCGGCTTTCCGCCACGCCGCATGACCGACGCGGCACTTTCCAGTACCACGAATGACGCGCCTTCTCCCAGGTTCAGTCCCTTGCGCGTGGCATCAAACGGGCGGCAACGCTCCGTGTCCAAGACCATCAGGGTGTTGAACCCGTTGAGGTGGAACAGGCTTAGCGATTCGCTTCCTCCGGCGATGACCTTTTCCGCTTTTCCCGTCTTGATCATGTTTGCGCCGACGATGAGCGCGTTGGCTGCGGAAGAGCAGGCAGTGGATACTGTGGCAGTGTGCCCGTTGGGGATTCCGAAATATTCGGCCATGAGTTTCGTAGTCGAACCGGAATCATGGGAAGCCAACAGGGCCAGGTGGCGGTCGTCTTCCAACATTTCCAGGAAGTGGCGTTCCGTGGCATCCATCCCGCCCACTGTCGTGCCCGAGACGAGGAAAGCCTCTTCGGGTGCTATGCCGGACTGTTCCAATGCCTGGCGGATGGCTTCGATGCCCAGAAGTGCCGTGCGGTTGCATGCTTTCCCTTCGGGCATGCCCAGCATTTCGCGCAGTTCTTCGTTGGACATTTTCACTTCCCCGCATGGCAATTCGCGGTGCGCGGACTGCAAGTGGTGCAATTCCCCGATGCCGGATTCTTTTGCCAGCAGCGATTGTTTGGTTTCCGCCTTGTTGTTGCCTATGGCGGAAATGATGCCTGCGCCGGTTATGAAAATGGTGTTGTCCATCAGGTGCGTCTCTGTATGGGGTTATTTTGTGCGATGGGCGGCGACGTAGCCGGCCATCGTGTGTATGGATTTGAAAATGGCTTTTCCTTCCGAAGGGTCGGACAGCTTGATGCCGTAATGTTTCTCGAGGAGCACAATCAGTTCAAGCGCGTCAATGGAGTCGAGTCCGAGCCCGTCGCCGAAAAGCGGCGCGTCGCCCTCGATGTCTTCCGGGCTCATGTCTTCAAGGTTCAGGACCTCGATTATCTGTTGTTTCAGTTGTTTTTCCAGTTCTTCCATGTTCTTGTATGTTTAATCAAATATTGTGTTCCTTGTTTATGATATATAGTTCCGCTTCGAAGCATTCCGGGGATTGGGCTTCGATCCAGCCTCCAATGACGCTTTCCGTCCCGGGGGCAGAAAGTGCCTGCCGCACCAGCCCGGCGGTTTGTGCCGGCGTGTCTTGCAACAAATACGATGTCTCGCCATGGTAATGGTTGCGGATGGCCACTTCGCCCGCCACGATGTTGGGCAATGTGTAGATGAAAGCCGAAGGGCTCGGGTAATAGTCTTCCGGGCACTGGATGGTCTGTTGGTAAGACTTGTCTGCACAAAGCGACCCGCTCCGCCCCACAAATATTACGGCGCGGTCTTCGCGCGCGACGAAGCGCCTGCTTTCCCCCGCTTTTGCCTCGGCTTCCAGCAACAGTTCCGATGCGATGAAGCCCAATTTGCACAATAAATCCATTTTGTGGAATTTCGGGTAGTCTTTGACGTATGTGTGGTAGAGGGTTTTCAGCATGGCTGCACCGCTGCAGTTTGCCGTCGGAAGGACTTTCCCGTCGAGGGAGACGTCCCGGCTTGTCATGCGCACGGTATGGGCGACATGGGCGTATGCGGTTTGCCGGCGGGTGTTTGTCCCGGGGCGGGGGACACCTTTCCTGAACAACACACAAGCATTGCATCCGCCGAATCCCGACATCATTTTCAGGAAACTGTTTCCGGTGGCCGTACGGTGTTGTCCGGACAGGTTGGCCGGGTGGCTGACACCGGCATGTTCGAAGCCTTTTGTGGCCAATATCGTCCGGTCTTCCACTGCGGCCATGGAAATCAATGTTTCCAAAACGCCGGACGCGCCTAACGTGTGGCCGAAATAGCCTTTCAGCCCATTGGCCGGGATGTTGTCCAATCCCATCCGGTGGATGGCCGTGGCCTCCATTTCGTCGTTGAAGAGTGTCGCCGTGCCATGCACGTTGATGAAGGCGAGGTCTGATGTGTCTTGCTCCTCAAGCGTTTCTTTGAGTGCGCGGTATGCCCCTTCCGCAGTTTTGGACGGTCCCGAGGTGTGGAATGCGTCGTTGCGGATACTCCCGCAGGCAATGTGCCAGGCTTCCGTTTCCTGTCCGTCCGCGCGGCGGGTGTAAATGACACATGCCGCGGCCTCTCCCAAGTTCAGCCCGGCCCGGTCTTCGTCGAAAGGCCTGCAGGCGTTTTCCGACATGGCTTTCAGGGACTGGAAGCCGCTGACGATGAAAGGCGAGAGGACATCGGCCCCGATGACGACGGCATGGTCGTATGGTCCTGTTTTCAAAATGCGGAAAGCTTGCAACTGGGCATCCAGACCTGAAATGCAGGCATTGCACACCACAAGCGGTTCGTTTGGGTTGCGAAACCATCCGGCGATGCGTTTGGCCGTTTCCGGCAGCAGCAGGCGGTCGGAAGCGGTGCTGTCGTTGCCCAACAGTTCCACGTTGCCTTTTGTCGTGGCGATGACGAAGAGCACATGCGGGCTTTGGGGGTTGATGGAGGTTTCTTGCATGGCACGGGCGGCTGCAAGGATGGCGATACGTTCGAAACGTGTATGGCCGGATATGGATATGCCTGTTTCGGCGCATGCTTGGTCAATCATCCCGTCGTCAAGCATGGAAGCCACGAAAGGTTCTGGCATGTCCCATATTCCCGTATGCCTGCGGAGCATGGACGCGCCAGCCTTGACACGTTCATAATTGACGTGTGTGCCCATCCCGAGCGGTGAAACGATATAGTCTGATACTTTGGTGATCATTCCGTCAGCCATTGTTTTTTCCATTCTTCATAGAATGGCGGGGTGAACCAGATTAATTGGTAGTGGTTGTCGGTGAACACTTGTGTCGAACGCCCCGTTGCGACGAGGCTGCCGTCTTCCGTGTCGCGTATCTCATAGTCGAAAACTATTTTTGCGGCCTCTGTCGGAAGGTATTTGACGGTTATGCTCGGGTGCATGCCATAGACCAATGGCTTTTTATATTGGATGTTCAATTCCACAATCGGGGCGAAATAGCCGTTTCGGAAGATTTTCATATATCCTAAATCATATTTCTTTCCGAAAGCTTCGCGCGCATCTTCAAAATATAACGGATAAGAGCCATGCCACACCACGTTCATGGAGTCCACTTCGCTGAAGCGGATGTCGAAGGCGAGGGTTTCTGTCAGTTCTTTCATTGTCGGATGGCTATTTTTATGTTTGCTGTCACAATGGTTTCATCGCAAGCGCGTATTTCGGCATTCGCCAGTGTCATGCCGAACACCTCTTCCTTGACCCAAATGGTCGTGTTGAGGGTCTCGCCTGTTTGGGGTGTGCGGGATACGTGCAGGTCGCTGACAGCCCCGATAAAGCCGATTTTTACGGGCTGCCCGCTAATCAGGTTGAAATACCCTAGCCGTGCGGCACAAGTCTGGGCGATGTTTTCTATCAAGCCGGAAGCCAGCATCATCCCCCCTGAAACAAAAATGTTGTCGTGCCGGATGGTGAGCCGGGTGCTTGTCTTTGTTTCATCGCAATGCGTCAGCCTGTCAATCAGGATGAACGGAGGGCGTTGCGGCAGGATGTCCTCGGGGTTTATGTCCAGAAGTCGTAAAAGTTGAACCATTGTGTCGGGTATAGTTTGATGATGTGTTCTAATTCCGTGGCAAAGCATTGGCATAATGCTTCCTTGTCCTTTCCTTGCAGCTTGCGCACATATATTTTATAGCGTTTCATCCCCGTTTTCATGACAAAGACGGCCAATACAGGCAGTTCCCGTTGGACGGCCAATGCGAACGGCCCTAGCGGGAACCGGGCTTTGCCTGCCATGAAGTCGCAGGTTATACTGCGCGGCGACCCGAATACGCGGTCTCCGGGCATGCTGACGATGTTTCCCGTCTGCAACGCCGTGTTGATGGCAAAGATGTGCGACATGTCCGTGCCCACCGGCACCATCTTGACACCGTGTGTGGAGAACAGCCGTGAGCGTGAAGCCATCACGGTTTCCGTTTCGCCGGCGAACACCAACGAATAGAACGTTTTGTGGGCCGGTTTCAGCGAATAGCCCGCCAATTCATAATTACCCACGTGCGAGCTGAGCTGCAGGAACCCGTCTTTCCCTCTTTCCAGTTCGTCGAACAGTTCCTGGCCTTCCACTTCGAACCGGAACTGATGTCCGGCATAGGCCGCGAAACGGTCCACGATGATTTGCCCGAACCGGAAATGGTTAAGGCAGGCATGCCAAAAGGCTTTTGCCCGGTTCATGCCGAATCTCAGGCGGTAGAACTTGTAACTGGCTTGGTAGCCCTTGCGCCGGGTTATCATGTAAAACGGGACCATCCATCCCATGCACCAATAGGGGATGAACAGCGAAGTGTGGCGAAACCATCGGATGAGTGTCCGTTGCATCCAAGGTGTCCCGTCTGTCGTCCCTTTCCAGTCTTTATGTTCAAGTTCCGCCATTGCTGCCACTTGCTGTCACTTGCTGTCAACCGTTGAGCTTGCTTTCTATGTAATCGCAGAATTTGCTGAATGTATCGACCCCTTGCATTTCCTCGGGTTTGATTTTGAAGCCGAAGTTTTTGTCCACAATGACCACGATGTCCACAAAGTCGAGCGAATCAATGCCCATGTCTTCTTTCAACTTTGCGTCCGGGGTGATTTTGTCTTCTTCGATTTCGAGGTCTTCGATAAGGAAGTTACGTACTTTTTCTTCAATCTCTGTTCTTGTCATATCCTTTATAATGGTTTTTTATTTGGTTTTGCAAATTAAAATGCTGTGCCCATGCCCCAAACCGTCATGGATGGCTTCCACTGCCAGCCCGGCCTTCTCGATGCATGCCCGAAGGTCTTCTGTGTTATACATCTTGCTGTTTCCGTTGGCAATGGCCGTGAAATAGAGCGAGGTCATGGTGAGGGCCAATGCCGCAGGCGCGTATTTTTGCCTGTCCCAAAGGGTTTCCATGATATACAGGCGGGAGTTTTCGGCCATGGCTTCACGTGCCCGTTCCAGGATGCTTGTGATTTCGTCCATGCTGAAGCAGTCCAGGAACTGGCTCATCCAAATGGCATCGGCTTTCCGCCCTTCGGGGAAATGCTGCCCGGCATCGAGCAGGTTGATTCCGTAGCCGTCGATGCGCGAGGCTTCCGCTTCGTCTCGGATTGCTTCCTTCATCATGGCTATCTGTTGTGGCAAGTCGAGTATTGTCACCCGCACTTCTTTGTCATGATTCACGCAACGCAACGCCCATCGCCCGGTGTTTCCCCCTACGTCGAAAAGGGTGCGCGGTTTGTTGGTGCCGAATACGATGGACAAGGCTTCGTCAAATGAATGGTCGCTGTAGAAATGGTCGAATGCGAACCACGAGCGTTGGACGTGGCGGGGAAGCGAGGAAAGGCCTTCATACACCGTGGGCCATTCGCCGAAATGGCGAAGCCCTTCCGGCTTGCCGTTTTCCAATGACTCTTCCAAGGAAAACCATCCCTCGTAGTTGACGTCATGGTTGAAGTCTATGTCCACTTGCGTGGCCGGGTCGATGAGCAGGAACCAGCCGGTTTTGGACAGCCTGTAGCGGTCGGTTGCCGTGTCTGCCAGGATTGTGCCGATGCAGAGGGATGCTTCCAGCAGGCATTTCACTGCGTAGTCGCTCAGTCCGGTCTTTTGGCATATTTCATCGCGTGTCAGCCCTTTTTCGTGCTCGCGCAGCATGTCCAGGATGCCGCGTTTCAGCATGATGCGCGTGGCTTGGAAAATGGCCGGCCCCCATGCGATGAACTGCGCTCGGAGCTGTGCTTCCCGTGCGGAAAGCTTTTCTTGGGTATATGCCTTTTTCAGGGCGGGAGAGAGTTCCATCATTTGATTGCGTCAAGAAGCCCGTCGGCAAGATAGCGGTACACGCTGATGGCACGTGCCTTAAAAACCGGTGCCATCAAACCTTTTACTTTGGCGAATTCGAATTCGCATACGGTTTCTCCGCTTTGATTGTCCACCAATTGCATCGTCCCGTTGATCAAGGCGCCGCCTGCTTTCCGGCTCATGCCCCATATCATGCCGCCCGCGTTGCCCACGTTCATGGACGTGACGTTGACTTTCAACGTGTATTTTGCGGTGTCATTGTCCTGGGTCATGGCCAGCTTTATCTTTTGTCCGCGCTTTTCGTTAAAATATGTGATGAAGCTTTCATGACCCCGGTTTACGTCGTCGATGAACTTCTGGTATTCATCTGCGCTTTTTTCGCCATAATAGACATCTGCAGGCTTGTTTTTGCCGTCAATCATTGTCTTGTGGTCGTCTATCACCACGTTGGCGACGGCTTCTTCTTCAAAGACGGTTTTGTTGCCGCTTGTCATTTTTACCGGGTCGGCCGCATGGAGCAGGACTGTTCCCAGCAGCAACATGCATGCAAGCACAATTTTTTTCATGATTCCTCTTTTTTTATTGATGATTCGTTTTCTTTTACTGACCGGATAACGAGTGCGCTGTTTGTCCCCCCGAATCCGAAGCTGTTGCTCAACACCGTATTCACTTGCGTGTCCACGGCTTTTGTGGGGATGTTCAGTTTTAGGGCACACTCGTCCGGGTGTTCCAAGTTGATGTTCGGTGCGACGAAACCGTTTTGCATCATGATAATGGAATAAACGATTTCGCTGGCACCGGCCATCCAGCATTCGTGCCCGGTCATGGATTTGGTCGAGCTGACGAGTGCATGTTTGCCTTCGAACAGGCGGGTCAGTGCCTTGGCTTCATACATGTCGCCTTGCGGGGTGGAAGTCGCGTGGGCATTGACATAGTCTATGTCATCGGGGGTCAGCCCGGCATCGTCCAACGCGCGCGACATGGCGATGAAACAGCCCTCCTCGCTCGGTTGGGAGATACCTCCGCCATTGCTCGAAAAGCCATATCCGGTCACTTCGCACAAAATGTCTGCCCCCCGCGCTTTGGCATGTTCGTATTCCTCCAGCACAAGGGCGGCTGCCCCCCCGCTCGGGATCAGCCCGTCACGGTCTCTGTCGAATGGGCGGCTTGCTTTTTCCGGTTCGCCCATGCGCACGGAGAATGCCCGCAGCGCGTCAAACGATGCCATGGAATAATAGTTGGTTTCCTGTGCGCCTCCGCACAACACCATGTCTTGCAGTCCTTGTTTGATGAGCATGTATCCGATGCCTATCGAGTGGCTGCCGCTGGCACAGGCGGCACTGATGGTGAAGTTGATTCCGCGTAGGTGGAATATGGTGCAAAGATTCATGTTGACGGTTGAGTTCATTGATTGGAACACTAGTCCGTAGCCCAGCATTTCCGAGTCGTGCTTTTCGTCCATGATCCTGGCCGACTCTACGACTGGTTTTGCCGACGAGTCGTTGCCGAAGATGCATCCCATTTCGTTCTGCAACAAGTATTCATCATTTATTTTTGCCATGGCCAACGCCTGGCGACTGGCCATGTAGGCATATTCCGCTTCTTCCGACATGCCTGCGCGGGTGTGCCGGTCAAGGTCTTTCCGCGTGATGACCGGTTTTTCGACCCTTCCGGTCAGTCCGGAGCGGTAGCCATATTGGATGCGTTCCGGGTCCAGCCCTATTCCCGACTTGCCGTTATAAAGTGCTTCTTTTACGGTTGCTATGTCAGTTCCCAGGCAAGACCAAATGCCCATGCCCGTGATGACCACTCTTCTTTCCATTGTGTCAGTATATATAATTAAGTGTAAAGCCCCCCGTTGATGGAGATTACTTCGCCCGTGATGTAGCTTGCGGCATCGGATATGAGGAAGCCGGCCAAAGCCGCGACTTCTTCCGGCTTTCCGAAACGCTGCATGGGGATTAGCTTTTTCAACTCGTCTTGCGGAAGGTTCTTGGTCATGTCGGTTTCTATGAATCCGGGTGCGATGGCATTTACGGTCACGCCCCGGGCGGCAGTTTCCTGTGCCAATGCCTTGGTGGCGCCGATGAGTGCGGCTTTGGCCGCGCTGTAGTTGGTTTGCCCTGGAAGTCCTTTCAGTCCGGACAATGAGGCCATGTTTACGATTCTTCCGCCGTGTTTGCGCATCATCATCTTGGGAAGCAGATGCCGTGTCACGTGAAAGAATCCGTCCAAGGTGGTGTTTATCACCCCATGCCAATCTTCTTCGGGCATCATGAACATCAGGTTGTCCTTGCGGATGCCTGCGTTGTTGACCAAATAAGCGATGTAGTCGTCGGGGTGGGCATTCTCCCAGCGGTTGAGTGCCGTTTCCACGGCTTCTTTCGAACTTACGTCAAACTGCATTAATTCGGCCGTGGCATTTTCCGCTTCCACAAGCCGCTTCACTTCTTGGGCTGCTTCAGCGTTGTTTTGGTAATTAATAAGCACAGGAATTCCCATTTGGGCGAGTTTCAGGCAAATGGCTCTGCCCAATCCGCGCGATCCTCCAGTTACGAGTGCATATTTCATACTGTTTTTATTGCTTTTTTCGTTAAAGGTTGCATTCTTTCTGCAAAAATAAAACAAAATTAGGAAAGAGAGGCCACGATTGAGGAAAAATATGTTTTCCGGCTCATTCTTCATTTGCAATTTCTTGGGCGAAATTGACGAAATGCAATGCTTGTGGATTTATTAAAAACGGTTTTGTTGCCCGTATGTTATCAAAAAACGTTATTTTTGTTGCCGTTGATAAAAATGGGTTTATGGTTTTCACTTTAGAGGAATTATGAAAAGCATGGTATTAATAGAACCTTACTCGTCGCCCTGCGGGGATTTGGTGCTTGGCTCCTTCGGGGAAGCGTTGTGTTTGTGCAACTGGGTGGAAGAAAAGCATCCGTTGCGGGTGAATCACAGGCTGCGGACTTTGCTGGATGCCGATATGAGGGTGGGCGGTTCGGACATTACCCGGGAGGCGGCCCGCCAGTTGGATGAATATTTCCAAGGCCGGCGCAGGGTGTTTGACATCCCGTTGCGTTTTGCTGGCACGGCGTTCCAGGAAACCGTGTGGCGTGGGTTGCTGGAAATATCTTATGGCCATACGGTTTCTTACGGCGAGTTGGCGGAGCGGTTGGGCATGCCCAAGGCCGTGCGTGCCGTGGCCAACGCAAACGGGGCCAATGCCATTTCCATTTTCGCTCCTTGTCATCGCGTTGTTGGCAGCGATGGTTCGCTGACGGGCTACGGCGGCGGCATCGAGGCCAAGAAATTTTTGTTGGATTTGGAAGGACATCTGTCCCGGAACGGCAAGTAGGGCGGGGTGTTTTTGCTGCGGCGGATTTCCGAATCTGTCGCAGCATATCAGCGGAGAAGCATGAAACCGTTCTTCCCCACTGAATTTCCCCTGCGACAGAAAAAAGAGAAAGTCAGGATGTCATGAATTTCTTCTTAAATCAGACAAAATGTTTCATTTCCGTCGTTTTTCGTGACGCGACTTTTGCACAATCCGGCTCAAATAGCAGATTTTTGCGAGATTTTTTTGCACAAAACGGGGATTCTGTGCAATGTTTTGTCAGAGCAAGTTACTTTTTGGACGGTCTGACGCGAAATTTCGGGGTCGGAACGCGAAATTCCAAGCCCCGGAATTTTTTTTTCGGGGCTTGGAATTTTTATTTCGGGGTTCGTATGAAAAAATCCCGTTACAGAAACTTTTTTGCGGCGGATTGGGGGCCGTTTTTTCCTCTCGTTGGAGTTTTTTCACGTGCAAGTTTTCCGTGTCATTTTGTCGGCGGAATCCCTGTCCGTGCTTTCCCGCCTTCCGAAGTCCTGCATCGGGAATGCCTTGCATCTCGTCGGGAAGACAGGAAAACGGCGTTTCCTGCGACACTTTGATTCCCGTACACCGCGCGTGGCTGTGTTTTTTCCATCCCATCCCGGGCCTGTGGCCGAATACGCGAATCTCAGAGGGCGAAAAATGGCATTTTGTCAATGTGCCCCCGGATGTACATTCCGTGTCATGCCACTTCGTTTCCAAAATGAATCGGGCGCATGGCGGAATTATATGTTAAATCTCTAAGAGTCAGGAACTTCGCCGTCATTGTCCGGGATTGATTTTTGGCTTCAGCTCATCTGGCGAATCGCGGGTGTACATATCTATTTTCGGAGTTTCTTTGGTGAAAAGGGATTTGACGCACTCCATGCCGATGTCGTACCGGGGGCGGAAATCGTCGGATGCCATATAGCCGAGGATGGCTTTACGCATTTGTGCCGTGACGGGGCTGGATGCGTCGGCTTCCAGCGGCATGGTGGTCATCAGCAGCTTGCCACCGCCCACATTCGCCTCGAACAGCATGCCGGTTTTCCGGCTCAGGAACCACGTGTCGATGCTTTGCACGATGGGTTGGAACTCCTCGGGAAAGTCGGAGAACAGCATGACCTGTTGGCGGTTCACAAGTTCCCACCATTGCAGGTCGCTGTGGTAATCGGTGGGGAAGTCGCGGAAGAGCGGGTGATAGTGGTTGATGTAGAGTCCCGTGGTGTGGGGCGGGCGCATCTTGAACCAACTTGTGTTCCAAAACACAGGGAGGAACTGTTGCACGATGCCTTGTCCGTAGTGTATTTTCCCGGCGGCGGTTACCAACACTTTGCCTCCGGCGGCCAACACGTTTTCGGCTTCGGCATCCAGCGTGTCGGTGATATGGATGTCGCTTGGGGCCGGATTGGAGAGGGCTTGCAGGGTGGCTTTCGGATAGACCCAGAAGTCCCAATGGTTTTTGCTGCGTACTTCCTCGTTGCCGTCGGCTAGTTCGTAATGCCCTTCCAGGCTGACTTCCAATGTGAGCTTTTGTGCTTTTAAGCCTTTTCCATAAAAAGGAGGAATTTGTCCGATACGCTGGTTGCCCAAGGCCATTTCGCCTTGGCCCACAATGCCTTGTGCGTATGTTTTGCCGTATTCATCGCGGATGGCGTATGCCACGATGGCATCGTGGATGGGTGCTTTTCCAAAATGGGCGATTTCAACGTCGGCGCAAAAAGCTTCATCGTCCCAATAGGTGAATTTGGGGATGCGCGCCAGCAACACTGTGGGCGAGCAAAATTCCCTGAACTCATCGGGGCTGCAATATTCTTTTTCATCGAAGAAAACGTCGGTTACGCCGACCAATGCGCTGCCTTGGCCGGAATAATCGTTCAGGGCCAGCAGTTGGAAGCCGGCATATTCCGGGGTGCGGAGAGTGCGTTCGATTTCATGCTTGTAGCACAGTACTTGCAGCTTCCCGGAGGCCATCATGAATTTGTGTGCCATCTCGCCCAAATGATTCTCTTGCAGGATGTCGCGGAAGATTTCAAAGTTCTTGGCTTTGTTCACTCCTGTGTATTTCCCGATTTCATCGAAGTTCGGGAAAACGCACCATTGGCCTGTCTCGTGGGAAACGAAGGGGACACTCACGGTGTCAATCTTGGCACGAAAGTCAGACAGGCTTTCGGGAGCCCGCCTGCGCCATTCGTCCAATCCGCGCACCCCGGCCTTTACGTGGTACATGTTGCGGGGTTGCCATGCCCAACCGCCGCCCACTGAGGCTCCGGTATAGACGTGGCGGGAGTCAGTCCGTTGCCAATAGTCCACGAAATGGCTGACCCAAGGCACCCAGTTGCCGGCCGGTTCGTTGCCGCAGGCCAGCATGCAAAAGGACGGATGGTTGCCATAGGCTTTGTTCATCCGGCGTGTTTCTTCCATCAGGTAACGGTCGATGGGCATCCCGTTGCCCAACTTCACGCCGTGGTTGGGCCAACTTGGGCCTTCGGGCTGCAGGTAGAAGCCTACACGGTCGGCGGCGGCGAAGGCAGCTTCGGGCGGGCAGTAGGAATGGAAACGCATGTGGTTCAGTCCATACTGTCGGCAGATGCGGAACACGCGTTCCCAGGCGGCTTCGTCCATTGGGGCGTAGCCGGTGAGTGGAAAGTCGCAATTTTCCACCGTGCCGCGAAGCTGCGTGACGCGGCCGTTTACGTAGAACATCTTTCCTTCCGTCCGGAACTCCCGCATGCCGAAAGTCCGTGTCTGGCGGTCGGTGCCATGGCGTGAGGTCACAGTGGCTTCGAGGCGGTAGAGCGCGGGGGAAAATTCATCCCATAGTTGCATGCTGTCGCCCATTTCTAATGTCATTTCCACTTCGGCGATGCCGTTCTTTAACTTGATTTTCCGGCTGGTAACCGGTACTTCGTGGCGGATTTCGGAATTGAAACTGCAGGCCGAAAGCCGTATTTCGGCTTCCGGGTTGCCTTTTGTGCGTTGTCCGTTCAGGCGAAGGTGCACGATGGCTTTCTTTTGGCGGATGTCCGGATAGACTTGGATGTCCTCGGCATAGAGCAAGGGGGACGACTGCAACTCGATGTTCCCCACGATTCCATTCCAATTCCCCTGTGTTTGGTCGGTCACGCTGTGGGAGTCGGCTCCCACGCACACACTCTCGATCCGGTTGTCCACCCGGATTGCTAATATGTTTGTGCCGCTGCGGGTCAGGCCGGTCAGGTCAAAAACGTGCGGGGTGGAAAGGCTGTTTGCACGACCTGCCGGTTTCCCGTTCAGAAATACTTGTGTTTCAATGTGCGGGCGTTCGAGAAAGAGCGTGATGCGTTGTCCCGCCCATTCCATCGGGATATTGATGTTTTTGCGATACCATGCCGTGCCTACGTAATGGCGGTCGGGGGTGAGGAAAAAGGGGAGTTTGAAGTTGTCCGCCTGGCGGTATTTCTCCATGTGCGGGTTGTAGAAATAGGAGCTGTCATAGATTGAAGCCGTCCAGCGGGTTTCTACTGTGGGATTGTCGCCTTTCAGCCGCTGGGGCATGCTGCCCGGCAGCAAGATGCGGTCGGACAACGGCTTGCCGGATTGAGCTTCGGGGGCGGCTTCCCCCGTGCGGTCGATTTGGAATTCCCAGTTCCCAGCTAAGTCCAGGGTGTCGTTTTGCGCCGGGAGACGGTTCGCGGATAGCGAAAGTGCCAATGCGGCGGCACAAACAGAGAAAAGTTTTTTATTCATGTGTGGAGTCTTATAGGTTAATGAAAACGTTTTTTGAATGCTTTATTGTTCTGCCAATTGGACTATTTCGGAACCAGCCAACAGGAAACAGCCTACGCCGAAGTCTTCGAAATCCGGACGGCTGTCATACGTTACGGGTTGTCCGTCTTTAGGCTCTTTTCCTGTGCCTTGCACATAGCCGAGAAAACCGTCGGGATGCACGGCCTCCTGGCACAGGGCGTTCCATGCTTTTTCCACGACCGGACCGAATACGTTCGGGGAAAGCAGGCCCTTCCGTATGCCGTAAGCCATGCCGTAAACGAAAAGGGAGGTTCCCGTGGATTCTTTCCCTCCGTAATGGTGTTCGTCCATCAGGCTGCAATTCCAAAAACCGTCTTTCCGCTGGCAGGCTTTCAGGGCGAAGGCCATGGTGATGAAGTCTTGTTCCAACTGTTGGCGGAAGGAGCTCAATTCTTTGGCTTCGTCTTCGGGAAACGAGTCTGTGGCGAGCACTAATTCATTGAGGGTGCGCGTCAAAGCTGCCAATGCCCATCCGTTCCCCCGGCTCCAATAGCAGTTCTTCCCGTTGGGCTCTTTGTAAGGCGGAAGGAAGTCGGCATCGCGCCACCACAGCCCTTCGATGGTGTTGAATAATCCCACGTGGGCGATTTGGTCGCGTGTGTAACGGTAAAGCTCCATCATGGTACGGAAGTAGCGGATGTCTTTCAGCTCCACGCCCAATTTGGCATATACGGGCATGGCCATGTGCAGCGCATCGACCCATGTCCAATCATCGCGCCGGGTGCTGTTCACTATGTTATTCACCATGCGCTTCGTAGGTTCAAGCACCTGTTCGTTTCCGTGCATCCGGTAAAGGTCAATATAGGTTTGCGCACAGCATTGGTTGTCTGCGTTGCGGGTATGGGAGCCGCCTCGGAATCCCCAAAGGTTGGCCACAGCCCAATCTATGGCATAGTCGATATATTTGGCTTGCGGGGCCACTTCGTTCAAGGCGAGCAGCCCTTCCATATAAACGGCGCGGGTCCAGATGTTGGACGGCCGCCTTCCTTTGATAAAAATGGAGTCGCCGGGATTCGGCCATTTGGCCATGAAATAGTCATTCACCAAGGCCATCTTTTCCAACGAGACCTTTTTTTCTGGCATTTGGCCGTATGCGGTAATGCAAAAAAAACATAAAAGCAAGAGTGCCCACCAATTCTTTTTCATTGTTTCCGGAACTTAAACTATCCGCAAATATACATAAAAAAGGAATCCTGCATGTTTGGTGCGATGAAAAAGCGTTCTAAAAAGGTGAAAAGTGTTTTTTTTGTGTTTCCCGGTGAAAAAAAGAGCCTTTATTTTTGGAATTATAAAAATAAGTCGTACCTTTGCACCCGAAATCACAAGCCGACATGGCTCAGTTGGTAGAGCATTTCATTCGTAATGAAAGGGTCCGGGGTTCGAGTCCCCGTGTCGGCTCAAAGGCAAGAAACGCATAACTGCTTGATAGACAGTATGCGTTTTCTGCGTTTTATAAACAAAGAGGAAGAATCAGCCTTTAAAAAAACGGGCGCTTGATGATTTTGGGCTCAGTAGATTTTTAGTGGGGGGTTAATAAATTCTGCACGGGCCGTAATGCCCCTTCTGTTCTCCATGCGGAT
>CALUFQ010000011.1 GCA_944319925.1 uncultured Paraprevotella sp.
ATAATACGCATTTTACAGATATATATTTTCTCTTTTTATGATTTTCTTTTCTTTATATCACTTTCCGATGCAGAAATTCTTGAATATATTGCCTAAGACCTCATCCGTGGTGATTTCGCCGCCGGTGATTTCGGCAAGATGGAAGAGGCACTCGCGGAGGTCTTGGCTGACGAGGTCGTTGGGAAGGTTGGTGTGAAGGCCGTCTTGTACGCGGTGGATGTCATCCAAGGCACGGGAAAGGGCTTCATAGTGTCTCAGGTTGGTGACGACGACATCACCGGTGTTGATCTCCGGCAGGGCGGCGGCTTCCGCCAACAAGGATTGCAGACGTGTGATTCCTGTTTTCTCCTTGGCAGAAATCGGTAGTATTTCCGTTTGGGGTGGGAGAGTCATGGCAGGAAGGGGGAGGTGTGCCAAGTCTTTGTCTGGCATCTGGTCGGCTTTGTTGAGCAGGATGATGAGCCGTTTGTCCTGGCAAAGGGGGACTATTCGGCTGGAGAGGGCCTCCATCTGTGTTTGAATTTGTGTACTGTCCACCACCCACAAGATAATGTTGGCTTGCTCCATTTTCTGGAAGCTTCGGGCGATACCCATGCTTTCTATGGTGTCGAGGGTGTCGCGGATGCCAGCTGTGTCGATGAAGCGGAAGGTGATGCCTTGGAGGTTCACCGTGTCTTCAATGACATCTCGGGTCGTGCCGTGTATGTCGCTGACGATGGCTTTGTCTTCGTTGAGCAGGGTGTTGAGCAGGGTGGACTTTCCTGCATTGGTTTCTCCCACGATGGCCACGGGGATGCCATTTTTAAGGGCATTGCCTACGCTGAATGATTGGGTCAACCGGTGGATGACCTGCTCGATTTCCTCCGTGAGGGCCGACAGTTCGCTCCGGTCGGCGAATTCCAGTTCTTCATGATCGCTGAAGTCTAGCTCCAGTTCCATCAGTGATGTGAGGTGAAGCAATTTGTCGCGCAGGGACGATAGTTCGCGACTGAATCCTCCCCTCATTTGGTTCATGGCCATACGGTGGGTGGCGGCAGAGGAGGAGGCAATCAGGTCGGCTACGGCTTCGGCCTGGCTTAGGTCTATTTTGCCATTCAGGAAGGCACGTTGGGTGAACTCTCCTGGTCCGGCGGCCCGGCAGCCTTGCCGGATGAGCAGTTGCATGACGCGTTGCAGGATGTAAGATGAGCCGTGGCAGGAAATTTCCACGCTGTCTTCTCCGGTGTAAGAATGGGGGGCTTTGAACAGGCTGACGAGCACTTCGTCCACCACTTCCCTGTTTTCGTCCACAATCCGTCCGAAAGTCAGCGTATAAGCATTCCGTTCGGAAAGGGGGGTGTTGTTGCCTGGGCTTAATGGGATGAATATGCGGCTTGTTGCGCCAATGGCATCAGAACCTGAAATGCGGATGATGCCAATGGCACCACCTTGTGCGGTGGCGATGGCGCAGATAGTATCTTGTGTGTACATAGGTCGTATATGTTGTGGGCTATGCGTAAAGTGCTCCGGCCATGAGGCGGATGGTCTCCTCCAAACCTTTGCGGTCGGTTTCATCAAAGTCATTCAAGCGGTCGCTGTCTATGTCCAAGACCCCTTTGATTTCTTCATTATATATAATAGGTATAACGATTTCCGAGCGGGACAAAGAACTGCATGCGATGTGTCCGGGAAAGGCATCCACATCCGGCACCACCAATGTGCGCTTTTCCGCCCATGCCGTGCCGCAGACGCCGCGTCCTTTGCGGATTCGGTAGCAGGCAAGGCTTCCTTGGAACGGTCCGAGGGACAGTTCCTGGGGCGAAGCCACACGGTAGAAACCTACCCAAAAGAAGCCAAACGCTTCTTTCAGGGCGGCAGCAGTGTTGGCCATCACGCTGATTTCGTCCCGTTCCCCTTCGATGAGCGCTCCGTATTGTTGAAGGAACTGCGCATAGCGTGTCTTTTTGTCTATGCCCGGGGCTTGCGTGAAACGTTGTTCCATTTTGTCTCAAATGCGGTCAAGCACCAGCCGGATGAGGTCGTCAATCTTGTTCTTGTATCCCGGGTCGGCTTCTCCGGCCACGCGATTGGCGATGACCATGCAGCAGGTCGTGGCCCGGTGTCCCATCAGGCGGGCGAGTCCGGCCAAGGCTGAGCTTTCCATTTCGAAGTTCGTAATGTGCAGTCCGTTATAGGAGAAACTTTCGATTTTTTCGTTTTGGTGCGGGTCGGCAAGGGGCACACGGAGTTGTCGTCCTTGCGGGCCGAAGAATCCGCCGCAGGCCACAGTCAGGCCACGTACCATATCCTCCCCGGCAATGCGCTCCACCAGTTCCGGATTGGCATCCACCACGTAGGGTGCGGGAGCGCACAGGTTGCCAGTCCATCCAAGATGGTTCAGCAACGCACGTTCCAATGGCAGGTCGCATACGGCATTCCGCCCTTCGTAGAAGTTCAGCAGGCCGTCGAAACCTATGGACTTGACGGAACAAATGAATGTACCCACAGGGGTGTTGGGTTGCAGGCCACCGCACGTGCCTATGCGCACGATTTCCAACGAGCGCAAAATGTCGTTCTGTGTGCGCGTCTTGAAATCGATGTTGGCCAGTGCGTCGATTTCGTTCATCACGATATCGATGTTGTCACATCCGATGCCCGTGGAAACCACGGTGAGGCGTTTGCCTTTATAGGTTCCTGTGATGGTTCTGAACTCGCGGCTGGCGATGTCGCACTCTTGCTGGTCGAAATGGGATGCCACGGTGGGCACTCGTCCGGGGTCGCCCACAAGGATGACCTTATCGGCCAATTGTTCCGGTCTCACATGAAGATGGAACACGCTTCCGTCTTCGTTGATAATCAGTTCTGAGGGTGCAAAATATTTGTTCATAAGCGTTGCTGGTTGTTGTCCGTTACTGCTTTTTTGTGTTTTGGGTGCGATAGGTGATTTCCATGTTGCGGATGCGTTTTTCTTCCGCTTTCATGGCGGCCTTGTCTTTTTCGTGTTGGGCTTCGATTTGCAGGATTTGTCCGCTGAGTGCTTGGCGTTGTCCCTCGTTGGCGGTGGCATAGCGGTCGCGCAGCGTTTGCAAGTGTTGGCCGTTGAGATTCAGCTGTTTTTGGTTTTTCAGCCATGCAGCCATCCGGTTCCGTGCCTCGGCACACCGGAAGTCTTTCAGGGTCGTGTAGGTGTCGCGGTCGTCAATGACAAACTCGAAGTCTTTTTTCTTGATTTCCTTTTTCGGTGCATTCAGCACGGCTTGCAGGCGTTGGCGTGCTTCCTGCACGGCTCCTTGGTCGCCCCAGGTCTCGGCGATACGGTTTAGCAAGGCCAAGGGAGCCAAGTCTTCCGGTGGATAGATGTTGGTGTCATATACTTTGCGGATTTCGTTGGGGATGAACACATACACGCACACTTTGTCGGCCGGCTGGTTGCGGTCGGACACGAACCATCCCAAGTTGTTGAACTCGTCAATGGCCAACATATAGTCGTTTGCGGGCGAGTTATAAGGCATGCCCATGTTTTCCGGGTAGAGAAATTTTTTCTCGTCCATGTCATATCGGGTCACGAAGATGTCATATCCCCCGATGCTTTCGTTGCCTTGTGCGGCGTAATATAGTGTCACGCCGTCCGACATCATGAATGGATAGTTCTGTGCCTCGTCGCCGCCCAGCTCGTCCAGTTCATGGGGCGTCGTCCATTTCCCGCCCACAAGGTCGCTCGTGTAGAGCCGCAGGATTTGTTGCTCGTCCGGTTGGGCGAAGTAGATTTTGTTGCCTAGTTCGGAACGATAGACGGTGCAGCCGTTTGAGTCCGTACGGTTAAAAAAGGCGGCATACGTGTGCAGCGTCCCGCTTTCTTCGCTCAGGCGGATATGGTCCAAGAACGTTTTCTTGTCCACCACCAGGCTGTCTATCACGGTCAGGCGTTCCGTGGCCCGCATCATGGAGCGCATTTTGCGGAGCTGTTGCAGTTTCTCCTCTTCCGTCGTGGTGGGTTTCCGCCTGCGCGTCAGTTTTTTGATGTCCTGGTTGAGGAGCCTTTCGGCTTCGTCAAATTGGTAGCGGTTCATGTAGTCGTCCACGGTCTGCTGTCCCTGTGCGGGGACGGCAAGGCATGAAGCCAGAAATGCCGGGAACAGGTATTTTTTCAGGTGTCGCATGATGTCTTTCTCCTTGTTTCCCCAAAGTTAGGGATTAATTCCCGAATCCGTATCGTTTTCTAATAATATTTAATCAAAACTTGCGTATCATATCATCCGGCAGAGTCCTTTTTTCATCCTTATGCTGTTATGGCACTGTGGTTCGCTTGTTTAAACAAACCGTTTATATACCTTTGTGACAACGGATTTAAAGAGGAACAGCCTATGTAACATTGCGGATAGCAAGCATAAAGATAAAGAAGCGTTAACTTTATTCTTGCACTCTGAAAATTGGGGAATTGGACGAATACTTCAAAGAGTAAAAGTTGATGCTCACGCTTCAGCATGGGCTTTTACTCGTGTATTGCAGCAAAAGGTTATCCCCAATACCGGCAGAGTGCATAGACGGAGTTATCAGTCCACGTTTTTTATTGCCTTCATGCAGCTTTGGACTATTATCAAACAAGCATTTCAACAACAATAATCAAAAACAGAAGAAAATGAAGACTTTGAGATTTATCGGGATGGTTTTGTTGGCGCAGTAGAAATTTAATGGGGATTTGTAGGCAAAGCGAAATGGTTTGCGAATTGCACAAACGGAAATTGAGGAACAGCCCGTATTCTTTGGGATTCAACACCATCTGGAAAATGAATTGAGGCAATTGGGTGATACAGAGTTCCTGATTTACAAACTTCTGAATGTCCGTAGTCAAAGTCGGCCGGAGAGAACTGTCCCGCCTCGCAGGAAGAACAAAACAGCCATTATGGCCGCCGCATGACGAACAGATGGGTCGTGACGTTTCCCGCAGACCTAGATTCTGTTTACCTTGTGAAAAAGCGTCCGGTATGCAATCTTCATTGCATGCCGGACGCTTTTTCACATTGCTTTCCCGTTGCTGTGATTGTATGCGGGAGGCTATGTGTCTAGTATGCTGTTCTTTATTTATTTCTTGTCATCAATGCGGTCTTCACGGATGAACTGCCCTTTTTGGGCGGGGCTCGAAGTTCTCTTTTCTCCCTTTTTCAGGGGTCGGTTTTGTTCGTAATGTCCGTAGTTACCGTATGTGCCATACGAGCCATAGCGTCCGCCATAGTTGGCGTATTTCCCGACACCGTAATAATAGCCGTACTTGCGTTGTTGCAAATCCACGCCGTTGAGCACGAGGCTCATCTTCGGTAGTTTCTGTTCGTTGTGGATCCGGTTGATGATGTTGAAATTACGTTTCAGGGAATAGTCGCAACGGCACACGACGATTGTCGCGTCGGCAATCCGTCCCAAAAGTAAGGTGTCACTGACGGCACCGATAGGCGGAGTGTCCACGATGATGATGTCGTACCAATTGCGCAGGCGCGCGAAGGCATCATCCAAGCGGTCGGAAGAAACCAATTCCGCAGGGTTGGGAGGAATCAGGCCGGCGGGCAGCACGTCCAAGTTGTCGTGTATGCCGGAATGGAAAATCTGTTCTTTCAGGAACTCGTCGGAAGAATCTTCACCAGCCAAATAGGTTGTGATGCCATGGTTGCCCGTATGCAGGCCGAACAGTTTGGCCAAGCGCGGTTTACGGATGTCAAGCCCGACAACTAACGCTTTCCGTCCCATTAAAGCCAAGCTCATGGCCAGATTGGTGGAGACGAATGTTTTTCCTTCTCCCGGAATCACGGAAGTACACATCAATACTTTTTCGGATTTTTTCATGATGAATCCGAGCTGTACCCTGACGTTGCGGAACGCTTCTTCCATGATGTCGTTGGTATTTTCCCGCACGACAATCGTCTGCACTCCTTCCTTGGATTCTTTCGAAGTGAAAATATCGCCAAGGAGAGGGATTTCGGTCAGTTTCTCGATGTCGTTCCGTCCTTCGATGCGGTAGCGCAACAAGTTGCACAAGTAGAGTGCTCCGGCGGGGATGGCGACACCCATGAACAAAGCGATGAGCCCGATGATTTTCCGCTTGGGAGAGATGGGCTGTATGCTGCTTTCCGGCGCATCGATGACTTGTGCCTTGTCCACGGTGGAAGCCAGCGAGATGGCATTTTCTTCCCGTTTCTGCAACAGAATCTGGTAGAGGGTGGCTTTTACAGTCTGTTGGCGTCCCATGTCGGTGAGAACCCTTTCCTGTGTGGGGGTGCTGGAAAGTCTGGCGATGAAGAGGTTGTATTGGTCATCAATGTTGCGCTTCTGCACCCTCAGGTTGTCATATACCGAAGCCAGAGAATGGCGGATGCCGGGGTAGAGGGCCGCGATGGCATTGGTCGCAGCTACGACCACGGGCGAATTTTCGGGCGCAGTCTTGAGCAGCCGTTTGCGCTCCACGACTTCAGTGTTATATTTTGAGATGATGTTGTTCAGTGCGTCATCGGTCAGCCCCAGGTTGGCAGGGATGATTTCCATGTAGTTGGCGGGGTTGTCCACATATTCTTTGAGCGACTTGACCAGCAGCATCTGCGTTTGCATCTCGATTTGCTTTTCCTGGTAGTTTTCGATGCCTTTGTAGGCCGCTTGTGCGTCAGAGGTGAGGTTGACCAGTTGGTTGCGTTTCTTATATGATTCCAATTGGCTGTCGGTGTCTCCCAATTCCGCATCGATGATTTGGATGCGTTTGTTGATGAAAGCCTCCGTCTTGAGTGCCACTTCGTTTTTCACTTCGTTGGCATCCTCGTTGTAAGCGCGGATCAGTTCGTTCAGGTAGTCTTCCGCCCGGTCGCGGCGCGTGTCCGTGATGGAGATTTGGGCGACGGTGGTCAATTTGCTAGTCGGTTCAAGCCCGGTACGGGATATGAAAGAATTGGCCATCCATGCGGGGCGGTTGATTGAGATGAGCAGAGGGCGGTCGCCGAACACGATGCCGGGGTTCGGGTTGGGGCGCAGCATAACCCATCCCGAAAGTGTCTTCACACGGATGGGAAGGCTTTTGGCTTCCGCTTCGAACTCTTCGCCCAAGGCTTGGCCTTCGATGTGGTAGCTCCCGTTTTCCAACTGGGTGATTTCGAGAGTCACCGTGCTGGAAAGGGTGTCTAAATCCACGGGAGACATGTCTGCCAACACGGGAGTCTCCTTATACAGTTCCATGTTGCGCATCCGCCCGTCGTAAGCATAAGACACATAAAGTTTCAGGTTTGTCACAGCCCTTTTGGCCAGCGTCTTGCTGCCCAAGATTTCCATCTCGTTGTCGAAGCCGTTGCTGTTGTTCAGGAGTCCCAATTGCGAGAAGTCGGTCAGCCCCGTGCCCCGCATGCCGCGGCTGTAAGGGTCTTCTTCCTTGATTAAGACTTTTGTCCACGTGGAATAGACGGGGGATTTATACTTTAAATATATAAAGGAAAGGAATAGACAGGCGATAACGGAAATCACGAACCATTGCCAATGCAAGATAACGTTGTCGATAAGCTCACGGTAGTTGAAACCGGACTCTTGTTCTTCCATTTCTCCGCTCGTAGGGAAAGTCTTGTTTGCCATATACACAGTGTGTGGTTTGTTTTCTAAGCTGCAAAAATAGGAATCTTTTACATAACATCCAAATAAATCGCTTAAATACTGCATTCGTATGTGCTTTTTGAGTTTGCTGCAAAATAAATCCCCGGGTTTCGTTGGCGGTTTGTAAAAAAAACAATACATTTGCAGCGACAAACAAACCAATTCCCCTTTGGCTATGAAAATAAAAGATTTGGAGGACTCCCGTTTGGTGAAGTTGGCTGTCGTTGTCAACGATATGATTTTGTTGATGATAAGTTATTGGCTTGCTTTCGCGTGGAGTTATAGTTTTTCGGCTGCGTTGTCTTTTCCGTATGCCTTGAAAATCATTTTGTTGATAGGTGCTGCGGCTGTCATACCTACGTCCTATATCGCTCCGCCGGTCTTCTTGAAGCGCATCGTGCATGGCGACGCCATCTTGGGGCGTTCGGCCTACACGGCGGTCATTCAGTTCTTGTTCATCTTGGTGGCTGTAAGTTTGCTTCGCGGCATAACGGACGTGCGGGGCTACTTGGTGTGGGGCACATGCTTGTTCTTTGTCTTGCTTTATGCGGAACGGTTGGCTTTCCATTACCTGTTGCGGAAACAACGTTCCAAGGGGCACAACCTGCGTTACGTCGTGCTGGTGGGGCATCCGTGGAATTTGATGGATATATACAGTACGTTGAACGACCATTCGTTAGGTTTCCAAATTCTAGGCATTTTCACCCGGCAGAAGCTTCCGGAGGAGATGAAAATCAAGGTGCTGGGCAACCGGACGGCGGTCATGGGCTACCTGAAAGAGCACCCCGAGGTGACCGACCTTTACATAGTGCCTGATACGGATTATGTAACGGAGACGGAAACAATTTATCGATATTGTGAGGACCACATGATTCGTTTTTATGCCTTGCCGGTGTTTTTGGAATTCCTCACGAAGCGGATGGAGCTTTCACATTTGGGCAACACGATGTTGTTGAGTGTGCGGAACGAGCCTTTGCAGGATCCGGTGAACCGGGGGGTGAAGCGCTTGTTCGACATGCTTGTTTCCGGCCTTTTCTTGTTGACGGTATTCCCCATAATTTATCTTATTGCGGGGATTATCATCAAAATACAAAGTCCGGGGCCGATTATATTCAAGCAGAAACGGAACGGCTTGGATGGCAAGGAATTTTATTGCTTGAAATTTCGCAGCATGCATGTCAATAAGGATGCCGACCGCCTGCAGGCCACCAAGGATGACCCCCGTAAGTTCAAGTTCGGCGACTTGATGCGCAAGACCAATATCGACGAGCTTCCGCAGTTCATCAATGTCTTCAAGGGCGACATGAGCATGGTCGGGCCGCGTCCGCACATGTTGCTCCACACGCAGGAGTATTCGCGGCTGATTCGTCGTTACATGGTGCGCCATTTGGTGAAGCCCGGCATCACGGGATGGGCACAGGTGCAAGGATTCAGGGGCGAGACCAAGACTGTGGAGCAGATGGAGAACCGCGTGAAGGCCGATATATGGTATGTGGAAAACTGGACATTCGGATTGGATCTGCGCATTATGTGGCAGACTGTGGTGAACATGGTCAAGCATAATGAAGAAAATGCTTATTAACACTTAAACAAATATAAATGATGAAAGGTATTGTATTGGCCGGCGGGTCTGGCACCCGCCTTTATCCCATAACCAAAGGGGTCAGCAAGCAGCTGATTCCGATTTTCGACAAGCCGATGATTTATTATCCGATTTCGGTGCTGATGCTGGCAGGCATCCGCGAAATCCTGATTATTTCCACACCCCACGACCTTCCGGGATTCCGCCGTTTGTTGGGAGACGGGAGTGATTTCGGAGTGCGTTTCGAGTATGCGGAGCAGCCTTCTCCTGATGGTCTGGCGCAGGCTTTCATCATCGGGCGCGAGTTCGTGGGGGCGGACAGTGTGTGTCTTGTGTTGGGGGATAACATTTTCCACGGTGCCGGCTTCACGGGCATGTTGCAGGAGGCTGTGGCGAATGCCGAAAAGGACGGGAATGCCACTGTCTTCGGATATTGGGTGAATGATCCCGAGCGTTACGGCGTGGCTGAATTTGACAAGGAGGGAAACTGCCTGAGCATTGAGGAAAAACCGGAAAATCCGAAAAGCAATTATGCGGTGGTGGGGTTGTATTTCTATCCCAACAAGGTGGTGGATGTGGCCTCGCAAATCAAACCTTCCGCGCGGGGCGAGTTGGAAATCACGACGGTGAACCAAGTGTTTTTGTCGGAGAAAAGGTTAAAGGTGAAGACTTTGGGGCGCGGGTTCGCTTGGCTGGATACGGGGACACACGACAGTCTTTCGGAAGCATCCACTTTTATTGAGGTCATCGAGAAACGGCAGGGGTTGAAAATAGCCTGTCTTGAAGGTATTGCTTACCGGAAGGGCTGGATCAGCGCGGAAAAGTTGAGAGAAGTGGCGCGCCCCATGCTGAAGAACCAATATGGGCAGTACCTGATGAGGCTGAGTGAAGAAAAATTCTAGAAGCAGCCTGGATTCGTCGTGCGAAAGCAATACATCAAGCGGGAAAAGGACTTTTTGTAAAATTTCAAAACCGTTTCTTGTTTTTGGGCAAGGCGATGCTTCTTGTGCCGTTTTTGGGATAAGGCAGACTTCATTTTGGGAAGAGGACAAGGTTCGTTCCGTTTCCGGCTTGCATGGTCTTCGGATAAGTTGGGTCGCGCCTTGGCAATGAAAAACAAAAAAATGTTTTGTTCTGCGCTCGGTTTGCATTATCTTTGTGCTCGCTTTCATATTAAATAATAGGTAGAGAATGGGTATATTCGCAAAATTATTCGGGAAAAAGAATGAAGAGGAAGCGCGTGTGGGTGGCATGGAGGATTTCATGACGCTCATCCGTGTATATTACCAAGCCGTCATGGCCATGCAATTGGGAATCAGCAATCTGGCTGCATTGCCGGACTTGCGTGTTTTCAAACAGACCTTGCATGTCCCTACGGTGAACAACAAATTGGGTATAGGGGAACGGAAGCGTTGCCGTGGCATGCTTATGGACGTGTATGGCATCCCGGAAAGTTTCTTTAAAGAAATAGATGTCAGCATCAAGCGCAATTGCCGCAACATTAATGACGTGCGGACCTACCTGCTCTTGTTCCAAGGTTTCAGCCAAGACCTGATGATGCTGATGGGTAATCTGATGCAATGGAAATTCCGCATGCCTTCCATTTTTCACAAGGCTTTGCGCGGCATGACGGCCAAGACCATCAACCAAGTGCTGACCAAGAACGACTGGAAGGACGACAATGTGCGTCGCACTTGTGTCAATATCCGGCAATACCAGCATAGGTTGGGGTACAGCGGTGAATGGATGACGGAATATGTCTATCGCATCATCATGCTGGCCAAGAAAGAGCCGAAACCTAAAGACGTGGAAGAGAAAAAATAGGGTAAAAGCTTGGGAGCAGAATGTTTTTTTCTTAATTTTGTAACGGAAAGGCAATAATGACAGCAGAGGAAGAGGAGTTGGCCAAAAGGTTGGAGACGTGCGTCAGCCACTTCTTGTGGGAATACGAGGCGTTGAAAGACAAGAATGCCGAACTCGTCGGGGTCATCGCTGAAAAGAACCGGCAGGTGGCCGGACTGAAAGAGCAGGTGGAAAGCCTCCGAAGGGATTATGCCAATCTGAAAACGGCCAAGATGCTCGATGTCAGCAGCGGAGAGATAAGAGATGCGAAGTCGAGATTGTCAAGGCTGGTGCGTGAAGTGGACAAGTGTATCGCACTTTTGAACGTGTAAACAGGCACTATGGAAGATAGCGAGGACTTTACGATAAGGTTGACGGTGTGGGAACATACGTTCTATGTCACCGTCAAGCGGAAGGAAGAGGAAATTTACCGCATGGCGGCAAAGGCTTTGGATACGCAATACAACAAGATGATTGCACAATATCCGGGGCAATCCCCTTCGACTTATATGTGCATGGCGGCGCTTGCCATCGCGGTGCTTTGGCAGAAGGAGGCGGCTCGCAATGACACGCGCCCGTTGGTGGAAAGCATGAAGCGCATCCTGACAACGTTGGGAGCTGACGCGGAGGCTAAAGCACAGTAAGGGTATAAGCAAACGAAAAAAGGAAACGACGCGCACGGTCTTCCCTTTTCCCGCCGTAAGGCGGGAGAGGGCGGCGGTGCGCTATTTTTTATATTACTAATTAATAATAGAAAGTATGGAAATCATAATCCCCGTAGCCTGTCTCGTCGTGGGATGCATTGTGGGTTTCGCAGTGTTCCGCTATGTGGCGACAGGCAAGTATCGGAAAATCATCGAAGAGGCCGAGAAGGAAGCCGAAGTCATCAAAGAGAAGAAATTGCTCGAAGTAAAGGAAAAGTTCCTCAACAAGAAATCGGAACTGGAAAAGGAAGTGCAGCAGCGCAACCAGCAGATTCAGCAACATGAGAATCGGCTGAAGCAAAGGGAACTAAGCCTGAACCAGCGTCAGGATGACCTGAACCGCAAGAAGGGCGATTTGGAAACCGACCGTAAGCGGCTGGAAAACCAGCAGCAGGCTTTGGCCCGCAGGGAAGAGGAGCTGAAAAGTTTGGAAGCCCAGGAACGTGAGAAGCTGGAGGCCATCAGCGGGCTGAGTGCCGACGAGGCGCGCGAGCGTCTGGTGGAATCGTTGAAGGACGAGGCCAAGACCGATGCGGCCAGCTACATCAACGAAATCATGGACGATGCCAAGATGACGGCCAACAAGGAGGCCAAGCGCATCGTCATCCAGACGATCCAGCGGGTGGCTACGGAAACGGCCATTGAGAACAGTGTGACGGTGTTCCACATTGATAACGATGAGGTCAAGGGGCGCATCATCGGGCGCGAAGGGCGCAACATCCGTGCGTTGGAGGCGGCCACCGGTGTGGAAATCGTGGTGGACGACACGCCGGAAGCCATCGTGATTTCCGCTTTCGACCCCGTGCGGCGCGAAATCTGCCGCCTGGCCTTGCACCAGCTGGTGTCCGACGGGCGTATCCATCCGGCGCGCATCGAAGAGGTTGTGGCCAAAGTGACCAAGCAGGTGGAAGAGGAAATCATCGAAACGGGCAAGCGCACGGCGATTGACCTCGGGATTCATGGCTTGCATCCGGAATTGGTGCGCATCGTCGGTAAGATGAAGTACCGCAGCAGTTACGGGCAGAACCTGTTGCAGCATGCGCGTGAGACGGCCAACCTTTGTGCCGTCATGGCTTCTGAGTTGGGACTGAATCCGAAGAAGGCCAAGCGCGCGGGCTTGTTGCACGACATAGGCAAGGTGCCCGATGAGGAACCGGAATTGCCGCATGCCATCTATGGTGCCAAACTGGCGGAAAAATATAAGGAGAAACCAGACATCTGCAATGCCATCGGGGCGCACCATGACGAAATGGAAATGACCTCCTTGCTGGCACCCATCGTGCAGGTGTGCGATGCTATCAGCGGTGCCCGTCCGGGTGCCCGCCGCGAAATCGTGGAAGCTTACATCAAGCGTCTGAACGATTTGGAGAACATTGCCATGAGTTATCCGGGTGTGACCAAGACGTATGCCATCCAGGCCGGGCGCGAATTGCGCGTCATTGTGGGGGCGGACAAGATTGATGACAAGCAGACGGAAAGCCTGAGCAACGAGATTGCCAAGAAGATACAAGACGAGATGACTTATCCCGGACAGGTGAAAATCACGGTTATCCGTGAGACGCGGGCGGTGAGCTACGCGAAGTGATTACTGACTGGTTCTTGGGATGAAAAAAACAAGGCTGTGTTTCCTTTCCGGGCAAGGGAAAGGAGCACGGCCTTGTTGTTAAGGATGCAATTCGCGGATATGCCAAACAAAGGAATCAAATGGATAGATACGGTGCGTGCGTTGTGTATGATGGCTGTGTATTGGGTACACAGCGAAATCTATTATGGGGTATCCGGGGTGTCGTATGGCTATGTGGTGTTGCCGTTTTATGTCAATGCCTTTTTCTTCGTGAGCGGTTATTTGTTTTTCAGGAAATACTTGGATTCTCCTGAAGCCGGACCGGATAGTTGCCGGGGTGTGGCCAATGTGGTTTTCAGGTTGATGCTACCTACGATCTTGTTTTCTTCATTTATTTATATCCCGAAGAAGTTGTTCCATGGAGACGCCTTGTCTTTCGGGCAGTATCTGTATGATGTGTTTGGCGGGCTTAGTTATTGGTTTACTTCGGCTTTGGTCGTGGCTCAGTTGCTATTGTTGGCCTTGGTGCGTTTCCGCCGTTTGGGGATGTGGCACTATGTGGTTTTGTCATGCGCTTTTTTTGCGTTGGGCGTGTGGAGCTTCATTGCCACGGAGAACACTTTCCCTTGGAACTATCAGGCCGGGCTGTCGGCGACTTTGTTTATGAGCTTGGGAGGTGTGTATTTCAAGCATGAAGGTGAAGTCAACAAATGGCTTGTGCCTTATGGTGTGATGCTTGCTGCTGGTGCGTATGTCTTGGGCGTGGCTCTTACGTGGCGTTCGCAGTCGTTAGCTGTCATGGTGCCGTTTCAGGTTGACTTTTGGGGATTGGTCGTGGTGTTTTGCAGCATCATTAGCCTTGTGGCTTTAGCCCGGGTGCTGCCTCCTTTGACGTGGCTGAGGTTTGTCGGGCGCAATTCCATCGTGTTTTATTTCTTTTCCGGGGTGATGCCGGCCATGTGGAGCACGGTTCTCCGATTGTGTTTCCCCGAGCTGCAGTGCTACGGCGGCACGTTGCTTGTCCTCGTGCTTTCTTTGGCGTTGAGTGCGGTGTTGTGCATGGCCATCAACCGTTATTTTCCCTTCCTGCTGGATGCGCGTAAGCTGTCCTGCTTGTGGAAACGCCTTCATGCAAGGTGATGGACCCCCTCCGCGGCTCCGTTACATTTCAATCAGGATGCGGGCGTTGATTTGCCGTCCTGTCAGGTAATTGGGCACGGCGTATTGTTGGTTGGTCACGTCCGTCACCCAATAGTAAGAGCTGACGTTGGCGATGTCGAAGAGGTTGAAACAATCCACGCCGAGCCAGATGTTGCGGAAGTGGCGGATGAATTTCTTGTCGTTGCGGCGGTCTTCATTGTCCAGCAGCCGGTAACTCATGCCGATATCCACGCGTTTATAAGCCGGGGCGCGGAATGCCATCCGTTCCAAGCCCGTGTGGGGAGGCCCGAAGGGCAGACCGTCGGCCACGCTGGCTTTGAGCGTCATCTTCCAACGGGTGCTGCCGGGGAAGAAGTCGCTGAAGAAGAAATTCAGGTTGTAGCGTTGGTCTGTGGCTTGCGGGAAGCTCTTGCCGTTCACCTTCTGTTGCGCCTTCATCAGGCTGAAGCTGATCCATGAGTCTGTGCCCTCCACGAACTCACCGAACAGCTTGAAATCGATACCGGTGGTGTGGCCCGTCCCGATGTTGCCGCCGTAATAGACGATGCGCACATTGTCCACGTTGTAAGGAATCAGGTTGCTCAACGCCTTGTAATAGACTTCCGTGGTGAACTTGAACGGGCGGTTAAATAGCTTGAACTTGTAGTCGCCGCCTATTACCACTTGGAACGACCGTTGCGACTTGATGTTGCGGTTGAGTTGTACTGTGGTGGAGCCGTGTGCCGTCACCGTGTCGCGCAGTTCTTTGTAGAATGGTGACTGATAATAAAGACCCGTGGCGATGCGGAACGTGAAATCGTCATTGAAAGCTGGGATGATGCCCAGCGACATGCGCGGGCTGGCCAGAAACTCCTTGTTCCAGCTCCAGTAGCTAAGGCGCAGACCGTAGTTGAAGGAGAAGATGCCACCCTTGGCGTTGGTGAACCGCCACGTGTCCTGTCCGTACATCTCAAGTCGGTTGCTGCTGATGCGGTTGGCCGACCGCAGGTTGTAAATCAAGTCCAGCCGGTCGCCCGTGTGCGGGATGGAATAACCGGCAGAGTCGCGCATCTCCCATTCGCGCGAATTTTCCTTGATGGTCTCGTGCCGCCACGTGAGTCCCGCCTGGATATTGTGTCCGTCGGGGCGGTGGGCGAAAGCCAGCTTCAGGCTCTTCACGTTCGCGTCCAAGTAATTCCGGGCATGCTCCATGTAGGTGCCCACGCCCAGTTGTTCCGTGGTGTTGGTCTCGTCTAGCCAATATTGGCCTTGTATGTCATAGGTTTCTTGTTCCTTGGTGGCGAAGGCCGAGGCAAGGAAGGACAGTTTTGTGCGGTCGGTGAAATTGTGCGAGAGGCTCAACGTACCGAAGAGGGTGCGGAACAGGTCTTCCTCTTTCCCGTCGAAATACACGCGGAAGGATTTCACATCCTGCATCGTCCCGAAATTGGTTTGGCGGTCGGCAGGGAGAAAGTCATATTTGTTTTGCGAGATGTTGCCGATGAAGTCCACGTTCCACCGCCGATTGGGCGACCAACTGAGATAGGTCTGGTAGTCCAGAAAGCGCGGGCTGTATTCTCCTTTGGTTTCCAATGAACCTAGCATGTATTGGTTGGTCTTGTAGCGCACTCCGTGCGTCATGCTGAATCCTTTTTTGGCATAACCCACATAAATTCCGGCTCCTAGGAGGCTTGCCGAAGCTGTGGCTTCGAATTTTTTCGGTTTTTTATAGGTGATGTCCAGCACCGAGGACATTTTGTCGCCGTACTTGGCTTCAAAGCCTCCGGCCGAAAAGTTGATATTCTCCACCATGTCGCTGTTGATGACGCTCAGGCCTTCCTGTTGTCCTGAACTGATGAGCAACGGACGATAGACTTCCACACCGTTGATATACACGCTGTTCTCGTCGAAACTCCCGCCCCGCACGTTGTATTGCGAGCTGAGTTCGTTGTGGGTGCTCACGCCGGCTTGCGTGGCTACCAGTTCCTCCACGGCGTTCCCCGTGGTCGAGGGCAGGCGTTTCAGGTTTTCCGCGTTCAGATGTTGTGTGGCGTTCATTTGCCGCCGCACTTCCTTGACCGTAACCTCGCCCATGTCGATGCGTTGTGTTTGCAGGGTGACATTGAACCGCAGGTCGCCGCGGGGTTTGATCAGCATCCTCTTTTTCGTTTCGTATCCCAACATGCTGAACGACACTACGACCGTGTCTGCCGTATTGAATTCCAGCTTGTAGCGTCCTTGCAAATCCGTTGTCGTTCCGGCTGCCTGCCCTTCAATCCTTACAACGGCGAACAACACCGGGTTTTGCTCGTCGTCAATGACGCGCCCGGAGAGTTTCACTTTGCCTTGTCCAAAGGCATGCGGCACGGCGAAAAACAATAAGAAGAGAAAGCTAAACAGCCTGAACAGTCTTGTCTTCACGTTTTATTTATTCGATATTGCTTTTTAAACAACGCAAAAATACGCTTTTTTGTATAAATCCCGGCGATTTATTTGCCAAAACCGTCGATTCTGTGCTGGATTCTTTTTCCCATAAACGATAAATCATGTATCTTTGCCTAGATTACAAAATGGAAACGAGAAAACAAGGTATGGAAAAATTCAGCGAATTAATCAAAATACGCCGCAGCATGCGGAAGTTCACGGACGAGGAACTTACCCAGGACGAAGTGGTGGCACTTTTGCGGTCTGCCCTCATGGCACCTTCTTCGAAAGGCTGCCATCCTTGGGAGTTCGTGGTGGTGGACGACAAGGAACTTTTGAAACAGTTGGCCCATTGCAAGGAACAAGGGGCGGAGCTCATCGAAGGCGCGCCGTTGGCGGTGGCCGTGTTGGCCGACCCCGCGAAAAGCGATGTATGGGTGGAGGATGCTTCTGTGGCCACTACCATGATGCTTCTGCAGGCCGAAGACTTGGGGCTGGGGGCTTGCTGGGTGCAAATCCGCAACCGTGCCATGGCCGACGGCAAACCTGCCGAGGAAATGGTGCGCACCATCCTTCGTGTGCCGGAGCATCTGCGGGTGTTGTCCATCGTGGCCGTGGGGCACAAGGGCATGGAACGCAAGCCTTTCAACGAAGACCGCTTGTTGTGGGAGAAGGTACACATCAATACGTTTGACAACCAGCAGGCATGAAAGTCGTTTGGATAGGGGCGGGCAACTTGGCCACGCAATTGGGCGTGGCTTTGGCGCGGGCCGGTCATGAAACGCTTCAGGTGTTCAGCCGCACGGAAGCATCGGCGTCCGCATTGGCAGCCCGCTTGCATTGTGCCGCTACGAACCGGGTGGAGGACATCCTGACGGGGGCGGATGTGTATGTCTTTTCCGTGAAGGATAGCGTCTTGGAGGAGCTGGTCGCCCGCATCGCCCCGCGTGTGGGGGAGGCGATTTGCCTGCATACAGCTGGGAGCATGCCGCTAGATGTGTTCAGAGGCTATGCCGCCCGCTACGGTGTGTGCTATCCCATGCAGTCTTTTTCCCGCACGGTGGATGTCGATTTCCGGGAGATTCCTTGTTTTGTGGAGGCTTCGGATGAGGCTTCGCTCGCGCAGGTGCGGCAGCTGGCCGAGTCTGTGTCGGGGCGGGTCATGGAGATGTCCACGGCGAAACGCCGCTATTTGCATTTGGCCGCAGTGTTTGCCTGCAATTTTGCCAACCATTGCTATGCGCTTTCGGCGGAGGTGTTGGAGAAAGAAGGCATCCCGTTCGATGTGATGCTTCCGCTTATTGACGAGACAGCCCGCAAGGTGCATCGGATTGCTCCTCGGGAGGCGCAAACGGGGCCGGCCGTGCGCTACGACCGCAATGTCATTGACAAGCAGATGGATTTGTTGGCAGATGACGAGGGATTGCAGGGGCTTTATGGGCTGATGAGCCAAAGCATCCATCGTCTGGCTCTGCAGAATGAATAGGAATAAGTGAAATGATAAATTACGATTTGAGGAAGATCAAGGCATTGGCGTTCGACGTGGACGGGGTGTTGAGTGGGGAAACCATCTTGTTGCATCCTGGGGGTGAGCCGATGCGCACGGTGAACATCAAGGACGGTTATGCTCTCCAGTTGGCGGTCAAGATGGGGTTGCACGTGGCTATTATCACCGGTGGACGTACTGAATCTGTGCGCCGGCGTTATGAGAATCTTGGTGTGCCGGACGTGTATTTGGGATGTGTTGTCAAAATCAAGACATACGAAGAATGGTTGCGGAAATATGGCTTGACAGACGAAGAGGTGCTCTATATGGGTGATGACATTCCCGATTACGAGGTGATGCGACGCGCGGGTTGCCCGTGCGCTCCGGCGGATGCTGCACCCGAAATTAAGGAGGCAGCCATTTATATATCACATTTGCGTGGCGGTTACGGTTGCGGTCGCGATGTGATAGAACAAGTTTTGCGGGCGCAGGGCAAGTGGCTAAAGGACGAGAAAGCCTTTGGCTGGTGAAGATGCATATATATAAGGTGTAAGAAACATGTTAGACAATCTGAAGAAATACCATATTGTGCTGGCCAGCAATTCCCCGAGGCGAAGGGAACTTTTGGCAGGACTGGACATTAATTACGAGGTGCGGGTGTTGCCGGGCATCGATGAGTCCTATCCGGCGGGATTGGCTGCCGAGGAGATTCCGCAATATATCTCCAGAGAGAAAGCCGGGGCTTACGAAACGGTCATGCAACCGGATGATTTGATTATCACGGCTGACACCATTGTGTGGGCTGGCGGCCAAGTGCTGGGTAAACCCAAAGACGAGGCCGAGGCGCGGGAGATGTTGCGCAAACTTTCCGGGCGGACGCACTTGGTCATTACGGGTGTGACCCTGCTCACCCGGGCGATGCGGAAGACGTTTGCCGTGACGAGCGAGGTCACGTTTGATGCGCTCACAGAAGAAGAAATCGGTTACTATGTTGCCCGTTACCACCCATTGGACAAGGCTGGGGCATACGGCATCCAGGAGTGGATAGGTTACGTGGGCGTGTCTTCGTTGCGCGGTTCTTACTTCAACGTTATGGGGCTTCCCGTGCAACGGTTGTATAAGGAATTGAAAAAGTTATAACTTGAAGAATGCGATGAATATGAAATCTTGGGTTGGATGGGCTTGTCTCGGTGTGGCTTTCCTGACGCTGAATGCCTGTGAGGAAGACGAGCATGTTTGCACTTTGCCGGCTTTTGCGGGATTCCGCATTGAGCCGTTGGTTTGGAATCCCGGTGACTCTGTGACCATCACGGCCGTGCAGTCTTCCTTGGGGAATTTGTTGTTCAAGGCCGAATACCAATGGCGTGTGGAATGCCAGGACACCACGTTCTCTAAGGATGATGATGTGGTTTATGACGCGGACAAGAGCGACCCGTATATTGGCATTCGTTTGCCGTCCGATTTCACAGGCAACCGGGCTGTTATCCGCTTTTCCGTGCAATACAGTTATTCGGCCACCGCGCCGACTAGTGCGCCTGCCGGCATTCGTGGCGAAGGCTTGTATGGAAGCATTACGACTTTGCCCGCCAGCCAGTTGTGGGGCAGTGGAAGTGGGACATACACCCATAGCTGGTAGGGTCTGCGCGGATTTTGGAAGGTGTGAGGCTTCAACGTGCGTCATGAATGGAAGGTTGTGGCGAGGGAAGATGCCCGAACCCTAAAGTCGTGGGTAAAAAAGAGGTGCGCTAGAGGCGGATAAGTCTGGCGCACCTCTTTTATGGGGAATGACGGAATGCCCTGACGGTGCCTAAGGTTATGTCTTTCTTTGTTTGCGGGCAGATTTGTGAAATCTGTATGGCGCGTTACGACCACACCTTGTAGGGGAGGGCCCATAGGGCCGGAGAAATTTCTTGGGAGCAGTAGAAATATAGTGGGGAACGGTTGCATGCTTCCCCCGCTGTTACGCTGCGACGGATTTCCGAATCCTTGGGCTCGTAAGGGCTTTCCTATGACGCGAGTGAATGCAAATAGGATTTATTTTTGCGGATTATAAATCCTGATACTCTATTGCGGCAAGTTCAAGCATTTTTTAGAGAAAGATGCTGAATATTCATGATAGAGGCACAATTTGTTCTTTTCAATATGAATGTCCGCATGTTGCCAAATTAGCAAAGTTTAAACCGCCAAGATGTCCGAACGGCATATTTTGGAATACTTTATGTTTCATGTAAGGTGTATGTAGAATTAAAATGTATGTGTTATGAACCTGCTTGACTTTTACCGTCAATACCCAGACGAGGCCTGCTGAGAGGCTGCGTTGCGTAGTTTCCGAGAACACCACGGTCTGTTCTGCTTGAGGCTACCGCTTCTTCTTACAATCCGGTGGAATTCATTTTGGATGAGACTGATGCGCCCATATTGGAGTGGGATGACGAGTCGTATGCCTACGTGCTGAAGTGTAAGGCTGAGGGTGAAATCACTCTCACGGCGATTCAAAACGGTGGTTGGAACTACAAGCAGGCTGAACCGGTCGTGAAGACGGTTTCTATTGCAAAGGGAACGGGAGTGGAAAGCCTGAGGCAGGACGGTCGAAACGGAAAGGCTTATGTAGAGTCTGCCGGATTGTGGTAGAAGGCCTTCCGGCGGGTGTGGATCTCCGTGCATATGCACCTGATGGCCTGTTGCTGTATGTCGGGCAGAATGATGGCGGAAGAATGGATATTCCGAACGGTGAAACTCATGGCAGGGACTGTGCTTTGAGGTCTTAGGGGAGGCACAGGATAGGGATTTCCCTGTGTCTGGAGACGCACGGGAAGGACGATTTCCGTTTGAGGAGTCTATCCTTCCCGTGTTTTTTATGGCTTCAGGAATCCATCCCGTTATGAAAAAACTAATGGGATTATTTTGTCATGCCCCCGGCTTGCATTATCTTTGCACACCTATGAGGAAGATACTTTTTGTTTGTTTGGGAAACATCTGTCGTTCCAGTGCGGCGGAAGAGATTATGCGTAAAATGGTCGCTGATGCGGGACTGGCGAGGGAGTTTTTCCTCGATTCGGCAGGATTGATAGACTATCATGAGGGTGAGCCGGCAGACTCACGGATGAGGGTGCATGCCGCCCGTCGGGGATACCATATCACCCACTTGTCGCGTCCAGTGCGCTATAATGACTTTTTCGATTTCGACCTGATTGTGGGCATGGACGATCGCAACATCAGCAAGCTGAAGGCGATGGCACCCGGATTGGACGAGGAACGCAAAGTGGTGCGCATGACGGACTATTGTCGGCTTAAGGTGGTGGATTACGTGCCCGACCCGTACTACGGCGGGGCTTCCGGTTTCGAGAATGTGCTCGACATTTTGGAGGATGCCTGTGCAGGATTGCTTGAGACAGAAAGGGGTGGCACGGAATGAACTGTTTTTCTCCTGTGCTTGGTTTGCATTGTTTTTGCTTAAGATAAGCAGTAAACTTGGCATGAAAAATAAACAAGTTTATTTTGTCTTGCACTCGGTTTGCATTATCTTTGTATTTCAAGAATCATAAAAACGGGAGAATATGGGAAAGTTTATTAATCCTTTTACGGATGTGGGTTTCAAGCGCATCTTCGGGCAGGAAATCAACAAGGATTTGTTGATTGACTTCCTCAACGCCTTGCTGGACGGAGAGCGGAAAGTGAAGGACATCAAATTCCTGGATAAGGAACAGCTTCCTATATTTGAGAACGACCGCGGATTGATTTACGATGTCTATTGCACGGATGAAAACGACGAACAGTTCATCGTGGAGATGCAGAACAAAGAGCATGTCAATTTCCGTGAACGTACATTGTATTACCTTTCGCAGGCCATCGCTCGCCAAGGTGAGAAAGGCGTGGATTGGAAATTCAACCTGAAAGCTGTCTATGGCGTATTCTTTCTCAATTTCAGCTTGACGGACCTTCCACGGAAATTGCGCACGGACATCGTGCTTTCCGACCGCGACACGCATGAGTTGTTCACCGACAAGATGCGTTATATTTTCATAGAGTTGCCCTCGTTCACAAAAGAAGAGAGCGAATGCGAGACAGATTTCGAACGTTGGATTTATGTGTTGAAGAATATGGAGACATTGCAGAGGTTGCCTTTCAAGGCTCGCATGGCAGTATTCCAAAAGTTGGAGCAGATAGTGGACATTGCAGCCATGAGCAAGGAAGATCGTATGAAATATGACGAGAGCATCAAGGTCTATCGCGATCAAATGGCCATCATGGAATATGAACGGCAACAAGGCAAGGCGGAAGGTTTGGCGCAAGGCAAGGCGGAAGGTTTGGCACAAGGCAAAGCGGATGTGGCCCGCAACCTCAAACGGATGGGGATGACGGCAGAGTCCATCGCTCAGGCTACCGGATTGACGTTGAACGACATTGCTGGGTTGTAACTTTATACAGAAAAGAAAATGCTGACAGCTACAAGAAGAGAATGGAATGAACTGTATGTGTTCTTCGCCTTGCTGGGGCGAGGTGAAATCGCGCTGGGTAATGAAGCCGGAAAGCCTTCGGGGCGCGTACTACCCATTGCGCAGATTGTCCGGCAGGAGCATGACGGCAAAAGAGTCTATGCTATAGGAAAAAACGAGATACATGTCAAGGGGGAGCTGACGGACGAACGGTTTCCCCGTGAGGATTTCTCCACGGTGGCCCAGTTGATACTGGATGCGCTCGGGCAATGCCGTAAAGAGGAAGTGGAAGCACCGGAAGGGGTGGAAGGATTCCTTAATGCACTGAAGATCTACGATATGGAAGCCCGGACTGATGACCGTACGGACTTCTATCTCACGTTCCACGATGCGGCTTTTCCGCCGATGGGGTTTCGCATTTATTCACGCCTTTGCGCCATGCCGCCGTTGTTGGATGGCGGACGCACGGCCAACCTGAAGTTTGAACAGACCGGTGCGCGTTTTTCCCAGCCTACGGTACAGAAAATCAACTATGCGGATAACCCGGAAAATCCCGACGAGGTGGGGCGTCGTATGTTATACATCGAAAGCCTGGGCGGCGTGTTGAAGTTCGATGACGTGGCCGACAAGGTGTTCCGCTGCAACCTCTGTCTGATTGACCTGAACTTTTCGCGTGTGTTGGGAGAGATGGTGCGCACCCTGCATTTGGACAACATTAGCCGTGTGGACGAGCTGGCGGTCGTGGTCGAAGAGCGGAATCCGTTGAAAATAAAGGAAGAACTGATTCGTAAACACGCTTACTACCGCCATAAAATCAAAGAGTTCCTTATGGCTGTTGCTCTTGGGATGCGTCCGTCCAAGCAGTATGACGGGACGGAGTCCGCCGTGGCGGGTTTCGTGATGGTGGACGCGCAGGGGGGCATGTTGGCTTACCGTAAGACGGAACGCCAGACTTTTGCCGATTTCCTCTTCACTCACACCCGGTTGGAGAAAAGCAACCCGGAGAAGGACAAATATGGTGAGTTGGAACGCGAAAACCGTGCTTATTATCTGAAACTGAACCTCAAGATTGGTTTCGTCAAACGATGAAGTCCGATAGAAAAATCAAAAAAAGGCGGGATTATTTCTTTCTTCGCGTCAAAATGCGTACTTTTGCCCCAAGATTTACGCACGGTAACGTGCAAAACGGTTAAAATCATTAGTCATGAAGATTTCACACATCGAACATTTGGGTATCGCAGTGGAGAGCATCGAGGCCGCACTGCCCTACTTTGAGAACGTATTGGGCCTGAAGTGCTACAACATCGAAGAAGTAGCCGACCAGAAAGTGAAAACCGCTTTCCTGAAAGTGGGAGAAGTGAAGATTGAACTTTTGGAGCCGACCAGCCCCGACAGCACCATCGCCAAGTTCCTCGAAAAAGGCGGGCGCGGTGTACACCACGTGGCTTTTTGCATCGAAGACGGTGTAGCCAACGCTTTGGCCGAGTGCGATGAAAAAGGCATTCGTCTCATCGACAAGGCTCCGCGGCCGGGTGCGGAGAAACTGCAGATTGCATTCTTGCATCCGAAATCCACTTGCGGCATCCTGACTGAACTTTGCGAACACTAAGGCGTAAGAAGTGAATTGTCTGCAAATTTTTGAATTTCATCAGAAGGCGCGCCCTTGAATCTTATACTTCCAGCGGAAATGCTTGCTCTTTTTGCAGGCGTTCCGCTGGTTGGTCGTTTAAAGGGGGCAAGCCTAAAAACATAATAAGCAAACATTATGAGTGTCCAAACAGAAAAAATCAGAGAATTAGTGGAACTTCGTGCCAAGGCCCGTATGGGGGGAGGCGAGAAGGCAATTGAAAAACAGCATGCCAAAGGCAAATATACGGCCCGCGAGCGCATCGACATGTTGCTGGATGAGGGCAGCTTCGAGGAGATGGACATGTTCAAGCTCCACCGATGCACGAACTTCGGCATGGAGAAGAAGCAGTATCTGGGCGACGGCGTGGTGACCGGCAGCGGCACCATTGACGGCCGCTTGGTGTATGTCTTCGCGCAGGACTTCACCGTCAACGGCGGCTCGCTGTCCGAGACGATGGCCGAGAAAATCTGCAAGGTGATGGACCAGGCCATGAAGATGGGTGCGCCCTGCATCGGGCTGAACGACTCCGGCGGCGCGCGCATCCAGGAGGGCATCAACGCCTTGGGCGGCTATGCCAGCATTTTCCAGCGTAATATTGAGGCATCCGGCGTGATTCCTCAGATTTCAGGCATCTTCGGCCCGTGCGCCGGCGGTGCGGTATATTCCCCGGCCTTGACAGACTTCACTTTGATGATGGAAGGTACGTCCTACATGTTCCTCACCGGGCCGAAGGTGGTGAAGACGGTGACGGGCGAGGACGTGTCGCAGGAAGACCTGGGCGGCGCGAGCGTGCATGCCACCAAGTCGGGCGTGACGCACTTCACGGCGGCCACGGAGGAAGAGGCGATGCAGATGATCCGCACGTTGATCAGCTATATCCCCCAAAACAACATGGAAGAGGCTCCGCGCGTGGAGTGCAGCGACCCCATCAACCGCGTGGAGGACTTCCTCAACGAGATTATCCCTGACAACCCGAACCAGGCCTACGACATGTACGAGGTCATCGGTGCGATTGTGGACAACGGCGAGTTCTTCGAGGTGCAGCCGGACTACGCGAAGAATATCATCGTGGGTTTCGCCCGCTTCAACGGGCAGAGCGTGGGCATCGTGGCCAACCAACCCAAATGCTACGCCGGTGTGCTCGACTGCAACGCGAGCCGCAAGGGCGCGCGTTTTGTACGTTTCTGCGACGCGTTCAACATCCCGTTGGTGACGCTCGTCGATGTGCCGGGCTTCCTTCCGGGCACGGGCCAGGAATACAACGCCGTCATCCTCCACGGTGCGAAGCTGCTTTACGCCTATGGCGAGGCCACGGTGCCCAAGGTGACGGTGACGTTGCGCAAGAGCTACGGCGGTTCCCACATCGTGATGAGCTGCAAGCAGCTGCGTGGCGACATCAACTACGCCTGGCCTTCGGCCGAGATTGCGGTGATGGGTGCCGAGGGCGCGGTGGCCGTGCTCTACGCCAAGGAGGCGAAGGCGGCGGAAGACCCGCAGGCATTCCTGAAGGAGAAGGAAGACGAGTACAACAAGCTCTTCACCAATCCCTACCAGGCGGCGAAGTATGGCTACATCGATGACGTGATTGAGCCGCGCAACACGCGCTTCCGCGTCATCCGCGCCTTGGCGCAGCTGCGGACAAAGAGCTTGTCCAACCCGGTGAAGAAGCATGGCAATATACCTTTATAATAATAGGAGGCAAAGTGCTATGGGACAAGATTCCAAAAAAGAGGTTTTGGCGGCCATTACGTTGGCCTTGTATGAGTACCAGGGCTATACGATGCATGTGCAGGAGAGTGGCGTGTTGACCATCGGCGGGGCAAACACGGATTGGAACTCCAAGTTGCGCCTGCAACGCCATGCCCCCGAACATAATTTCTAAAACAAGCGTACAATGAAGACTTATAAATACAACATCAACGGCAACGACTATGAGGTGGCCGTGGAAGGGATTGAGAATTATGTGGCCACGGTGGTGGTGAATGGTGAGACTTACACGGTAAAGATGCCAGAACCTGAGAAACCTGTCCATCATCCGGTGGCAGTGGTGAAACCGGCTGGTGTGCCGGCTCCCGTGGACAAACCGAAACGTTACGGCGTGAAAGCCCCGTTGCCGGGTGTCATCGTGGACGTGGTGGTGAAGCCGGGCGACGAAATCAAGCGTGGCGACACTGTGGTCATCCTAGATGCCATGAAGATGGAGAACAGCATTACATCCGACCGCGCCGGAAAGGTGGCCGAGGTTTGCGTTTCTCCGGGTGAGTCCGTCATGGAAGGCAAGGATTTGGTGATTTTGGAATAAAGCGCATTGAGAGAAAGTAGGAAGGATGTGTCCTGAGGGGCACATCCCTTTTTTGTTTTACGCGCGGCTTCCCGGCCTTTTGTCTTAAAACTTTTTAAAACTCCTGATAATTTCCTTTGGAAATTTGTTCCACGGGCGAATTTCGTATTTCTTTGCAAAAGATTTCCATTGGAAAATAAGCAAAGAGAAGAATATATGAAGTATGTGATTGTAGGAGGCGTGGCCGGAGGGGCTACTGCTGCGGCGCGGATTCGCCGGATTGACGAGAAAGGTGACATTGTTTTGTTCGAACGGGGTGCTTACATCTCGTATGCCAATTGTGGGTTACCTTATTATGTAGGTGGCGTGATAGGTGACCGCGACCGTTTGTTCGTACAAACCCCGGAAGCGTTTGGCCGTCGTTTTCGTGTGGATGTCCGTGTGCGTTCCGAAGTTGTGGCTGTGGACACGAAGCGAAAGGAAGTGCAGGTACGTGCGGCTGACGGACATACTTATGTGGAGGCTTACGACAAATTGTTGCTTTCACCGGGGGCTTCGCCGATGCGTCCGCCATTGGATGGCATTGGCAGTGAGGGTATTTTCACGTTGCGCAATGTGAACGACACCGACCAGATTAAGGCCTACTTGCAGAACCAGCGGGTGAAACATGCCGTGGTGGTAGGCGGGGGTTTTATTGGGCTGGAGATGGCCGAGAACCTGCAGCATGCCGGTGTGGAGGTGGCTGTGGTTGAAATGGCAGGGCAAGTGATGGGGCCTTTGGATTTTTCCATGGCCGCATTGGTACATGAACATCTGCAGCAAAAAGGCGTGGCACTCTATTTGGGACAGGCTGTCGAGGCATTCGAGGAAACCGCGTCTGGTCTGACGGTAAAACTCAAGTCGGGGTTGAAGATAGAGACGGGCATGGTGTTGCTTTCCATTGGTGTACGGGCGGAAACGGCGTTGGCTTCGGCCGCCGGATTGAAGTTGGGCGAGATGAAAGGAATTTGGGTGGACGAATATTTGCAGACTTCCGCCAAGGATGTGTTTGCCGTGGGCGATGCCATTGAGTTCCCGCATCCTTTGACGGGAAAGCCTTGGTTGAATTTCCTTGCAGGCCCAGCCAACCGCCAGGCCCGCATCGTGGCGGACAATATGGTTTTCGGCCCGAGTGTGAAATACGAGGGCTCCATCGGCACGTCCATCGCCAAGGTTTTTGACCAGACCGTGGCTTCTACTGGCTTGCCGGCCAAGCGCTTGAAACAGTTTGGCATGCCTTACCTGTCCGCGACCATCCATGCTTCTTCCCATGCAGGTTATTATCCCGGCGCGTCGCAGATGTCCATCAAAATTACGTTCTCGCCTGTGGATGGCAAGCTTTATGGCGCACAGATTGTGGGTTATGACGGGGTGGACAAACGGATTGATGAATATGCTTTGACGATTAAGCGTGGGGGGACGGTGTATGACTTGATGGCTTTGGAACAGGCTTATGCGCCGCCGTTCTCTTCGGCAAAAGACCCTGTGGCCGTGTCGGGATACGTGGCCGGCAACATCCTGGTCGGGAAGATGGCTCCGCTTTATTGGCGGGAGCTGCAACAGGCCGATTTGGCCCGGGTGACTTTGGTGGACGTGCGTACGGCTGATGAATACGGCCTTGGGCACATCAAAGGCGCAATGAATGTTCCCTTGGACGAAATGCGGGAGCGGATGGACGAGATTCCTGCGGACAAACCTGTTTACTTGTATTGCGGTGTGGGGTTGCGTGGTTATTTGGCATCCAATATACTGAAAGAGAGCGGGTATGAGGACGTGAGGAATTTGGTAGGAGGCATTAAGACATACCGGGCGGCGACATCGCCTGTAGAATTGCCTTCGTCTTGTGCGTCACATGTTTGTGCGCCGGTCGGAGAAACATGTGGCGGCGATGCGCATGCCGTGTCCGGCAACCGTGTGGTCCGTGTGGATGCTTGCGGCATCCAATGTCCTGGTCCCGTGTTGAAGCTCAAAAAGGCGATGGAAGAGTTGCAGCCTGGGGAATGCCTGGAGATTCGTGCCACGGATGCCGGTTTTCCTCGTGACGCGGAAGCTTGGTGCCGCATGACAGGACATCGTTTTTTGTCGAAGATGTCTGAGAACGGAGTGTATGTCGTGCAGGTGGAGAAGGGGACGGTTTGCCAAGGGGAGGCCGCGCCTGCCGTGGTTTCGGGAAAAGGCAAGACGCTCATCCTGTTTAGTGACGACTTGGATAAAGTGTTGGCCACTTTCGTGTTGGCCAACGGGGCTGCGGCCACGGGCGAGAAGGTTACCATATTCTTTACCTTTTGGGGCTTGAATGCCATAAAGAAAGCGCAGAAGCCACCGGTGGAGAAAGACCTGTTCGGCCGGATGTTCGGCATGATGCTGCCATCCCATTCGCGCAAGTTGAAGCTGTCGAAAATGAACATGGGCGGACTGGGCAGCCGGATGATGCGCCACATCATGGGACGCAAGGGAATAAATTCCTTGGAGTCGCTCCGCCAACAGGCCATTGACAATGGCGTGGAATTCATCGCTTGCCAAATGTCCATGGACGTGATGGGCGTGAAGCGGGAGGAATTGTTGGACAACGTGACAGTTGGCGGAGTGGCCACTTATATGGAGCGTGCGGACCAAGCCAATGTGAACTTGTTTATTTGATGGGTGATGGAAAAGATAAAGTGTATTTGCGTCATGCGGGATTTGTTCCGGGCTTTGGCCGAATTGGAATCAGGCCTGCAGGACACTTATGGGCTGACGTTGAACGAAGCGATGGTGTTGTGCAGCGTGGGAGACGAGACTGTTACGGCTGGTGTCATCGTGGAGCGCACGGGACTGAAGGCTTCGCATGCTTCAAAGGTCATCCGGCAAGTGGAAGAAAAAGGCTTGTTGAGCCGGCATTTGGGCGAGGATGACAAGCGCCAGATGTGTTTCACTTTGACGGCCGGTGCGGTGGATTGCTTGCAACGCATCAAGGCACGGGGTGTGAAAGTCCCGGAACTTTTACGGCCTTTTTTCCGTTAAGCGGATGGAACCGCATTCGAAGGTTTGGAATATGCAATTGGATGAATGCCTGTGATCCGGCATTATCCTGTTTTCCAAAGAAGATTGTCTTCGTGTTGTGGAAGGTCGGTTGTCATTTTGCGGGCATTCATTGTCATTGTGCGGCACCAGAACGGGGATTCCTGTTCTGGTGCCGCACACGATTCAGGGCTTTCTTTCTTGGATAAGGGGTCAGAAAAGCAGTTTCACGATGGCGTAGCCTCCAAACAAGAGCCACAAATAGAGCAGTCCGGCCACGTAGAATGGTTTGGCCCCGGCTTGCTTGAACTTGTCAATGCTGGTTTCCGCACCGAGGGCGGTCATGGCCATGGTAAGCAGGAAGGTGTCCACGTTGTTGATGAAGCCGATGCCGGCATTCAGTGTTTCCTGCGGAATGAAGGAGGCAGACTGCAACAAGGAGTTGATGCCGATGATCACCAGGAAATAGAAGGCGAACCAAGGAATGGTGATTTGGCGTTTTTGTGCCAGCCTTGTGTTGTCGCCCTTGTTGCGGCGGGAGAGGAAAAGGCTCATGATGACCAATACTGGAGCCAACAGCATGACGCGGATCATCTTGGTGATGGTGGCGGCATCGGCCACTTGTCCGCCGGCGGCATCGATGGCGTTGCCCGCTCCCACGACATGGGCCACTTCGTGGAGTGTGGAGCCGACATACACGGCAATGGCTTGGTCGCTCAACCCATCCAGCCAGCCCGCGCGGTACATGACGGGATAGAGGAACATGGAAAGTGTGCCGAAGATGACAACCGTCGATACGGCCACTGCCGTTTTGTGAGGTTCGCAACGTACCACGGGTTCTGCGCCGAGAACAGCTGCCGCACCGCAGATGGCACTCCCTGTGGAAGTCATCAGGGCTGTTTGTCCGTCCACTTTCAGCAATTTCCCGAAGAGTATGCCCAGCAACAACGTGCCCGTCACGATGATGAGGTCGGCAGTGATGGCCGGAAGCCCGATGGCCATGACTTGCTGGAAAGTCAGTTTGAAGCCATAGAGCACCACGCCGGTGCGCAGGATTTGTTTGGAACAGAACTTGATGCCCGGCACCCAGGTCTCGGGCAGTTTGTTGCGCAAGCTGTTGGCATAGAGCATGCCCAGGATGATGCCGACAATCAGCGGGCTGAACGAAAGCCGCTTGACGAACTCAAATTCTGCAATGTAAAAGGCGGAGAATGAAAACAGCACGATGAGCAGGATGCCGTGCAATACTTCTCCTTTGTTTTCTTTGAACATAATAGATATGGATTAGATGAATAAAGATGGTTGGACTGCAACCGGAGCGCAAAGGTACGACAAAAAAAGCACGTGGCAAGACATTGGCTGGTAAAAAAGAAACAATCCAAGGTGCAATCCGTGGCGTTCGGAGCCTTACAAGCCCATGGCCGGATGCCTTCCCGAAGAAGAGAGGCATCCGGGGCCATGGGCTTGTACTATCGGTGTGGAATAGGAGGACGTGTTCGTTTCCCGTTATCCGAAACTGTACATGATTTCCGGCTTTTCGGACACCCAAATCCGGTCTTCATGCTGCCGGATGAAAATCTTGTTCTCACGTGCCAGCCAGCCTATGGCCAAGGCCGTGTCTTCCACGCTCAGCCCCAACTTGCCTGCCAAGTCGGTCAGGGTCATTTCCGTGGTGTCCTGCAGGGCATGCCAAACTTTTCCGGCGTTTGTTCCAATCGTAGCTTTGTACATAATTGATGTTCTTTTGTGGTTGTTCGTAATGCAAAGATATTTGTTTTTCTTTTGTTGTGCAATACGGGGAAGTAATAAAAGATGTTCTTTTCGTTTGTTTTTATTATAAATTTCTCTTTTCTGTAAAAAAGGTAGATTTTTCTGTAAGTTGTGTGTTTGTGGGTTGGAAATAAGCGATTATCTTTGTATCCGTTCTGGTATTAGTGCCGGGACATGAGAGAAATTGGGACGGGTCAGTTATCAACGATTATGAAGTGGTTATGGTATTAAAAAGAATCAGGCAATGGGTGGCCGCCGTCTTTTTTGTGTCGGTCACGATGTTGTTCCTCGACTTTGCGGGCGTGTGGCACGGGTGGTTTGGCTGGATGGCCAAGATTCAGTTCGTGCCTGCGGTGTTGGCTTTGAACGTGGCCGTCGTGGTGGGGTTGGTGTTATTGACCTTGTTGTGCGGCCGGGTGTATTGTTCCGTGATATGTCCGTTGGGGGTGTTCCAGGATGTGGCATCGCGCCTAGGCGGAAGTTTCAAGAAGAACCGTTTCCGTTATTCCCCGGCGTTGTCATGGTTGCGCTATGCCGTGCTGGTGGTTTTCATCGTGGCTTCTGTGGCGGGTTTCATCAGTTGGGCCGGATTGGTGGAGCCTTATAGCGCGTATGGGCGCATGGTCTCCAACCTGTTTGCCCCCCTCTACCGTTGGGGCAATAATCTTTTGGCTTATTGGGCGGAACGTGCGGACAGCTATGCTTTTTATGAGACGGACGTGTGGTTGAAGGGGCTTTCGACTTTTGTTGTGGCGGTGGCTACGTTTGCCGTGCTGGCGGTGCTGGCTTGGCGGAACGGGCGTACCTATTGCAACACGATATGCCCGGTGGGAACCGTGCTGGGCTTCCTGTCGCGTTATGCGTGGCTCAGGCCGGTCATCGACACGTCGAAGTGCGTCAATTGCAATCTTTGCGAGCGCAATTGCAAGTCTTCTTGCATCGACATCAAGGCCCGCCGGATAGACTACAGCCGTTGTGTGGCTTGTATGGATTGCATCGCCAAATGCCCGAAAGGCGCCATCCGATATGCACATCCGAAGACGGTTGGGGTGCAGGAGGCATCTTCCAGGCGGCCGGATAACACACGCCGTAGTTTCCTGACGGTGGCCTCGCTTTTTGCCGTTGGCACGTGGGTGCGGGCACAGGAGAAAAAGGTGGATGGCGGGTTGGCTGCGATAGAAGAAAAAAAAGTGCCGGAACGGAAAGTGCCTTTGAAGCCTGCCGGAGCAAAAGGTTTGCGTCATTTCACGGCGCATTGCACGGCTTGCCAGCTTTGTGTGTCGGCATGTCCGAACGGAGTGTTGCGCCCCTCTTCCGCTTTAGGCACGTGGATGCAGCCGGAGATGTCATACGAGCGGGGGTATTGTCGTCCGGAGTGTGTGCGGTGTTCCGAAGTGTGCCCGACGGGGGCGATACGTCCCATCACGGTGCCCGACAAGTCTTCCGTGCAGATAGGCCATGCCGTGTTCCATGCGGAAAACTGCATCGTGAATACCGATGGGGTGGAGTGCGGCAACTGTGCCCGTCATTGTCCTTCGGGAGCCATTTTGATGGTGCCATCGGTGGAAGGAAAACCGGATTCGCTGAAGTTGCCGGTTGTGAACGAGGAGCGTTGCATCGGTTGTGGTGCCTGCGAGTATTTGTGTCCGGCACGTCCGTTCAGCGCAATCCATGTGGAAGGACATGAAGTCCACAGTTTGATTTAGAGTAAAAGCAATAAGGAATATGGAACAAAAAGAACATCAACATAAGGAAATGGGGCGCCGCAAGTTCTTGAAACTTCTCGGGGCTGGCGCGGCGGCCACTTCGGCAGCCATCTATGGTTGCGGGACGAAAAGCGGCTCGTCGGTTTCCGGGACAGGTGCGGGCGAGGTGCCCGAAGGAGGCATGACCATGCGCGACAATCCCACCTCGGGCGACAAGGTGTCGCTCTTGGGATTCGGCATGATGCGTTTGCCTTTCCTTGAAAAGAGCGACGAGATAGACCAGGAAATGGTGAACGAACTGGTGGATTACGCCATGGCACACGGGGTGAACTATTTCGACACGTCGCCCGCCTATTGCCGGGGGCTTTCGGAACGTGCCACGGGCATCGCGTTGAGCCGCCATCCCAGGGACTCTTATTTCGTGGCTACCAAGCTTTCCAATTTCTCGAACTTCACGCGCGAGAATTCCATTGCCATGTATCGCAAGTCGTTCGAGGAAATGCAGGTGGACTGCATCGACTATTATCTGTTGCATTCCGTGGGCGGAGGCGACGGGATGGGGCTGCTCAATGCCCGTTTCTTCGACAACGGGATGGTGGATTTCCTCTTGAAAGAGCGTGAGGCCGGGCGCATCCGCAACCTGGGCTTTTCGTATCATGGGGATATCCGGGTGTTTGATTATCTGCTGTCGCGTCATGACGAGTTCAAGTGGGACTTCGTGCAAATCCAGCTGAATTACCTGGACTGGCGGCATGCCAAGCAAATCAATGCGAACAATACCGACGCGGAATACCTGTATGGCGAGCTGGCTAAACGGAACATTCCCGCCATCATCATGGAACCCTTGTTGGGCGGACGGCTTTCCAATGTGCCGGACAACATCGTGGCGCGGCTCAAGCAACGCGAACCGGCGCAGAGCGTGGCCTCGTGGGCTTTCCGCTTTGCGGGAAGTTTCCCCGGGGTGCTCACCGTGCTGAGCGGCATGACGCGCATGGAACACTTGCAGGATAACCTGCGCACGTATTCCCCGCTTAAGCCCTTGTCGGAAGAGGAATTCCAGTTCCTGATCGACACGGCGAAGCTGATGATGGAGTTTGACACGATTCCCTGCAACGATTGCAAATATTGCATGCCGTGTCCCTACGGCATTGACATCCCGGCTATCTTGTTGCACTACAACAAATGCCTGAACGAGGGAAACATCCCGCAAAGCGCACAGAGCGAGGGTTATCGAAAAGCCCGCAGGATTTACCTTGTGGGATACGACCGCAGTGTGCCCAAGTTGCGGCAGGCCGACCACTGCACGGGATGCGGGCAGTGTAATCCGCATTGTCCGCAAGGCATTGATATTCCCAAGGAACTGCACCGTATTGATGCATACGTGGAGAAACTGAAACAAGAAACGTTATAAGGCCATGCAGGATTTGATTGATTTGTTGCATCGCAGCGAATGCTCGCTGGTGCTGAGGAACGGGAATGTACACACTTACGAACAACATGGCGTGGCAGACTTGTATGAGCTGTTGCTGGTGCATCCGCAGTTGCTCCGCGGCGCGGAGATTGCCGACAAGGTCGTGGGCAAGGGGGTTGCGGCACTCATGGTGTTGGGCGGTGTCAAAGAGGTGTATGCCGACGTGATGAGCGAACCGGCGCATGAAATGTTCCGTGCGGCAGGCATTCCGGTGGCATACGGGGTGCTGGTGCCGGCCATCCGCAACCGTGCGGGTGATGGTTGGTGTCCGGTGGAGACGTTGTGCCGTGACAAGGCCAATGCGGAAGAATGCCTTCCATTGATTCGCAGATTCATGGAACGGGGTGGGGCGGTTGATTCGGAAAAATAGAACCTTATATAAATAGAAAAGAAAATATGGAAACAACGAGTGTGAAACTTTATGCTCCGGGGTATGCGGAGAAGCGGACCTACGCGATAGCCGCGTTGTTCGTGGCGGGCAACGTGTTGTTGCCGCAATTGTGCCATTTGGTGCCGCAGGGCGGGATGACGTGGTTGCCGATTTATTTCTTTACGTTGGTCGGTGCCTACAAGTACGGTTGGCGAGTGGGGTTGCTCACGGCGGTACTTTCTCCGCTGGTCAATTCTTGGATGTTCGGTATGCCGGCTCCTGCCGTGTTGCCAGCCATCCTGCTGAAGTCCGTGTTGCTGGCTGTGGCCGCAGGCTATGCTGCCGCCCGTTTCCGCAAGGTGAGCTTGTGGCTGTTGTTGGCGGTGGTGTTGTCCTACCAGTTTGTGGGTACATTGGGCGAATGGATGATGTCGGGCGACTTTTTCCTGGCTGCGCAGGATTTCCGCATGGGGTTGCCGGGCATGGCCTTGCAAGTCGTGGGTGGTTATTTGTTGATTAAGTACGTCATATATAAATAAGGTATAAGCTGATGTTTGGAATAGGAACGCAAGAGATTCTTCTCATCCTGCTCATCGTCCTGCTGTTGTTTGGCGGAAAGAAGATACCCGAACTGATGAAAGGCTTGGGAAAGGGCGTGAAAAGTTTCCGGGACGGCATGAACGGCGTGGAGAACCCGGGCACGGCCGCCGGAGACAAGAGGGAACAGACCGTGAAGGAAGAGCAAGCGAAGGATGGGAAGTCCTGAAAAAGAGGAGGCGACAGGAACATTTTGGGATCACCTCGACGCCCTGCGCGGCTGCCTGTTGAAGGCGGCCGCCGTCACGGTGCTGTGCGGATTGGTGGCTTTTTTCTTCAAGGATGGGCTTTTCCGCATCGTGCTTGCACCGAAAGATGACGGTTTCTGCACTTATCGCCTTTTGGAGAAGTTGGGTGTAGCGTTGGGGGTGGCGGAGATGATTCCGGAAGATTTCTCCGTGCGGCTCATCAACACGGCTTTGGCCGAGCAGTTTGTCATCCACATGAAGGTGGCGCTTTACGCCGGTTTGTTTTGCGCTTCGCCCTACGTGCTCTATTTGCTTTTTCATTTCGTTTCGCCTGCCCTTTATGCCGACGAGCGGCGTTATGCCCTTCACACGGTGGGGGCAGGTTACGTGATGTTCTTGCTGGGGTCGGCGTTGAATTATTTTCTCATCTTTCCGCTCACGTTCCGTTTCTTGGGCACTTACCAAGTGAGTGCGGAAGTGGAAAACGCCATAACCTTGCAATCATACATGGACACGTTGCTGACGATGAACCTCATGTTGGGCATTGTGTTCGAGATACCCGTGCTTTGTTGGCTGTTGGCCCGTTTCGGCGTGTTGGATACGGCTTTCATGCGGCGTTATCGCCGCCATGCGATAGTGGTCATTTTGGTGGCGGCGGCGGTGATTACTCCCACGTCCGACGTGTTCACTCTCTTGTTGGTGGCTTTGCCGATGTGGTTGCTCTACGAGGCGGGGATATGGGTCGTGGCCGCCACGGAGAGGCGGAGAGCAAATAAAAACGAGTAATTTGGGGCAATAGAAATATAGTGGGAAACGGTTTCATGCTTCCCCGCTGTTACGCTGCGACGGATTTGTCTTTGTGGACGTGAGACCCCTCCGTCGCTTCGCGCCACCTCCCCTACAAGGCGGAGGAGTTTATTTTGATACACCCTCATACTCGCATTATTGCGTATGTCGGTGACCTGTCTTGCGATTGTACGGCAGGAATGCCGCACCTCCTGCAAAAATCAGAATGTCACGAAATTCCCGTGAAAATAGATGAAATGTTCCGTTTTGGCTGATTTTCGTGACGCGACTTTTGCGCAATCCGGCTCAAATGGCGGATTTCTGCGCGATTTTTTTGCACAAAACGGGGCTTTTGTGCAAGATTTTGTCAGAGCAATTTACTTTTTGGACGGTTTGACGGGAAAATTCGGGGCCGGAACGCGAAATTCCGAGCCCCGGAATTCTTTTTTCGGGGCTCGGAATTTTTATTTCGGGGCTCGGACGGAAAAATCCCGGTACAGAAACTTTTTCGCGGCGGCTTCGGTGCCGTTTTTCTTTCCCGTTGGAACTTTTTCCCGGACATGTTTCCCGTGTCATTTTTTCAATGGAAGGATGTGCGCAGGGGGAGGCACACTCACAGGGCGCAATAATGGCCGTTCAGTTCGCCATACGGACAGAAGAGTCGTTACGTCCCTCTCGTTATTTCACGATGAACCACGGGTTCAAGAGGTCTTCCTTGTTGTAGCGCAGCGGGGTTTTCTCGTCCGTTTGATAGACGTTCTTGCCTGCGGCGCGGGCAATGGCGTGTCCGGCTGCTGTGTCCCACTCCATCGTGGGGGCGAAGCGCGGATAGATGTCCGCCGTGCCTTCGGCCACGCTGCAGATTTTCAGCGAACTGCCGCATGAGATGATGTGCACGTCGCCATATTCTTGTTCGAGACGGTGAATGTAGTCTTCCGTTTCGGGCGAGAGATGGGAGCGCGAAGCCACCACCACGAAGCCTTTGGTGTCGGCCTGTTCCAACGGGAGGCGGTCGGCGCGTTCGGTCAGGTCGTCCACGGAAAGTCCCGCCGAACGATGGTCGATGTCCGCGATTTTATAAGCTCCGATGGTTTCTTCGGCGAAATAGAGTGTGCGGGTCACGGGCACGTAAATCACGCCCAAGACGGGAATGCCGTTTTCCACCAGTGCGATGTTTACTGTGAACTCCCCGTTGCGCTTGATGAACTCCTTTGTGCCGTCCAGCGGATCCACGATCCAAAGAGTTTTCCACGTCTTTCGCACGTCATAGTCCGTATGTTTCCCTTCTTCGCTGAGAATGGGAAGCGCGGTCTCTTCCAGCAATGCCGTGATGCGCTCGTTCGACCGCTTGTCGGCGATGGTGAGCGGGGAGTTGTCGGCCTTGCGTTCCACGGCAAAGTCCGAATGGGGATTGTTGTAAATTTCCAATATGTCTTTTCCTGCCAATAATGCCGCCCTGATGGCGCAGGATAACCTTTCTTCTTGCATGTGCGTATGTGTTTTTAGTGTCTATGAATGGCAAAGTTACGGATAATCTACGAGAATTTCTTGCCGGATTTAGTATTTTGTCATTCCGCGTTCCTGTTTCTACCATTCTTTCCAGAACACGGGGCTGAAGAGAATCAACACGCTGAACAGTTCCAGACGCCCGATGAGCATCAGGAACGACACAATCCATTGTGCCGCGTCGGGCATGCCGCTCATGGTGTAGGCCGGGCCGTATTCCCCGAATCCCAGTCCCACATTGCCCAAGGCAGCGATGGAGGTTGTGATGGCTTCGAGGAAGTCAATGCCGCAGAGCATGAACAGCAGGCTGCCCACGAATCCGCATAGCAGGTAGAAGAGTGTGAACATGGCCACGGTGTTCAGCGTGGTGTGCGACACGACGTGCTGGTTGATGCGCACCGGCAACACGGCGTTGGGGTGGATGAGGCGTTTGAACTCGTTGCGGATGGCATGGTAGAGGATGGCGAAGCGCATGTTCTTGATGCCACCCGCCGTGGAGCCGGTGCAGCCGCCGGCCAGCATGGCGAAGAGCAGCAGAATCCATGTGAAGTGCGGCCACAGGGTGTAGTCGTCCGTGGCCAGGCCGCATGAGGTGTGGAGGGTGGAAATCTGGAACAACGCCTTGCGGAAGGCTTCTTCCAACGGGTAGTGGCTTTGGAGGAACAGCGTGGCGGCGACGGCCAGTGTGAGGAAGCTCACGGAACCGATGAACCAGCGCGTTTCGCAATCGTGGAACAATTTGCCGAACTTTCCCTTCAGGCACAGCACGAGGAGCGAGAAGTTGAGGCTGGCCAGAATCATAAATATTGAAGTGACGTATTCAATGAAGGGGGAATTCCAATAGGTGATGCTGGCTTGTTTGGTAGAAAAGCCGCCCGTCCCCATGATGCTGAAAGCGTGGCAAACGGAGTCGAACACATTCATGCCGCCAACCCATAGCAAGACGGTGCACACGGAGGTCAGGATGATATAGACCGTCCAAATGAGTTTGGTGGTCATGCTGATTTTCGGATGTAGCTTGTCGTGGGTCACTCCTGTGGCTTCCGCGCTGAAAAGCTGCAGGTTGCCCCCGCCGAAGATGGGGAGCAGGGCGATGGTGAAGCACACGATGCCCAGTCCGCCCACCCATTGGGTCAGGGCGCGCCAAAAGAGCATGCCCTTGGACATGGTGTCGAGGTGGTCAACGACGGTGAATCCCGTGGTGGTGAATCCCGACATGGTTTCGAAGAACGCGCCGGCCACGGACGGGATGTCGCCGCTCAGCAGGAACGGCACCATGCCGAGCAGGGTGAAGATGACCCACGTCAGGCTGACGATGCAATAGCCGTCGCGGCGCGTCATCCACGTATCGGCACCCTTGCCATAGGCTGTCAGGCATCCGCCGACGAGCACGTTGATGCCCGTCGCATAGAGGAAGTAGATGTAGTCGTCTTCGTGGTAAAGCAGCGAGACGGCCATGCACAGTAGCAACAGCCCGCCTTCCACCCACGTGAGGATGCCGATGACGTAGGCTATGAGCTTGGCGTTGATGATGTTGCGGAATGGCGCGCGGCCATTGGTGTTTTGTTCCATTGTGTTTGTCTGTGTCGTTTGTGTTTGCCTGTGGGCTGGCGTTCAGGGGCGCAACACGAGTTCCCAGTCCGTCACATCCAGGCGCAGGCTGAATTTCACTCCCACTTTTTCAAATTGGGACACTTGGCGGAAGCCGGCTTTCCGGTGCAGGTCGCAACTGGCCGTGTTGCCGCCTGTGATGCAGGCAACCAGGGCGTAGCATTTCCTGCGGCGGCATTCTTCCACCAGTGCGGCCAAAAGTTGGGTGCCGATGCCTTGTCGCGTGAATTGGGGCGCGACATAGACCGTTGTCTCCCACGTGTAGCGGTAGGCCGCCCTTTCGCGCCACGTGTGGGCGTAGGCATATCCTGCGATTTTCCGGTCGTCGGTCTCATATACCAGATAGGGGTAGCGTGGTGAGATTTGCGCGATGCGGTCGCGCATTTGGGAGACCGTGATTTCTTCCGTCTCGAAAGTGGCCACGCTGTGGAGCACATATTCGTTGTATATCCGGGCAATGGACGAGGCATCGCCGGGAATGACGTTCCTGATCATCTTGAAAATCCGTTTTCCGGGTGCAAAAATACGAAATACTTCTTATTTCCCCGTCTTAGTCGGCGCGAATCTTGTATAAGCTGCGGATTTTTACTTTCTTTGCAAGGTGTTAAGGCATGACGAAATGAGCGAAAACATTGATTTTTCCCGCTTGCCGGAAGCGGATGAGGCCATATTGGCACACATACGGGAGGCGGCACACGAGCTGCATGCGGCCGTCAACCAGTCGTATGGCGGCGGTTTGCCCTACTCATACCATTTGGATGGCGTGGCAGGCTTGGTGGCCCGTTACGGTGGAGAAGTTTGTGCGCAGGAGGCCGATGTGCTACCCATCATGTTTGGGGCTTGGTTCCACGACAGCATAGAGGATGCCCGGCAAACGTATAATGACATCAGGAAACGGGCGCATTCCCTTGGATTGGATGATAGCCAATCCTTTATGGCTGCGGAAATCGTCTATGCGCTGACGAACGACAAGGGGCGCACACGTGCCGAGCGGGCGGGCGAGAAGTATTATGCCGGCATCCGTGCCACGCCTTACGCCCCGTTGGTCAAGATGGCCGACCGGGCTGCCAACGTGCATTATTCGGTGGCACGGGACACGGCCGACGAACGTCACATGGCACGGGTGTACCGTGAGGAATTTCCGCATTTCCTGCAGGCTTTGCGGGCGGACACGGCCGACGTGCGGTTGCGTGTGCCGGACGGGTTGGTGGAACAAGTGCGCAGGGATTTGGGATTGGCCTGAAAAATTCAAGGGTGGGGACAAGGGCTCACACGTAGCAGCACTGGTTCATGCAAGAATAAAGGATTTTTCCGGATTGAAAATCCTGATACTCAATTGAGGGTGTATCAAAATTCCGACATACCCTCTTTTTTCGGAACACCCGCATTCTTGGGGATTTAACACCATCTGGAAAGGCGAATTGAGGGAATTGAGTGATACAGAGTTTCTGTTTCTACAGGCTCAGAATGTCGGCAGTCAAAGCCGGTCGGAAAGAACTGTCCCGGTTTTCGTGCCGGGTTTGCAGGATGCCCGATCGGGTTTTATGCCGGCCTGGGGTATTTCCGGAACCATCCGTCCAGGCGCAGGCGGATGACGCCAAACACGGCTTCGCTGAAGATGCCGCCGCTCATCTTGCTCGTGCCCAGTTCGCGGTTGACGAAGATGACGGGCACTTCCTTGATTTTGAACCCGCATTGCTTGGCTGTGAATTTCATCTCGATTTGGAAGGCGTAGCCCTTGAAACGTATTTTGTCCAGTTCGATGGTTTCCAAGACGCGGCGGCGGTAGCATTTGAAGCCCGCCGTGGTGTCGTTGATTTTCAGTCCTGTGACGAGGCGCACGTATTTTGAGGCAAAATAGGACATCAGCACCCGTCCCATCGGCCAGTTCACCACGTTCACGCCGCTGACGTAGCGCGACCCTATGGCCACGTCGTAGCCCTCCTTGGCGCAGGCATCGTAGAGCCGTGGAAGGTCGTTCGGGTTGTGGCTGAAGTCGGCGTCCATTTCGAACACATAATCATATTTTTGCGCGATGGCCCATTTGAACCCGGCGATGTAGGCCGTGCCGAGTCCCAGTTTCCCGCTGCGTTCGATGAGGTGGAGCCGGTCTTTGAACTCGTCCGCCATCAGGCGTTTCACGATGGCTGCCGTGCCGTCGGGCGACCCGTCGTCGATGATGAGCATGTCGAACGGTTGTTGGAGTCCCAACACGGCGCGGATGATATTCTCGATGTTTTCCTTCTCGTTATAGGTAGGAATGATGACGACACTGTCTGAGCGCATGACTTTTTTCGTTTGAAATGTTTTTGTTTTCTTTCCTTAGACAAATATAGGGAGAAATTTGCGAACGCAGGCGGCAAAGCGGAAATATTTCGCGGGCGCGGAACGTTTTTTTAATGAACTTCCGTCGGTGCGGGGTCATTTGCCTTCGTGGCGGAGGTATCGCCGCGCTTCTTCCCTCATCAGCCTTGTCCTGCGGTTTTCCACTTTGGGGTGGAAGCGGGAAAGCTCCCGGGCCGCCTGCATTGCCTTTCCTTTTAGGCCGGACTTGCGGCACAGGTCGAATTCCGCGAAGGCGGGATACATCAGCCCGGGCATCATCAGGGCGGCTTCCCGGTAGCATGCCAAGGCTTTCAGGGTGTCTCCCGTTTCCTTGTGGCATTCGCCTTGCCTCATGGCCTGCCGTGCTGTCCGTGCATAGCTGTCCAGGCGTTCCGCCTGCCGCAGTGCCGTTTCGTAATCCGTGCGGAGGAAGGCGGCTTCCGTATGGCAATCCAGCAGGTACGGGTCGTGGCGGAGCATCCAACCCACCGCTCCTTTTGGGCATTCGCCCGCTGTGGAAAATGTGGCGTAATCGTGAACCCACGCTTGTGCCCGCCACCGCAAGGTGAAACCGGTGGCCAACAGCGCACCGCACAGGCAGGGAAGGATGATTGGAAACATACGTCGGCAGTATGTCCTTCTGCACTGCGTTGCGTCCAGGCCTTTTCCCTGTGCTTGCTTCGTGCCGATGGCTGCGAGGAACGGGAAAAGGCAGGCAAGGCTCCACAGGCTCAAGGGATAGGAGAATTGCGCGAAAACCAGCAGGGCTACCGTGGGGAAAAGGAAAACGTCCCTGTCGTCCGATTGGAATGAAGCTTTCATGCCGCGCAGCACGAACGTCCAAAAGGCTGCGGCCAGCAGGAATCCCGCCAATCCTTGCTCGCACAGGACGGTCAAGGTCTCGTTGTAGGCCAGTAGGTTGTCGGCGGCGGTGCGCCGCACGGTCTCCGTGGCAGCCATGAGGTATTCGGCTTGTGCCGGCATGTAGTGTGCGGCCAGCCTTCCCGTGCCGACACCCGCGAGGGGAGATTGCGCGAAGATTTCTCCGCAGACCCGCCAAATCAGCAATCTTGCATCGGCCGAGCCGGGGCGGTAGTGGTACAGGAGCATGACTGCCACAGGGATGGCTGTGGCCAGTAATACGGCGGTTCCGGTTTTGAGGGCGCGTTTCCTTGCGGGTGTTTCCATTAGGAAGTACAGCAGGATGGCCACGCAGGCCGCACACCAGGCGGCACGGGAGTCGGCCCACACCAACGCCGCGACCACTATGGCCAGGCATGCACACCATCCCGTCCGTGTGGCAACCGATGTTTTTGCCTGCAGCACATAGGGCAACAACAGGGCGGCCACCACGGCCAAATAGCCGCCGAAGGGGCCTGGGTTGACAAAAGTCCCGGTCACGGCAAACTCCGAATGGAAACTCTCCCACGCGCCCAAGCCCTGCAACAACCCGATGGCGGCTTGCACAGTCCCGACCGTAATCATCCAAAGGGCGGCGGTGCGTCGGAACTCCGGCGTGGGTTGCAGGCGGACATAGCACCAGATGCCGGCCATGGCCACGAGCTTGACACACAGCCCCGCATCCACGGGCAAGGGCATCCTTGCAGCGGCATATACCAGGCATGCCCCGAAAAGGAAGTCTGTTTTGCTGGGGACAAAGGCTGTCCGCCCGCACCAGGCTTCCGCCGCGATACCCGCGAAGGCCACGATGCCCGCCATGCAAGCGAGATATACGTCGCCGCCCGGCATGGCGGCCTCCGCGAGAGGTGCGCCAAACAGGACGAGGCAGCACAACTGCCGGATGCCGGCGACTGTCCAATGCTTCATTTACGCGCTTTCCGTGGTTCTGTGAGACGGAGTTATTTCCAACTCTTATACTTCAACATGTTCCCTTCTTTCCAGATTTTGTGTTTCGTCCGTGCTTTCAGGAAACTTTCGGTGAACACTATAGGGTCGTTTTCGTACAAATTGCCTATGGTTTCCACGAATTCAATGCTAAAATTCGGAGCTGATGTATATTTATAGGCAAGTGCCCGGTTGTCATATACCACTTTGGCATTTTCGCCCGACACCACGGCGATGACCATTTCCGGAGCATCCCCGCCATCGTAAGGCCAGCCACCGAAGAACAGGGCAAAACTGTCATCAGAGAGTGGCACTTTGATGAACGGGGCGTCGTTAGCTTCCATCGTGATGCTTTCCACATCATGTAACAGCTCGCCTGCAAGATAAGCAAAAATCTTTTTCCCGTTGCGGTAAATCTCAAAAGAATCAAAAGTCCTGAGTTCATTCATGTCCTTAGCCCAATTTTCTCCTTCCACGGTGGCGATTTTTACCTTGTACGAGTCTTTGCCGTTCTGTGTAACATCGTATTCTTTAAGAATATAGGGCGGTTCGTTGAGTAAATCTTGTTCTCGATAGAGTCCAAGGAATTTGTCCTTTGCGGCAATCTCATTGTTTGTTTGCCGTTCGAAAAGGTCTTCTTCGGTTTGCGCCCAAATGGAGCACGTAATGATAGGAAGTAAAAACAGAAGCGATAACCGTTTCATCATGTGTCTTGTTTAGTATGAATTATTATTATAGCGAAGAAAAGGAAAGTTGGGACACATGGCGCATTGGCCTGTTCCCAACGTCCCTTTTCCTTGTGTTTTATTTCCAACTCTTATACTTCAGCATGTTCCCTTCTTTCCAAATTTTGTATTTCGTTAGGTTTTGGATACTCTCGGTGACGATATAGTCTTCAGTGTCTTTCACGTACTCAATGGCGAAGTTCTCTCCCGGCGTATATTTGTAAGCATACGCATAATCGTCATAAACCACCTTTGCCGTGTCGCCTGTCACAACCACAACAACCATTTCCGGTGGAGTTCCGTCCGGATAAAACCATCCGCCGAAAAATAGGGCAAAGCTGTCATTCGAAAGTGGCACTGTGATGAAATAATCATCGCAGTTTTCCGCTGTAATATGCCGGACATCATATAAAAGGGCATGTGGAATGTGTTCCAATATTTTTTTGTCATTATGGTAGATTTCAAATCTGTCATAATCGCCATATTCGGACATTTCCTTGTTTACTCCCGTTATGTTTACATAATACTTATCAGAACCGCTTGTCGGGACATCAAGCTTCTTGTAAACAAATGTAGGCCTGTTTTTGCGTGATTGGTCAATATGAAATTTTAGGAATTTCTCTTTGGCTACTGCTTGATTGGTTTGCCACTCGAACAGGTTTTCTTCCGCTTGGGCCCAAATTGAGCATGCAATGCTAATAAGCAGAACAACAAATGCAAATCGTTTCATCAATGTGTCTTGTTTGATTGTGAACTACATGTGTAGGGAAAGAAAAGGAACATTGGGGTACAAGGTGTGCTCGCCTGTCCCCAACGACCCTTTTTCTTGTATTCTACTTCCAACTCTTATACTTCAACATGTTCCCTTCTTTCCAAATTTTGTGTTTCGTCCGTGCTTTCAGGAAACTGTCGGTAAACACGATGGGGGCGTTGTCATATAAACCATTTATGTCATCTACGTATTCTATGGCGAAATTTTCTCCCGTTGTGTATTTATAAGCATAGGCATAATCATCAAACACCACTTTGGCCTTGTCACCGGAGACCACAGCTATAATCATTTCTGTGGTTTCGTCTCCACTTCCAAAAAGCCATCCGCCGAAAAGCAATGCAAAGCTGTCGTCTGAAAGTGGCACTTTAAGGTAATAAGCCTCACTAGCTTCAACTGTGATATACCGGACATCATATAGAAGGTCGGAAGAGAAGTATTCCAATATCCTTTTTCCGTTATGGTAAATTTCGAAAGCATCGAAAGTTTTCGACATTGTTTTATCAAATCCTTTTATCTTCAATTTATGCGAATCCTGATTGTTTATTGAAACATCATATTCCTTGTACACGTAGGTCGGGTCGTTACTGTATTTCCCGCGGTATAGTGGCAGGAATTCATTTTTTGCGGCAATCTCATTGTTTGCTTGCCATTCGAAAACGTTTTCTTCGGTTTGTGCTCCGATGGAACATGTAATCCCCAAGAGAAAAAAGATGAATATGGAAGCCCGTAGTTTGTCGGTAAGTATTTGTGACAAGGGTATGTTTTGCTTCTTTGGGGAGTTGCTTCGGATGGCTTGGAGGGTTTCGCGGCTGTGATATGCATTCGCTTGACGAATGAATTTTGCATTTATCAGCTTTTTGATTCTTTCCATGATAAGATTTGAAAAGTTAGTTTATACTATTTTTAGTTTCGCGGTGCAAAGTTAGGCTTTTTGCTGAAGTCCGGCAACCTTGCGGCTGCAATTTTAAGCGTAGTGCAAAAAGATACTAGCTTTCCAAATAGAAGATATACTTCGATGGCAAAGTAAGATATCTTATTTGCCCAAGTAAGCTATCTTACTTTGCTATCGAAGTAGTACTTCTTTTTTGGGGAAGGTAACTGCATCATAGCCAAAAGCTGATAAAAGACAACGGCGGATATGCCGACTTTGAATTGTTCCTTGCTCCCACGTTTGATTTCATCATGAAACTGCTTAGTGCAGGAGGGATGATAGAAGTCGTTTCGCCCGCCTCCCTTAGAAAGACAATGAAAAGATGGGTTGCTGATATGTACGACTTGTATAAAGACGAATGAACAAGACAACCGGCAGAGGACTTGGTTTGCAACAGAAGTAGTACTTGCCTTCCCAAGCAAGGTGTTGTCTTTCGTCGGACTTTTCCTAGCCTTGTTGGCCGTTAAGTCGCATTTTATGCCTAACTTTGCAGTGTTTTGAATCATGGAGATACAAAGTTTGCAGGCCCTGTATGCGGGGCATAAGCCGGTAAAGGCTTTGGCGCGGGCGTTGCAGGACGCTTCCGTGCGGACGGTGTTCGCCGAGGGGCTTTGCGCCTCGGCCGCTCCTTTGTTGTTCAGCGGGTTGGCCGTGGCCTGCCCGCAGGTGATGGGCCGTCCCTTTTTGTTTATTTTGGACGATGCCGAGGAGGCGGGTTATTTTTACCACGACCTGACGCAAATTCTGGGCGAACAGGAGGTGTTCTATTTCCCTTCCTCGTTCCGCCGCGCGGTGAAGTTCGGGCAGCGCGATGCGGCCAACGAAATCTTGCGCACGGAGGTCATCAGCCGCCTTTCGGCCGGTGGCTGTCCGTTGTTCGTCGTGTCCTATCCCGACGCGGTGATGGAGAAGGTCGTGTCGAAGAAGAGCTTGGAGGAACGGACACTGGTGTTGCATGCAGGAGAACGGGTGGACATCGTCTTCGTGGAGGAGACGTTGCGCACGTTCGGCTTCTCACAGGTGGACTATGTTTATGAGCCGGGGCAGTTCGCCGTGCGCGGCAGCATCCTCGATGTGTTCTCCTATTCTTCCGAGTGGCCCTACCGCGTGGATTTCTTTGGCGACGAGGTGGACAGCATCCGCACGTTCGAGGTGCAGAGCCAGTTGTCGAGGGACAAACAGCAGGAAGTGGTCATCGTGCCCGAATTGTCGGATGGCGGGCAAGGCAAGGTGCCGTTTACGGATTTCCTTCCGGCAGACACCGTGGTGGTGATGAAAGATTTGGGCTACGTGCGCGACGTGGCCGACAGGGTCTATGCCGACGGTTTTTCGGCACAGGCTTTGTTGGCGGAGCAGGCGCAGAGCGAGATGGAAGAGGCGGAGCAACGGGAGAAACTCCGTGCCGACCTGATGCTCATCGACGGGGCGGCCCTGACGAAAGGGCTGCTGAACTTTTGCCGGGTGGAAATCGGAAACAAACCGACGGGCATCCCGCAGGCCACCGTGCGCTTCCACCTGACGGCACAACCCATTTATCATAAGAATTTCGAATTGGTCAACCAGTCTTTCCACGATTATTTGGGACGGGGATACACCTTATATATATTAGCCGACTCCGCGAAGCAGACCGACCGCTTGGCGGCTATTTTCGAGGAGCAGGCTTCGGGCATCGAGTTCACGCCCGTGGACAAGACCCTGCATGCCGGTTTTGCCGACGACGACTTGAAGGCATGCTTTTTCACCGACCACCAGATTTTCGACCGTTTCCACAAGTATAACTTGCGGAGCGACAAGGCACGCAGCGGAAAGGTCGCCCTGTCGCTGAAAGAGCTTCAGGAGTTCAATATCGGCGACTATGTGGTGCACGTGGACCATGGCGTGGGCAAGTTCGGCGGCCTGGTGCGTATTCCCAACGGGGACACCATGCAGGAGGTCATCAAGATCATCTATCAGAACGATGATGTGGTGTTCGTCTCCATCCACTCTCTGCACAAGGTGAGCAAGTATCGCGGCAAGGAAGGCGAGCCGCCGAGGCTCAACAAACTGGGCACAGGGGCTTGGGAGCGGCTGAAAGAGCGCACCAAGACGAAAATCAAGGACATCGCCCGCGACCTCATCAAACTTTATTCCTTGCGACGCCAAGAGAAAGGCTTCTCTTTCAGCCCCGACAGCTTCCTGCAGCATGAGCTGGAAGCGAGCTTCCTCTACGAGGATACGCCCGACCAGCTGAAAGCCACCCAGGCTGTGAAGGCCGACATGGAGAGCGCACGGCCGATGGACCGCCTGGTGTGTGGCGACGTGGGCTTCGGCAAGACGGAGGTGGCCATCCGCGCCGCTTTCAAGGCTTGTGCCGACAACAAGCAGGTGGCCGTGCTGGTGCCCACCACGGTGCTGGCCTATCAGCATTTCCAGACCTTTTCGGCACGGCTGAAGGACATGCCGGTGCGCGTGGATTACCTCAGCCGTGCCCGGTCGGCGGCCAAGGTGAAACAAATCCAGAAAGATTTGGCCGACGGGAAAATCAATATCATCGTGGGGACGCACAAGCTGATTGGCAAGTCCGTGAAGTTCAAGGACCTCGGATTGCTAATCATCGACGAAGAGCAGAAATTCGGCGTGGCCACGAAAGAAAGGCTCCGCCAAATGAAAGTGAACGTGGACACGCTGACACTGACGGCTACCCCGATTCCGCGCACGTTGCAATTCTCGCTCATGGGGGCGCGCGACTTGTCGGTCATCCAAACTCCGCCTCCCAACCGCTATCCCGTGCAAACGGAAGTGCAGGTGTTCAGTGCGGAACTGATTGCCGATGCCATCAACTTCGAGATGAGCCGCAACGGGCAGGTGTTCATCGTGAACAACCGCATTTCAGGTCTTTACGATTTGGAGGCATTGGTGCGCAAGCATGTGCCGGATGCCCGTGTCTGCGTGGGACATGGACAGATGCCGCCCGAAGAACTGGAGAATATTATCTTCGGTTTCGTGCATTATGATTACGATGTGCTCATCTCCACGACCATCATCGAGAGCGGCATTGACATCCCGAATGCCAACACCATCATCATCAATGGGGCGCAGAACTTCGGCCTGAGCGACCTGCACCAGATGCGCGGCCGCGTGGGGCGCAGCAACAAGAAGGCTTTCTGCTATCTGTTGGCGCCGCCTTTGGCCGTGTTGTCCCCGGAGGCCCGCCGCCGCTTGCAGGCCATCGAGAACTTCAGCGACTTGGGCTCGGGCATTCACATTGCCATGCAAGACCTAGACATCCGCGGGGCTGGTAATCTCTTGGGTGCGGAACAGAGCGGTTTCATTGCCGATTTGGGCTACGAGACTTATCAGAAAATCTTGTCCGAAGCCGTGAAGGAGCTGAAGAATGACGAGTTTGCCGACCTCTATGCCGACGAGATCAAAAAAGGGAACGACTTGGGCGGTGAAGAGTTCGTGGATGAGTGCGCGTTGGAGAGCGACTTGCAGATGTCCTTCCCCGAGACTTACGTGCCGAGCAGCAGCGAGCGCATGTTGCTCTACCGTGAGCTGGACGGGTTGGAGCGCGACGAAGACGTGGAGGCATTCCGTCAACGGATGAAAGACCGTTTCGGGGAGATTCCCGAAGAGGGCGAGGAGCTTATCCGTGTGGTGACGCTCCGTCGCTTGGGCAAACACCTTGGCGCCGAAAAGATATTCCTCAAAGGCGGGCGCATGGTGCTCTATTTCGTGCAAAACGACGAAAGCGCTTATTTCCAAAGCAAGGCTTTCGGCCAATGTATTGCTTATGCGGGCATGAATGCCCATCGCAGCAACCTGCGCGAGGCAAAAGGCCGCCGTTCCATGGTCGTCCAGGACGTGCATTCGGTCAAAGAAGCCGTGGAAATACTCCGGCTGATTGCGGGGCTGCAGCCGGTGTGACATCCGAGGGGCTTGGCATACAGGATTTGGAACTTTGCCGTAAAAAATGTATCTTTGACTATAAAATGAATGGAGCCCGTTCGGAAACGAAACGGGAATGGGCTATTGTAGATGGGATGGCGATTCCGTCTGGCTTTGGTGAAAACGAGCTTTTAGCTTATATTCTTACTGTCTGAAAACCGCCAAAATTTGAAGAACGGGAAGATAAGCTACTGGGAGTTCGCGTCCGTTAAGGGCGTGAACTATCCGTGCTTATACGCGTTCTTCGGGTTACTTGGCGGTATCTCAGGCAGTCGATAAGCATCGGATGGTTTACGCTTTTTGTTTTTTACGGCTATGGTGCACATCGGTCTGCTCATCGAACAAGAACTCCGCCGCCAGCGGCGTTCCGTGTCGTGGTTCGCAAGGGAACTCTATTGCGACCGCACCAATGTGTATAAGCTTTTCCGCAAGGAAAGCATTGACACGCTTTTGCTTTTCCGCATCTCCACGGTGCTCTCCCACGATTTCTTCAAATATTACACCGAGGAGTTCTTGTCTGGGGAACAGCCGTAGCGATTTTGTCCACAACGTGTGGCGAATATGTCTATATTGCCCCCCCCTATTTAACATTTTGAAATACGTAACTTTGCAAAGGGGACAAGACTTAAGGAAGTTGTCCCCTTGTGGAAAAGCAAAAATTAAACAGGAATTTTTAAACGGATAATTATGATGGAATTGGGATTTAAAAAAATGTGTGGCCGGTTGTTGGCCGTGTTGTGCGTACTATGCGTTTGTGCGTCTTTTTCTTCTTGTAAGGATGATGACGATGAGAGAGGAATACCGGACGGTTTCTGTGGTACATATTGTTATAACTATGATAATCGGAAATTCATTTACTACACTTTTAATGAAGACGGAACCGGCGAATATGAATTTGACGGAAACGCGGATACTTATGGATATTTTACTTACACCGTGAATGGAAGCGTAGTGACTGCTACTGGTTGGAAGACGACTACGGATGGTGGAGGTATGGATTTCACTATTACTTTTAAATATACTAATGGAACTCTTGTATCCGGTGAGAATGTATATGAAAAGATTTAAATATAGGGAGAAATGAAAAGAAGACTTTGGAATTTTTACTGATGTTCGCACTAGCTTGCGGCATGGTGGCGTTTGCCTCGTGCAGCGACGATGGTGAAGAAAGTGCATCATTATAGCGGTGCGCTCGGAAAGCGTTACAATTGCCGTATCATCGTCAACGGCGTGGTCGTGAAGTCAACCAGTGGTTCTATTTCCGCGAATGGAACGTTTGATGACATTTATACTTTCACGTTAGAATAGGTTGTATAATTTGATTTTTCGCGAAGAAAAGCTCCCGGTTTCGGGGGCTTTTCTTCGGTTTGACAAAGGTATTCTGGAACTGTTCCTAATCTTGGGGATTTAACAACTGACAAATATTCGTTTGTAATCAAATGCCCTGCTTCCCGTCACTTGCCCGTGCGGAGAAAAACTCCTCCGCCTTGCAGGGGAGGTGGCTCGAAGAGCCGGAGGGGTTTCCCGCCCACGTATCATTCCGCGAGGGAAACAAAAGGGTCGTTACGTTCCTCCGCATGGCGAACAAAACGGCCATTATGGCCGCCGCGAGGGAAACAAAAGGGCATTATGGCCGCCGCACGGCGAACAGAAAGGGCGTTACGCCCCCGTGGGTGTGAGACCCCCTCCGCCCCTCCGGGGCTCGTCCCCCTGCAAGGCGGGACAGTTCATTCCTGGCGGCTTTGACTGCCGACATTCAGAAGTTTGTAAAAGCAGGAACTCTGCGCCACCCAATTGCCTCAATTCATTTTTCCATTAGTGTTAAATCCCCCAAAATGCGAACGGTTCCGGTTTTCTTAGCTTTTGTTTTGCGCGGTATAATCGGGGAGCAGTAGAAATATAACGGGGAACGGTTTCATGCTTCCCTGCCGATACGCTGCGACGGATTTGACATTTTGCTATTTGCCGGGGAATTTGACACTTTGTCATTTGAAGGCCGCTGAGATTCGCTTGTACGGGGCAGGGGGCGGTGGCGGGCGCAAAAAACGCAATCTCGCGGAGTGTACGGAAACCCAAATGTCGGTAAATAGAGGGCGCAGGCTTTCTTTTTGTCGCGGGTGCGGCTGTTTCCGCGCCGGGATTGCCGGGGCACGTAAGCCGGGCGGCGCTTGTGCCGACATATTGACACCGGGGACTTGTCGGTGAAAAAGTTCCAACTAGCGGGAAAAAGGGCTTCCAAGCCGCCGTCTGAAAAAAACGGGGCTCGGAAAAAAAATTTCGGGGCTTGGAATTTTTTTTTCGGAGCCGGGAATTTCTTTTTCGGGGCTCGGATTTTTTCGTCCCGACAGCAAGATTTCGGGGCCGGACTGCCTCAAAAAGCAAAAAATCCCCATAAAACATTGCACAAAGGGGCTGTTTTGTGCAAAAAATGCCTGCTTTTTTCTCTATTTTGCCTTGCAGGCTCAAAATCCGCGTCACGGAAATCCGTCCTAATCCGACAAAAAGAAACTTGTTCCGCCCTCGGGGCGACATTCTGACAGGCCCGCGTATCGTCGGATACCGTCCCAGGCGCAGCTGCGATGGATTTGAAATCCGGCGCAATTGGGGTGCGGATTTCCGAATCCTTGGGGCCCGCAAGGGCTTAACGTGGCAGGCACTAGTACATATAAGAATAATGGAATAACTTTTTTCGGATTGAAAATCCTGATACTCAATTGAGAGTGTATCAAAATAAACTCCTCCGCCTTGTAGGGGAGGTGGCGCGAAGCACCGGAGGGGTCTCACGTCCACAAAGACATAGTTTATGTGTGTGTCCGTGGGTGTGAAACCCCTCAGGCCCGTTGGGCCAGCTCCCCTACAAGGCGGAGCAGTTGCTTCTCGCAGGTTTTGATACGCCCTCGGCAGGCTTCGAAGAAGTCGAATAACGTTCCGGATTGCGGTTGGACTTCTTCGAAGCCCGGATTCGAGGCACTTGAATTGCCGCAGGTTCGCTGCGCTCACCAGACGGCATCATTGGACGGTTTCACCGCCCTTGGCAAATCTTTCAACCACCGATGATTCCAATTTTCCCGCAGCAGTGGGTTTTCCCATGTATAAGAGTGACTTTTCCCCTTTGTCTCCAAGAAAGTGATGGCGTTTCTGGGGTGTTATGGCTCTGTTTTGCTAACTTTGTATGCTCAAAGATGGAGAAAAACGATGGCGCAGCAATTTGGCAATACGTGGTGGGGGCGTGAATGGTTGAAGGCCCTGAGTCATATAGATTATGCGAACAGGATTCCGCGCGGGGCGGCGTATGCCCGCAAGGGAGCGGTGACGGATATCAAATTGGAAGGCAACACCATTCTGGCGGAAGTTGCGGGCAGTGCGTCGCGCCCTTATGTGGTTCGTATCAGGATTCCGCAGTTCAGTCAAAAGGAGAAGGATGTCTTGGTGCGGGAGGTGTTGTCCCGTCCGGCCATATTGATGAAGCTCGCCTGCCATGAGCTTTCGCCTGAAATCCTTTCCATCGCCTCTTCGCGCGGTTTGAAAGTTTTTCCTGAACGTTGGTCGGATTTCGACATGTTGTGCAGTTGCCCGGATTGGGCCGTGCCGTGCAAGCATCTGGCGGCTGTGGTGTATATGTTCAGCCGCGAGATAGACAACAATCCCTTCATTGTGTTTGAGATGCACGGGGTGGATTTGTTTGCCGAATTGAAGGCGAGGGGAATTGATGCTGAGGAACTGCGCCGTCAGGTGGAAGTGCCGGGTGTGGGGGACGTGGTGGAGTTCGTGGAGCATGCGAGGGCGGATTGCAAGTTCGGGCGGGTCGATTTTTCGTGCTTGCCCGACCGCTCGGAGTCCATATTGGCCTTGCTCGCCGATCGGCCTCCTTTTTCCCCGGCAGATAATTTCAAGGAGCTTTATGCGGCAGAAATGCGTAGGTTGGCGATGGAAGCCCACCGTTTTTTTGAAGGCAGGCAGAAATGTTTTATGGGCATTCCGTCGGATGAAGTCCTGCCGGAAATCGGGCGTGACATGGTTTGTAAGCTCCGTTTTGACGGCGATTTGGAATGGCACATTGACCTGCATGGGGGCGGCCGGTGGAAGCCCGATGGCTTTTTCGCGGCGTTGATGCGGCTTAATCCGGATTTTTTGCCCGATTATCACTTGAGTGTGTCTGCCATTTACCAATCGTTTTCCTGTGCTTTGCATTTGTTGGAGAAAGGTGATGTGGTGCCGCAGATTTTGCGCACGGCAAGCGGGATGTATGCCATTCGGTGGATGCCGGCCCTGATGGACGGTCAGGTGCGCACCGTGTTGGAGAAATTGGAGAAATCCGTGCCCGATGGCATCGTTGAGATGTCGGCATCCTTGGGGCGGAAGCGTTGGAGGCCCGTGGCCCGTGCGGCGGAATGGCTCGTTTCGTTGTTCCTTGGCGTGTTGGTTGCCGAATGGTCGCGGGGCGTTGGCTCGTCGTTGCACATGTTCTTTTTCAAAGGGGCTCGTTGTGCCTTTGGCGACGTGGGTGAGAAAGAGATTCCGGGCGGCATCCGGGCGTGGCTGTCCTCTTTTTCGTTCCAAGGGCAGAAGTACCGGCCCGTGTTTTATGTCGCCGAGCATCCGGAAGGCGGTTTCGATTTGGAACTGGGGATGGAGAAACAGGGAGTTCCTGCGGCACGGCCGGTCGCGTTGTCCGTACTGTTATGCGAATCCCGCTATGACTCGGAGCGCATGCACGTGTTGCGCGGTCTGTCGCCGGTGTCGTCCATGATGCCGGAATTGGAGGCGTACGTCAACGGCGGTGCCACCCGCCCCGTGCATTATGCTCCGGCGGATTTCGTGCCGTTTCTATTCCGTGTCTTGCCAGCTGTGCGGATGATGGGAATAGAAGTATATTTGCCCAAGAGCCTGCAGCATGTCGTGTGTCCGAAACCGACTCTCAGTATTCGTTGCAAGAAACGTTCCGGAAAAGGTTTCCTTTCACTGATGGATTTGTTCGCTTTCGATTGGCAGGTGGCTTTGGGCGACGAGGTGGTGTCCGTTGACAAATTTATGAGGTTGCGGCAACATGCGGGCGATTTGATCCGGTTCAAGCAGATGTACGTGTATGCGGATGCCGGGATGATTAACCGGTTGTGCGAGGTGTTCGACAAGACGGAGCGGATGTCGCCTGCCGGATTATTGCAGGCGGCTTTGGCGGAAGAATATGAGTCGGCTCCCATCCGGATGTCCGAGGATGTCCGCCGAATGGTGGATTCCCTGCTTAAACAAGAAAGCATCCCTCTTCCGGAGGGGCTGGAAGCCACGCTGCGTCCCTATCAGGAACGTGGCTATTCTTGGTTGTACCGCAATATGCGCATCGGTTTTGGTTCGATATTGGCCGATGACATGGGACTGGGAAAGACTTTGCAGTTCATCGCTTTGGTGTTGAAACTGAAAGAAGAAGGGGTGCTGGCGGACAAACGTGTGTTGGTGGCCGTGCCCACTGGCTTGTTGGCTAATTGGCAGGCCGAGATTGCCCGTTTCGCCCCTGCGCTTTCCGTGGCGGTTTATCATGGTGGCAACCGCGACTTGAAATCTTTTGACCAGGATGTCTTACTGACCACATACGGGGTGCTTCGTTCCGACTATGCCAAGTTGAAAAAGATGAAATGGGCGGTCGTGTGCATTGACGAGGCGCAAAATATCAAGAATGCCGACACGGCGCAGAGCAAAGCCGTGAAGTCCATTCCGGCGGACACGCATATCGCGCTGAGCGGCACTCCCGTGGAAAACCGCCTTTCCGAGTTCTGGAGCATCATGGATTATGCCAACAAGGGGTATTTGGGGACGGTGAAGATGTTTAAAGAGAACTTTGCCAATCCCATACAATTGCATAATGACGAGGATTGCGTCGCGCGTTTCCGCAAAGTGACCGCCCCGTTCATGATGCGCCGCGTGAAGACGGACAAAAGTATCATTGCCGACTTGCCCGACAAGATTGAACGCGACGAATATGCGTCGCTCACGGCGGAGCAGGCTGCCCTCTACCAAAAAACTTTGGAGGCTGCCATGAAGGAAATCGAGGGCTTGCCCACAACCGGCCATGAAGCGTTGTTCAAACGCCAGGGGATGATCTTGCAGATGATTCTGGCCTTGAAGCAAATTTGCAACCATCCGGCGCAGTTTCTCAAGAACGGCGACCGGAGGATGGAGCTTTCCGGAAAGGCGGAGATGCTGGCAGACTTGGTGGATGGGATATTGGATGCAGGCGAGAAGGTGCTCGTCTTCACCCAATTCCGCGAAATGGGCGATTTGTTGGTCGAGTTTCTTGCTGCACGGACGGGTGTGCCGCCTTTGTTCTATCATGGCGGGTGCAGCCTCAAGCAGCGGCAAGACATGGTGGAGCGTTTCCAGCAAAACCGTACCGACCGCGTGTTCATTCTTTCGTTGAAAGCGGGCGGGACAGGCTTGAACCTCACGGCGGCCACCCATGTCATCCATTATGACCTTTGGTGGAATCCCGCAGTGGAGGCGCAGGCCACCGACCGTGCTTACCGCATCGGGCAGCAACGCAACGTGATGGTGCACCGTTTCATCACGAAAGACACATTCGAGGAACGCATCAACGACATGATTCGACAAAAGAAACACTTGGCGGACATGACCGTGGCGAGCGGGGAGAGTTGGATTGGCAAGTTGAGCAACAAGGAGCTGCGGGAGATTTTTCAATAAGAGGCTATGACGTTTCCCGGCTTGGCTCGGCCAAACCCGCCGTGGTCAGTTGGCCGTGACGCCGCTTTCTTCCGTGCCGCCGTTGGCGGGCAGAGGGAGGGTGAGCGTGACGCGGCGCACTTCGGCGTTGTCCATGCGGGGAACGGCGCGGATGGCCAGTCCGAGGCAGGCGGCCTGGAGCACCCGGCAGAAGAGGCCGTGGCTCACCACCAGTACTTGGCTCCCGTCGAACCGTCTTGCCGTGTCTGTCAGGAATGTGCGGGCACGGCGGAACAGGGCATCCATCGTTTCGGCGCGGTCGTCTATCAGGGTGCGGGCTTTCAGGATGTCCATCCCGGTAAACGGCCCCCAGTCGCGTTCGCGCAAGAGCGGGGTGTATTCCGGTTGCAGGCCGTGCGGTTCGTTCAGGATGGCCGCCGTGTCGCGGCATCGCAGCAGGTCGCTGCATAGCAGGGCGTCGAAAGGAATGTCGCGCAGTTGTTCCCGCAGCCGGGCGGCTTGTGCCCGTCCTTCCGCGTCCAAATGCCCGGGCAAGTGCCCTTGCAGGATGTTGGCTGCGTTTTCTTCCGTTTGTCCGTGGCGCACGAGGTAGAGTGTGGTTGGCATGTCTGTCGTGTTTTTAGGATAAAGGTAATGCTTTTCTGCGACATGTGCCAGCATTTTTGATATTTGGTATAATCTTGTGTTGGCTTTTTGCGGAATCTGGGCATGTTCTTCTTGTGCTTTTTGTTTTTTTCCGTTTTTTATTCGCTTGTCATGGGATAAATTCGTACCTTAGCCAAATATAAACATTAAAAAATGATTGTGTGATGAAAGCAGTGAACAGTTATATTTTCCGCGCCGTGTGCGCTTTGTTGGTGGGAATCCTGTTGGTGGCCAACCCCGAGCGCATGACGGGGTTGCTGGTGCAGGTCATCGGGGGCTTGTTCCTTGTTTCGGGGCTTGTTTCCCTGGTCAGCTATGCCATGATTTGTCTTTCGGGGAAGGCCGAGGTGAAGCCCGCGTTTCCGTTGGTGGGGCTGGGCAGCCTGCTTTTCGGCGTGTTCCTGTTCTTTTTCCCGGATTTGTTCGTCACCTATCTGATGTACGTCTTCGGGGGGCTGATGGTGTTGGCGGGCATCAATCAAGTGTGGAACTTGTTTCGCTTGCGGCGCGTCATTCCTTTCCGTTGGTACGTGTTGTTGGCGGCCTTGGTCGTGACGGCCTTGGGCGTGTTCGTGCTGTTCAAGCCGATGGCTTCCGCCTCAGTGCCCTTTGTCCTTTTGGGGGCTACGTTCATCCTTTATGGTATTGCCGAGGTGGTGAACGGGGTGCGTTGGCGCAAGTATGACCGGATGTGGCGGAAAGCGGAAGAGGAAACCCGCGTGGAACGGCTTGAATAAGAAAATGTTTTTCCTTGCCGGGATGCCGACAGATTGAAAAAAATTCACCTTGCAGGAAGATGCCCCTCCAGTCCTTTGGGGCTCGCTCTCTGCAAGGTGGAACAGTTTTGGCATCCGCATGGCGAACAAATGGGGCGTTACGCCCCCGCCCCTGCTCCCGGTTCTTTTTTCTTCAGTTCCGCGTCGAACTGGCGGATGGCGGCCATGCCCTCGTTGCAGGCGCAGGGACCGCTGATGCAGCCGCCGGGACAGGCCATGACCTCGATCATGTGGGTGGGGCATTTGCCCGTCTTGGCGTAGGCCTTCAGCGCGGCGATGTTTTTCTTGTCCAGCCCCGCGATGATGGTGCCCTGCAGCGACGGGTCGCCCACCATGTTCTTCACGGCGGCAAACACGCCGCCAGTCTTGGCGAAACCGTGTGCGTCGTGTCCCGCATGTTCTTCAGGCGTGAAAGGCTCGCAGGCATCCATGTCGATTTCCATGCCTTCCAGCACGGCATCCAGCTCGCGGAACGTCCACACGAAGTCCACGTTGGGGTTCTCGCGGCCTTCCGCCTTCTTTGACGCGCAGGGGGCGATGAACACCGTGACGGCATCGGGATGCTTTTTCCGTGCGTATTCCGCCACGTAGTACATGGGCGATCCGGTGGACGAGATGTAAGGCTTGAGTTCGGGGATGTGTTTCCGCGCCAGTTGCACGTAGGCCGAGCAACAGCTGGTGGTCATGAAGGCCGCGCCGCTTTCCAGTTTCTCTTTGAACTCGGCGGCCTCGCGGCGGATGGTCTCTTCCGCGCCATAGGCTACTTCGAGCACGTCGCTGAAGCCGATGGCCCGCAGGGCACCGAACACTTTTTCCACGGGATATTTGAATTGCGCCAGCACGGAAGGGGCTACCATGGCCACCACCTTGCGCCCGGCCTTGATGCGTTTCAGCACGTCAAACACGGAACAAAGGTCGAATATCGCTCCGAACGGGCAGGCGTTGAGGCACTTGCCGCAATAAATACATTTGTCCGGGTCAATGTGTTCCACGCCGTATTGGTCTTTGGAGATGGCTTTCACGGGGCAGGCTTCCTCGCACGGCACTGGAATATAGACGATGGCATGGTAGGGGCACACCTGGTGGCAACGCCCGCAGCTGACACATTTTTCGTGGTTGATGACGGCTTTGCCCTCGCTGTCGTAGCTGATGGCATCCTTCGGGCAGTTGTTGTAGCAGGGGCGGGCGGCACATCCGCGGCACAAGTTGGTCACTTCATAGTTGATTTTCACGCACGAGGAGCAGGCCTCGTCCATGACGCTCAGGATGCTCTTTTCCGGGTCGATGTCTTCCCGTGCCAGCATGCGGGCGGCATAGGCCGACAGGCGTTCGGTCTCGTCGGTCTCGTCGGTCATGTCGAATCCCATCATCGCCATGGTTTTGTATTTCGTCACGGCTCTTTCCTTATAGACGCAGCACCGTCCCAGCGGTTTTTGCTTGCGTGGGTGCAGCTCCACAGGCAACCGGTCAATTCGTTCCTGCAGTTCGTTTTCCTTCCACATCTTCACCAGCCGCGCCAGCAATTGGTAGCGGATGAACATGATGTTGTTGTTGTATGCCATAGTTTTGGATGGTTTTAATAATGATTAGGGGACAAAACTACGAAAAAAAAGGCAGTTTTTACTACCTTTGTGTTAATTTTATGAAAGAAAACGGCGAGAAACTTCCAGAAACGGCCTTCCGGGGCATGCTGGACGCGCTTTCTGACGGGGAAAGTCCCGGGCGGGAAGGGTGGCGCAGGTGGCTGACGGCACTTGACGAAGGGCAGGACGAGCGGCTTCGCGCCCGTGCGGCGGAAGTGTCGCGGCGGCATTTCGGCTACGGAGTTTATATCCGCGGTTTGATAGAGATTTCTTCTTATTGCCGCAACAACTGCTACTATTGCGGCCTGCGCCGTTCCAACCGTTTCGCTTCGCGCTACCGGCTTTCGCGGGAAGAGGTGTTGGATTGTTGCCGCGAGGGTGCCCGGGCTGGGTTTTCCACGTTCGTGTTGCAGGGCGGGGAGGACGGGGTGCAGGATGATGCGTGGGTGGCAGGTACCGTGGAGGCTATCCGCGCGGAGTTTCCCGCGCATGCCATCACGCTTTCCGTGGGAGAACGGGACGAAGCGGCCTACCGCAGTTTCCGTGAGGCCGGGGCGGACCGTTACCTGTTGCGTCACGAGACGCGCAATGATATGCACTATGCCCGCTTGCATCCGGCGGAGATGAGCGGCGCACGGCGCAGGGAATGCCTGCGCGTGTTGAAGTCGCTGGGCTACCAGACGGGAGCAGGCATGATGGTGGGGACGCCGGGACAGACGGTGGATTGCCTCTTGGACGACCTTGCTTTTCTGGAGGAGCTGGAGCCGGAAATGATTGGCATGGGGCCTTTCCTGCCTGCCGCCCACACGCCGTTTGCCCATTGCCCGGCGGGGTCGGCTGCCTTGACGTTGCGGTTGGTCGCGCTGATGCGGCTGCGTTTCCCCCGTGCGCTGATTCCCGCCACCACGGCTTTGGCCACTTTGGACGGGCAGGGGCGCGTGGCGGCCATCCTGAGCGGGGCCAACGTGGTGATGCCCAACTTGTCGCCATCCGGTGTGAGGGAGAAATATGCCATTTACGACCACAAGGCTTGCCAAGGCAGGGAGTCGGCTGAGGGATTGCGCCAGTTGGAGCTGGAATTGAGAAGCATCGGATACCATATTGATTACGGGCGTGGTGACTATGTATAAAAATGAGGTATAGACATGAAGTATGATGTGAAATCGGAACGCGCCGGCGAGTTTATCTCCGACGCGGAGATCCGTGAGACGATGGCCTACGCCGAGGCGCACAAGAGCGACAGGCCGCTTATCGCCTCGATTCTGAAGAAGGCGCGCGAGTGCCGGGGGCTGGACCATCGCGAAGCGACCGTGTTGCTGGTCTCGGACCAACCGGATTTTGAAGAGGAGATGTTCGCTTTGGCGCGCGACATCAAGCAGCGGTTCTATGGCAACCGCATCGTGATGTTCGCCCCGCTCTATCTCTCCAACTATTGTGTGAACGGTTGTGTATATTGTCCTTATCATGCGAAGAACAAGACCATCCGCCGCCGCAAGCTGACGCAGGACGAAATCCGGCGCGAAGTCATTGCCCTGCAGGACATGGGACACAAACGGCTGGCGTTGGAGACGGGCGAAGACCCCGTGCGCAACCCGATAGAGTACGTGCTGGAGAGCATCCGCACGATTTACTCCATCAAGCACAAGAACGGGGCCATCAGGCGGGTGAACGTGAACATTGCTGCCACCACGGTGGAGAATTACCGGAAGCTGAAGGAGGCCGGCATCGGGACGTACATCCTGTTTCAGGAGACGTATAACAGGCAGAACTATGAAACTTTGCACCCCACGGGGCCGAAACATGATTACGCCTATCACACCGAGGCCATGGACCGCGCCATGACGGGCGGCATTGACGACGTGGGCATCGGGGTGCTGTTCGGGCTGGAGACATACCGCTATGACTTCATTGGGTTGTTGATGCATGCCGAGCACTTGGAGGCACGTTTCGGCGTGGGGCCGCATACTATCAGTGTGCCGCGCCTGTGTCCGGCGGACGATATTGACACGGCAGATTTCGCCAATTGTGTGCCCGACGCGGTGTTCCACCGCATCGTGGCCGTGCTCCGTATCGCCGTGCCTTACACGGGAATGATTGTGTCCACGCGTGAGAGTCCGGCCAGCCGGGCAAAGGTGCTGGAACTGGGCGTGTCGCAGTTGAGCGGCGGGTCGCGTACCAGCGTGGGTGGTTACGTGCAGGAGGAGAAGACGGACGAAAATTCCGCACAGTTCGACGTGTCGGACCGCCGTTCGTTGGACGAAGTGGTGGCGTGGCTGCTCGACTTGGGTTATATCCCGAGCTTCTGCACCGCTTGTTATCGCGAGGGACGCACGGGCGACCGCTTCATGTCGCTGGTCAAGAAAGGGCAGATAGCCAACTGCTGCCTGCCCAACGCCTTGCTGACGCTGAAGGAATACTTGCAGGATTATGCCTCGCCGGCCACGCGGCAGAAGGGCGAGGCCATGATAGCCCGTCTGCTGGAGACCGTGCCGGGTGAGAAAGTGCGAGAGAACGCCCGCCGTTATCTGGAGTCCATCGGGGAAGGGCAGCGCGATTTCAGGTTTTAAATGCAGGGAGGAGCAAGCCGATGAAAGAGGAGACACCTAGGGCCAACCGCTTCCATATCGGGGTGTTTGGCCGCCGTAACAGCGGGAAGTCGTCGCTGGTCAATGCCTTGGCCGGACAGCAGGCCGCCATCGTGTCCGACGTGCCGGGTACGACGACGGATGCCGTGATGAAGAACATCGAGTTGCCGGGCATCGGGGCGGCAGTGTTGGTGGACACGGCCGGATATGACGATGAGGGGGAGTTGGGACGCTTGCGGGTTAGCCGGACAGTCCAAGCTGCCCGCCGGGTGGATTTGGCCTTGTTGGTCGTCTCGGGCGAAGCGGACGGGGCTGTTCCCGAACGCGGGTGGGCCGCACGGTTTAAGGCCGACGATATTCCGGTGGTGTATATATATAATAAGGTGGAAACAGACGGCGGGCGATTTGCCGGGGACTGGGAAAGGGAATTGGACGTTCCTTTCCTGCGCCTTTCCGCCCGCACGGGCGAGGGGATGCCGGAACTGCTGTCCGCCATGGCGGAGGTTTACCGCCGCACGGATGAGCCGGGCGGCCTGACGGACGGACTGGCGGAAGCCGGGGACGTGGTGGTGCTGGTGATGCCGCAGGACATCCAGGCCCCCAAGGGGAGGCTGATATTGCCGCAGGTGCAGACGCTCCGCAATCTGTTGGACAAGGGGTGCACGCCGGTGTGTTCCACAGCCGACCGCTTGCCGCAGGCGTTGGCTGCCTTGTCGTCTCCCCCGGCCTTGATGATTACCGATTCGCAGGTGTTTCCGCAGGCTGAGGCAGCGTGTCCGCCCCAGACCCGCCTGACCTCCTTTTCCATTCTCTTCGCCCGTCAGAAAGGCGACATCCGTTTGTTCATGGAAGGGGCGAAGGCGTTGCTGGCCTTGCGTCCGGACGCCCGGGTGCTGATAGCCGAGGCCTGCACGCACGTGCCGCGCCACGAAGATATCGGGCGGGTGAAGCTGCCGCGCCTGTTGCGCCGCCGTTTCGGGGAAAGTTTGCGGATAGAGGTCGTGGGCGGGAATGATTTTCCGGAGGAACTGTCGGGATACGACCTGGTGATACATTGCGGGGCCTGCATGTTCACGCGCCGCCATGTGCTCAACCGCCTGCGGCGGGCGCGGGCCTGTGGTGTGCCGGTCACGAACTACGGTGTCGCGCTAGCCGCGCTGGGCGGGATGCTGGAGCGGGTGGAGGTGGGGCTATAGCCCGCATTCCTTTGCAATTCTGAGCAATTCGGGCGTGGGGATGTTTGCCGTGTCGGATTTGTCGTATATGGTCAGTAGGGTGATTTCCACATAGTCTTCCTGAAGCGTAAGGGTATAGGTTATGACTCTTGCGCCTCCTCTTTTTCCTTTTCCCTTGGAAGTGACGGACAAGCGTATCTTGCGTAGGTGATTCCCCAAGTCTGTGCCTAAAAAGGGATTCTGCTCCAATTCTTTTTCAAGCCGTTCCAAATCTTGCTTCAACGACTTGTATCGTTTGGACAAGATTTTAAGGCGGCGGAAGAATATGTCTGAGATTTCTATCCTACAGTTCATGGAGAGCTTCTTTTAATGTCCTGAATCTGAGTTTGCCTTCTTTCCGTTGCTTGAGTTCGTGACATGCTTGTGCGAATTCCTCCAGTATTTCCTCTTTCGTCATGTCGGCATCCCCGCATTCTTCCTTTGCGGTATCTTCCTTCCGGTCTTGCAGGCCAATCAGTTGCTTGATTTTGTCCAGCAAGTCATAGTCTTCCGTGGTCAATATAGTCCGTGCCAGTTCCGCACGGAAAGCATCCAGTTCCATTACGCTCATGATAGTTCCTCCTTATGTTTTCTTTGAAGATAATGCAAAGATAACGTATCTTTTTAGAATTCAGGGCAGACGTGGAGGTTTTTTTGCGGGCGGGCTTTGCCGTGCGCGGAAAGTTTTGTAAATTCACGGCTTCAAAATCACGGAAATCTTATGCAGGCACTGAAAGAACGCATCCTTCGCGACGGGAAATGTTTCGAGGGAGGAATACTGAAAGTAGATAATTTCATCAACCACCAGATGGACCCCATACTGATGAAGTCCATGGCAGTGGAGTTCGTGCGCCGTTTCTCTGGGAGCGACATCAACAAAGTGCTGACCATCGAGGCCAGCGGCATTGCACCGGCCATCATGGTGGGCTACCTGCTGGAGTTGCCCGTGGTGTTCGCCAAGAAGAAGAAACCGAGCACGATGGAGAACATGCTCTCCACGCAAGTCTTTTCCTTCACGAAGAACAACACCTACGACGTGTGCGTGTGCCGCGACTACCTGCATCCGGGCGACAAGGTGCTTTTCATCGACGACTTCCTGGCCAACGGCAATGCGGCTAAGGGCATCATCGACCTCGTGCGCCAGTCGGGGGCTGAATTGTCCGGCATGGGATTTCTCATAGAGAAGGCTTTTCAGCATGGCGGTGATGAATTGCGCGCGATGGGAATCCGCGTGGAGTCGCTGGCCATTATTGACGGGTTGGAGGATTGCCGGATAAAGATAAGGGACTGAAGTGTGCCTTTATTTCCTTTGGTAAGGTCTTAGTGGATCTTTTTTCGAGAGTGTGCGTGAGTCTTTGAAAAGCTGAATCACGTATAGCAGGAAGAGGATGGCAGCTACTGTAAGCCCGATGAAGTCGAACACACCGTATCCTCGCCCCCAAAAATCATATTGCTTTTCCGTCCACATCGGGGTATATATAAATAAGGTATTGACGGCAATGAGAATCAGGCGTACTTCCGTGGGACCCATTTTTCCATAGGTGAGACGGAACTCGTCGATGATGATGGTGGATACGTAGGTATATATTGAAAGGCACAAGTAACCTCCCATGATAAGCAGTGCCACTTCCATTTGCATCACGGGCGACAGGCCTATGCCGATACAGATGAGGCAAGTGGTCAGTGCGTCTAGCGTGTGGTCGATGAAGAACCCGTAGATGGGCCGTTGGGTTTGGCGCACCCGTGCCAAAGTGCCGTCCAGGCTGTCGCCGTACCAGTTGACCACTAGTCCTGCAGAGGAGAGCCACAAGTATCGTACGTCAATGTTGGCCAACAGGCCGCCGATGAGGAAAATCACGGCACCCAACACGCCGATGAAAGTCAGGAAGTCTGACGTGACCCACGCCGGCTGCCTTTTTGCAATCCACACCAATAGCTTTTTTTCTTGTCTATTCAGAATAGAAGTCTGAATTCTTTCGGATGACTCATGTCCCATTTCGCTTGTCTTTGTCTGCCGGGTTTTAAAATGAACTCCCGACTTAGCCGTCCTTGCAGGCGCGGCGAAGTCGGGAAGTTCGGTTTTTGAGTTTGCATACCCTCTCGGGAGGTGGTTGTCAGTCATGTCATGTCCTCTTCCCGAAGCCAAGGTTATGTGATATTTTTCCATTTCAGCGGAAAGACAGGGATTCGAACCCTGGGAACAGTTGCCCGTTCACCGCATTTCGAGTGCGGCCCGATCGACCA
>CALUFQ010000012.1 GCA_944319925.1 uncultured Paraprevotella sp.
CCCATGGGGGCGATGGCGAAGTTGCAGCGGTCCAGTAAGGCGAGGAAACGTTTGTCCGTCCGTTCCATTTGGAAGAGGTTGACGCAAAGGAAGGGATTGAGCAGTTCGCATCCTTCGCGTGTGATGTGCCTGTGGCGGGCCATCTGGGCCATGCGGTGGTCAATCTTCTCCACGAAGGCTTTCTCTTCAGCCGTCAGTGCCACTTTGCTGTAAGTGTCGGCGTAAGGCAGGTCTTGTTCGTAGGAATCCATCAGGACCTTGTAGCAGAGGTCATAATACCAATCTGTTTTCCGCCGGAAAAAGCTGTTCAGGTCGCCTTCGATGAACCAGTAGCCGTGCAGGGCGTAGGGATAGCTGCGCAGGATGCGCAGCTCCTCGTAGCTCAGGCGGCTGATGTCCTGTTCCAAGTCCACGCTTTGGGGCAGGATGCTGTCGGTCAGCAGCCGGCATTCTGCCGCAGGCGGGGCGGCGGTCTCCGTGGCTTCGGAAGGTTTGGATCCGGCCTTTTTCTTGGAGGAGTGGCAGGATGTGGCCAGTCCGGCCATGAGTGCCAGTCCGGCGCAGAACAATAGGATCGGGTTGTGTTTCATGATGGGAAAGGGTTTGGTTTATGGATTTTTCATTCGGGAATATCGTGTTCGAAGACGAGGCCGAAGCCTTGTTGGCGGTATAAGCCCTGCACCAACGTGCCATCTGAGCGGCGTTCCGTGGTAAGGATCCGTGCCGGGACGGAGTCGCGCACGAGGCGGAAATCCACCAACGGGCGCGCCACCCGTGATCCCAGCCACAGCGGCCGGATGAGCCGTCCTTTGTAGAGCTTGAAGAGGAAAAGCCGCCGTTCGGGGCGGGGAAAGTGGCGGGTGGGTTTGATGACCCCCACGGCGATTTCCGGCCTCCCGTCGCCCGTCAGGTCGCCGCATTCGAAGCGGTAAACGGGATAGGGCAGTTCCCATTCCGACACAGTTGCGCCACCAATGGAATGCCGCAGCACGTAGAGGCTGTCATGCACCTGTTCCAGCCGGATTTCCCGGTGTTGCCCGTCTTCGCCTTGGTAACGGAAAGGTGCGTTTTCCCGTCCTGTGCATGATGCCGCCAACAGGCAGATGGCGATGCCGGCGAGTGCGCCCGGCCGCAATATGGGATGTCGGCAGGATGAACTCCTCCGCCTTGTAGGGGAGGTGGCCCGAAGGGCTGGAGGGGTTTCGCACCGACAGAACATGCGTTGGAAGTATGCTTTTGTGGGCGTGAGACCCCTCAGTCGCTCCGCGACAGCCCCCTTGCGAGGCGGGGCTGTATATTCCAGCACTTTCTCATAATGCTCTCCATTCATTTTCTCCCCTTTCCAAACGGCGAACCAAAGGGTCGTTACGACCCCGTCCTTTCGCCCAGCTTGCGGCAGAGCTTTCCGCCCGTCATGCAATAAATTCCGATGAGGATGAACGGGATGCTCAGGATCTGCCCCATGTTGATGAGCATGGAAGCCTCCCAGGCTTCCTGTACTTCCTTGGTGTATTCGATGAAGAAGCGGGCCGTGAAGATGCTCGTCAGGCAGAAGCCGAAATAAAATCCCGTACCTACCTTTTGCGGCCACTTGTGGTAGAGCACGTAGCCGACGATGAGGAACAGAAAGTAACAAATAGCCTCGTAGAGCTGCCCCGGATGGCGCGGCAGCATGTCCACCCGTTCAAAGATGAAGGCCCAGGGCACGTCCGTCGGTTTGCCGATGATTTCCGAGTTCATCAGGTTGCCCAAGCGGATGAACATGGCACTAGCGGGCGTGGCGATGGCCACATTGTCCAATACGCGCATGATGTTCACCTTCGTCTTGCGCACGTAGAGCCACAGGGCGAGCATCAGCCCGATGGTGCCTCCGTGGCTGGCCAGCCCCGCGTAGCCCGTGAAATGCCAGCCGTCCGCCGTCTGACGGAAGGGGAGAATCATTTCCAGCGGGTGGACGAGGAAGTAGCCAGGTTCATAGAAGAGGCAATGCCCCAGGCGCGCGCCCACGAGGATGCCCACGAAGCAGTAGAAGAACAGGGGGTCGAAGAGCTTGTCGGGGATGCCCTGTTGTTTGTAGAGCCGCCCGACCAGCACATAGGCGGCCAGCAGGGCGAAGCACCAGCACAGCGAATACCAGCGCACGCCGAAGCTGCCGATGTGGAAGGCGAACAAGTCCGGGTTCCACAGGATGTATTGCAGTTGCGTTACCATGGTTTCACACGTTGAAGCGGAAGTGCATGATGTCGCCGTCCTGCACCACGTAGTCTTTGCCTTCCACGCCCATCTTTCCGGCTTCGCGCACAGCGGCTTCGGAGCCATACTTGATGTAGTCGTCATACTTGATGACTTCTGCGCGGATGAATCCCTTTTCGAAGTCCGTGTGGATTACGCCGGCGCACTGCGGGGCTTTCCATCCCTTGCGGAAAGTCCACGCCTTCACTTCCATCTCGCCCGCCGTGATGAACGTCTGCAGGTTGAGCAGGTGGTAAATTGCCTTGATGAGGCGGTCGCAGCCCGACTCGTTCAGGCCCATGTCCTGCAGGAACATCTGTTTCTCCTCGTAGCTTTCCAGTTCGGCGATGTCAGCTTCCGTTTGGGCGGAGATGATGAGCAGTTCCGCGTCCTCGTCCTTGATGGCTTCGCGCACGGCATCCACGTAGCGGTTGCCGTTGGCGGCCGAAGCGTCATCCACATTGCATACGTAGAGCACCGGTTTGGAGGTCAGCAGGAACAGGTTGCGGGCTGCGTGTTGTTCCTCTTCGGTCTCGAATGTCACGGTGCGCGCCGACTTACCTTGTTCCAAGGCGTTTTTATATTGCGAGAGCACTTCGTATTCCACTTTTGCCCCCTTGTCGCCGCCCACCTTGGCCACTTTCTCCACGCGCTTCAGGCGGTTTTCCACCGTTTCCAAGTCTTTCAGTTGCAACTCCGTGTCAATGATTTCCTTGTCGCGCACGGGATCCACCGACCCATCGACATGCACGATGTTCGGGTTGTCGAAGCAACGCAGCACGTGGATGATGGCGTCCGTCTCGCGGATGTTGCCCAGGAACTGGTTGCCCAGTCCCTCGCCTTGGCTGGCACCTTTCACCAAGCCTGCGATGTCCACGATTTCGCATGTGGCGGGCACGATGCGTCCCGGGTGTACGATTTCGGCCAGCCGGGTTAACCGTTCGTCCGGCACGGTGATTTGTCCCAGTTGTGCGTCGATGGTGCAGAATGGGAAGTTGGCTGCCTGCGCCTTTGCGCTCGACAGACAGTTGAAAAGGGTGCTCTTGCCCACGTTGGGCAGCCCCACGATGCCTGCTTTCAAAGCCATAGTCTATTTTGTTTTTTTCTGATAATACGATTTGTTTGTTTTATAAGGTGCAAAATTAGGAATAAATCCGTTAAGCCGGAAAAAACGGGCTTACATTATATTTATGAATATTCTATTTCTGCATGGTAAGGGCGGAAAAACCATTCCCAATCATCGCGCGATAAATTCAAAACAGTTTCTAAGCCGCCATTTGGCGGTTGGGATATTCGTCTGCAAGGCTGTGGTGGGTTTGGGCGAAAAGAACATTTACAGGGTGTGTCCGGGTGGCATGGAAAACCATAAATATGGGGTTTTTCAGTTTCTTTTCGTTTGTTGGCTTGCAAAATTCACTTTTTTTTGCGAATATTGCACCGTTTTGTACGTAAAGGAAAAAGGAAGAAGGAATCATACGGGAGACAATCATGACATCGCCAACGCTGAAAGAACGAGTGCAAGCCACGTTGAAGTCGGAAGACACGGAAGGAGCTTTTGAGCTTTACGTGACCCGTACACCGGGTTATTTGTGGGCTTTATTGTTCAAGAAACTTCATGTGCACCCCATTGCCGTCACTTTGCTGTCCATCGTTATCGGGGCGGCGGCGGGCTTTTTTTTCTATCCGGACGATATCCGCATGAATCTTGTGGGCATGCTCTTGTTGGTATGGGCCAATTGGTATGATTGTGCCGATGGGCAGTTGGCGCGCATGACGGGGAAAAAGACGTTGATAGGGCGGATATTGGACGGTTTCGCCGGCGATGTGTGGTTCTTTTCCATTTATTTGTTCATCACCTTGCGCCTGACGTGGGCTTCGGCTCCCTGGGGAGGACAATGGGGCGTGTGGATTTGGTTGTTGTGCGCATACGCCGGTTTTTATTGCCATTCCCGTCAATGCGCGTTGGCTGATTATTACCGCAATATTCATTTGTTCTTCCTGAAAGGTGCGGCGGGTAGTGAGTTGGACACGTATGCCCAGCAACGTGCCCTGATGCATTCTTTGCCATGGAACCGTAAGGAATGGTTTCATAAGATATATCTTTATTTTTATGGGAATTATACCCGTGGCCAGGAGCGCATGACACCCAAGTTCCAAGTGTTGTATGAATGGGTGCAGGCGCGTTATCCCGAAGGTGTGCCGCAGGCGTTGAGGGACAAGTTCCGGGTCAAGAGCCTGCCGCTGATGAAGTATGCCAATATCCTGACGTTTGATACGCGGGTGGGCGTGTTGTTCATTTCTTTATTGGTAGGGATGCCGTGGATTTATCCGTTGTTTGAAATCACCGTGCTTGAGGCTTTGCGCTATTACACCCGCCACGTGCATGAGAAATTCTGCGCGGAATTTACAAAAGAGTTGGAGAATGGCGAGATTTGACCAGATTGTCGCATTGTTGCTGGCTGGCGGGCATGGTTGCCGCATACACAGCGATCGGCCGAAACAATTCATGGAGGTGGCTGGCATACCGGTCATTGCCTATACTATGCGCACGTTACAAGAACATCCGGACGTAGATGCCGTGTATGTGGTGTGTGCCGCCGAATGGGAGGATTTTGTGCGTGAGACGGCACGGGTAGCAGGCGTGGACAAACTGCGGGGCACTTTTCCGGCGGGTGGCACGAGTTTGCAGTCGGTGAAAAACGGCGTGGAAGGTTTGCGGGGAGTTTATGGCGGGCGGAATCCCGTCGTGTTGACCCATGAGGCCGTGCGTCCGTTGTTGTCGCGGGAAATGATTGATTGTAACTTGCGTACGTTCCATGCGTATGGGAATGCCATCACCGCCGTGCGGAGCAACGAGGCCTATATGGTGAGCGAAGATGGAACGTCGTCCCGGGAATGTATCCCTCGCGAACGGCTTTACAGGGCACAGACTCCGCAGACGTTTTATTTGGACGATTTGACGGAAGCTTTTCGGGAGGCAACCCGCAAGGGGATGTGTGATTCCCAGTCATTATATACTTTTATGTCGGATGTCTTTCCCGGTCGCGCGTTGCATATTGCGCCGGGCAGCGAGTTGAATTTCAAATTGACCGTTCCTGAAGATTTTGACACGTTGGAGGCTATCCTGTCTTATCGTCATATCCGGCGGCGTGAAAGATAGGATTCCACATTGATTTCACGTTGCTGAGGGTTTGTCAAATGTATGGGTGCTTCTGTGTGTCACCTGACATTTGCGTGGCTAGTAAGGTTCAGTGCGTTTTCCCTTGGGCGAAATACCCGTGCCGGGCGCGCCAAGTGTAGTGCCATAGTTTGAAGAGCGGGCTCCATAACACTTCGCCGGGGTAGTCGGCCAGGAACGCGAAATTGCGGCTTACTTTGCGTCGGAAGCGGGCAAGGGAGGTCTCGCCTGCATGATGGTGTATGCGCGTGTCGTGTTGTCCGAAATTGCCTGCCAGCATGATTTCGCTCAGCAGCCTGTTTCCTCGTCCGGGTGAGGGAGGAAGCAGCAGGTGGGCATCGGGCAGGCCGAACACTTCCTGCATGACGTACATGACGGCTTCGGCGAAACGTTTAAGGCGCAGCCGTTTCAGAACCTTTACGGTTGCGGCGCGTTCTTCAGGAGAACAAGGCTGGCAGAGTGCGAAATAATAGTCTGTCAGTTGGCGAAGCCCAATGCCTTCATCGAAAAGGTGGCGGTAGATGTGGACGAGCAGATAGATGCGGTTCATCTCAGGCGTGGGCACGGCGATTACTCCAGCTCCTTCCGGCAGTTGCACCCGGTGTCGCAGGCTTTCCGGCTTCCATTCTCCGAAATAATGTTGAAGTCGTCGGTTCATAGCCCATTCGTTCATCCATGAAGGGGTGGAATGGAGCTCTATTTCCGTTTCTTTCAGCACGGGGAAATCCACGTGGTGGTAAACCACTTCCACTCCCGGACAGAATCGCCGGGCATAGGCCACCAGGTCGGGGCGTGTGGCGTTTACCCACAAGTCGATGTCGCCGGGGGTGCGGTGGAGCGGATTGGGATAGAGCAATGCGTTGCCTTGTCCTTTGAGCACCACGCTGCCCATACCTTCGTCCGCGAATTTTGCGCACACTTTTGCCGCCAGCCGGTTCAAGTTGCGGTTATGTGCTTCGGTTTGTTGCACGAGGCTTATCCAGGGCATCAGCACTTCCGTGGGAGGCTTTTGTCCGGACGGAAGTTTTTCCACTCCGTCGAGCACGATGGCGGTCATGGCCTGTTTGCGGGACATGTCGTAAAGGGTGGCCCATTCGTCTGCGACTATTTCTATCGTGACGTCCGGGATGCCGCCGACGGCAAGTTTGATGAGTTGGAAGAATTTTTTTTCTGTCGGGGTGAAAAGGATTGTTTTTTTGTCCATTGCGTTCTCGGCCTTTTGTGCCATTTTTGCAAAAGTAAGGATTATCCTTGGATTACGCAAACCATTTTTGGAGATTGGCTTGCTAAAAGCCAATCTGTTTACCTTGCTTTTAGAGATTTGCTGATGTTGTTTTTGTTTTTTCCGATATTTTGGAAAATGCCTCCCGGAAAATTAGGATTCTTTTATTTATTTTCCATATCTTTGCAGTGTTCCCGTGCCGAAGTCCTGTATTGCAGGACGGTGGGGTGGGGATGCATATATGGAATGGCGTTTACTTGACGCTTTGTTCTTGGCGGTTCGGAACTTCGCAAACTCTAATCTTGCTAAAGACAAGGCAACGGTAGATGTCCTGTGGGTATGTTTTATACAATCCCATGCCCTTATCCGTGTGTTTCAGATGGGGAGGCATGGAGTATATATACATATCGGCGTGGGCTTCTGCGTTGCTCGTTTTGGCAAGATGGGCAATGCGAAGGCCTCGAATCGCGGAACGAGTAACAGGTACAGACTCCTGCGTTTTTTCGTATATGTACTGGCACACAAAAACATAATCGTCTTCCTAGGGAGTTTGAAGGCACAAAAACTATTGAAATGAGAATAAAGGAAAAAAGTCTGGGTTGGTTGACTTTGCTACTGGCTGTAGTATTGTGTGTAGGTTTCGCGTCGTGCGACAAGGACGATGATGAGGAAAACTCTTCGAGGGGCAGCATTGTCGGGACTTGGGAGTACGAGGAGACGTTCGGTCGCGAATATTCGATTGAAATTTATCGTTTTTATGCGGACGGCAGGTTTGAGTACGAGTACCTGGAGGGAGATTATTCTTCCGGAAATTCGCGTGTGTTGGACGAAAGCAGTGGCACGTATAGCTTTTCCGACGGGAGAGTGACGTTGAATTATCAGGAAAGTACTATCGCCGAGGAAGTAGGAACGACATATAGTTTTGACGTAAGGATAAGTGGCGACGAGATGTACGTGGAGGAATATGGTGACGGATACGTGTTCTATAGAGAATGATTGTTGCCGTATAAGAAACTGCTTTGAATTTATCGTGCGAGATGTACAGCTTTTCGGATGGCGCGTATGACATGGAGGGCAACGAGATTGGCTATTCTTCGGGTTATGCCTGCTCATGGGAAGGCAACAAGCTGACGTTGACAGACGAAGATGGTTATGAAGACGTGTATTATAAGAAATGGTATTGTTTTACAAAAAAAGGTATCAAGATGAAAAAGTAAAGTTTGAGTTGGCTGGCCCTGCTGTTGGCCGTGGTATTCAGTGTAGGATTCGCATCGTGCGACAAGGATGATGATGATGACAAGGACAATGGCGGACCCGGAACGGAAGCGGGGGTGAACCTTAGCATCGTGGGGATTTGGAAATATACGTTCAGTTCGGGTTATATCACCTATACGTTCAACGCGAATGGCACAGGCAGCGAGATAGAGGTGGATCATGCTAGTGGCAATCATGCCAGCAATTTTTCGTATGTTTATGACGATGAAACCGGAACGGTCGTCATCTTGTATGATGATGGATACGACGAAACCTTGGAGGTCGTGTTCGTTAATTCCAATGTGATTTATTTGGACGGAGATAAATTGGTTCGCCAATAGTCAGGTGGAAAAATCTAGGAGAAAATCCGTTGCAGGTAGTTGTGGAAACACGCTGCAGCGGATTTTTTGTTTGGGCGATTTTTCTAAAACTCCACGGTGAAGCCGATGGTGGGGAGCAGTGTGCCGCTCACTTGTTCGATGCGGCGCATCCGGTAGCGTTGTTCGGCGAGCGGGGCTTCGGGGTTGGACACGGTGCCCGTGCTCATGAACACGTCTTGCTGGCGGAGTTTGCTGACCGTCACGTTCTGCAAGTCCACATACAGGCTCAAACGCCATTTCTCGAAATAGAATTCCTTGTCCACCCGCACGTCGAGTTGGGCGTAACCCGGCAGGCGGCAGGCGTTGTAGCGGTTGTAGTCGTAAGCCGAACGTCCGTGGGCATCCCAATAGGTCTTGTAGGAAGAGGCCGTTTCGTCATAGGGCGTGTAAGGCGAGCCGCCGATGCAGCTCAGGCGCAGACCCACGCTCCAACGGCGGGGTAGGTCATACGTGCCGCTCATGTTCAGGATGAAGCGGTTGTCCCATGCCGAAGGGACGTAGGGCGCGTGGCGGTCGGCGCGGTATTCGCTGCGATACCATGTGAACGACCCCGTCAGGTTCAGGCGTTCCGGAAGCGTCCAGCGCATCAGGGCTTCCACGCCATAGGCCCGGCCTTGCGCCGTGGACACCAATGCCTCGTTGCCCACCACGCCGTAGTCCGTGCCTTTGCAGGTGAGTGGTACGCCGTCGGCCAGCGACAACGGAACCCGCCGGTAGGATTTATAAAAACCTTCCACGGACAACGCCCAGTGGTCATTGGCCCGCCATTCGCCGCCTGCGGCGGCTTGTGCCACGTTCATATAGCGCAGGTCTTTGTTCACCAGCATGCCGTCATTTTCTTTGTAGCCTAGTGCCGTGTAAGGCGGCAATTGGTGATACCATCCAGCCGAAGCCGCCGCCGACCAATGAGGGGAGAACACGTAGCGGAAAGAAGCCCGTGGCGAGAGTTGTTCCCACGGGCGGGACATGCGCGGTGAATAGTTGTTGCCGTCCGCCCGCAGGCCGACGGATGCGCTCCAGCGTTCCTCCGCAGCGGTGTAGGCGGCGGAGACGGACGCGCCGTAGCTGACCAGCCCCAAGTGGGTGCGATAGACCGACCAGTCGCCGAGGGCGAGCAGGCGGCGTTCGTTGTCGGCATAATCGATGTAGTTCACTTCCGCGCTCTCTTTCAGTGTCCATCCACGGGGCAGGGTGGTCATGTTTTCCGCGCGGAACGTGGTTTTCTGTTCCGTGGAGCGCAAGCGCAGGGTCAGGTTGTCTTCCGACGACTCGTCATTGCCGCGGTATTTCAGGTTTTTGTCGTTCAGGAAATTGTGGCTCAACACGTAAGTCTGCACGTGCCGTCCGGCGTAATGGCGGTAAGTGGCCCCCACGGTGAAGGTTTCCTGTTCGATTTTGGGCAGGTAACTCAGAATGTAATCCGAACTTTCATCCTCTCCCGCCAAATCCGTGTTCAGTTTCATGCGGTCTATTCCCGCCAGTCCCATTACGGTCAGTTCGTCGTAGGGAGTCAGGCGGGTCTTCACCTTGAATTGCCCGTCAATGTAGTTGGGCAGGAAAGGCAGGCCGATCATCTTGAAGAGCAGCTGGAGGTAGGATTGGCGGATGGAAAACAGGTAGGTTGTCCGCTCCCCGATGTGCCCGCTGCCGCTCAGGGCGGCTTCCGACGCGCCGAGGGTGGCTTTGAACGACTGCCGTTCCGAGTTGCCTTCACGCAGGCGGAAGTCGAGCACGGAACTCATGGCTCCGGCGCGGTCGGCGGGGAAAGCCCCGGTGTAGAACTTGATTTCGCGCACCAGGTCGGCGTTGACGATGCTCACCGGCCCACCCGTCGCGCCCTGCGTGGCAAAGTGGTTGATGTTCGGGATTTCGATGCCGTCCATGTAGAAACGGTTTTCCGATGGGCCGCCGCCGCGCACGATGAGGTCGTTGCGGTAGCCCACGGGCGAGAAGGCCACGCCGGGATAGCCCCGCACGATGCGCGAGATGTCGCGGTTCGCCCCCGGACTTTTCTCGATTTCCCGCAGTCCGATGACCTGTACGCTGACCGGCGATTCAGCCGTCTTTCCATAGAATCTGGGGCGCACGGTCAGTGTGCCGAGCGACTTGATGTCTTCGTCCATTTCCACGTTCACTTCCGGTGTGGCGGCCGACACCATGTAGTCGGGTGTTTCCTGCGGGGCATAGCCTGCGGCGGTCACGCGGAAGGCATGGATGCCCGGCGGGACGTTTTTCAACAGGAACACGCCCGCCGTGTCCGTCACCGCGCGCAGCGTGTCCAAAGTTGCGGGGCGGACAATCGCCCCGATGACCGGTTGTCGGCTCAGGCGGTCGATGACTTTTCCGCGCACGTTGAACGCCGTTTGCGCCACGGCCTGCAGTCCCGCCGCGCAAATACAAAGCCCTATGCCGAGGATTCTTTTGAACGTGTAGATTTTCATGTTGCAAAATTAGTCATTGCAAGGCGGATGGCCTTGTTTTTTGCCTATTATTCTTGAACAGGCTTGCAGATTTTCGTATCTTTGTGTATTCATCCGTGAGTTGCCATGAAAAAACTGCTTTGTTTCTGGATTTGTTTATGCCTCGGTTTTTTAGGAGAAGTTCAGGCCCAAGCCATTTGGGCGAAGGATTTTCCGTTTGCCGGCGGGCTTCCGACCAATGAGATGACCACGATTTACCAGGACAGGGACGGTTTCATTTGGGTGGGCACCACCAACGGGCTGGTGCGTTACGACGGCTACCATGTGCGCTTATTCCAGCGGGACGGGTCGCTTGTTTCCGGGCTTACGGACAACCGTATCACTCAGATGGCTGAAGATAGCTTATATCTGTGGGTGGGTACGTCGGCAGGACTGAACCTGATCAATCGGAACACTTATCAGGTGTCAGCTTTTCCGGAAGAATCGTTGGGCAAGGGCTACATCAACAGTTTGTGTTCAGATGGTGAAAATACGGTATGGGTCGGGACCGACAACCAGGTGTTGGTCTTTCGTGCGCCGTCCTTGCATCCTGTGGATACGATAACGCTTGCTTCCCGTGAAGGGAAGCGGGCTGTGATCAACAAGGTTTTGCGCGACCGGACGGGCCGGCTGTGGATTTGCACACGGGCCGGCCTTTTTTTGCATGAACCTTCCACAAACCGTTTGTGCCACCTTCCTCCCGTGGGGGAATCGGACAATCTTTCTTCCGTGTGCCAGGACCGTGACGGGCGTTTGTGGGTGGCTTCGTGGGGCGAAGGGCTTTGGCAGATTGTGGCCGACAGGAATTTCCGGGATGTGCGCTACGTGTTCCATCCGGTAGAATCATTCCAAAGGGGAGCGGGAGAGAGCCGTTTCTTCGATGTGGAGCAAGATGACGTATGTGGCTATCTTTGGGCACTTTCCTATGACAGGCTTTATGCTTTCCGGATAACTCCTGCGGGGACGTTGGAACAGGTGGAATTGCCGTTTTACGTGGATGCGGAAAAAATGTACACGCGCATTCTGAAAGACCGCGACGGCAACCTGTGGCTGAGTTCATACGACCGTGGCACATTGCTTACTTTCCATGGGGAAACGGTGCGCGACGTGCCTTTATCCGGATTTGCGGAAGCTTTGGGCAAACGGCCCAATCTGCTCACGCTGACGGTGGATGGCCGTGGGCGTTTCTGGTTCGTTCAAGACCGTTTTGGACTTTGCCTCCACGATCCTTCGGACGGGAGTACGGTGCTGGCGTCACAGGACGTGCGGCGCGTGACGGTGGATGTGCGCGTGGTGGCGGAAAGCCCGTCGGAAGACGGCCTTTGGGTGGCGAGTCCGTACGGGAGTGCCGTGTATCTTTTGAAGTGTGACGGAGGGCGTTTCCGTGTGGTCAGAACTTTGGATTTGTGGCCTTTGCTCCATATCGGTGCGCCGGCCTCGCGGATGGCAGAGACACCGGACGGCAACCTTTGGATGCTGTGCAGGCAAAGGGTTGTCTGTCTGGCACGTGGAAAAAACGCATTTGCCACGCCGGACAGCCTGCGTTTCACGGCCATGCAGGCGGACGGGGACGGCAAGGTGTGGGCGGCTACCGGAGAAAAACTCTATTTGCTGTCGCATACGGCCGAAGGCATCCGTTTCGTGCCGCAACCGGTGGCTTTTCCGGACGTGAGGGATGGGGAGACGGTTCGTTTCTTGGCTCCGGACGGGGAAGGCGGGATGTGGGTTTCCACAGATATGGGGAACGTGTGGCATCGTGCGAAGGGGCAGGTGGCGTTTACGGATGTCAGCAACCGTTTTGATTTGCGTGGGACGGCCATTCTGAATCTGTTGTCCGGGAAGGAGTGTCTGTGGGTTGTTGCTCACGACCGGATTTTGTATCATGACAACCGGACGGGGCGGTTGCGGCAATTCAGTCCGGTCGAGGCCGGATTGGAAACCGACCTCTTCAGAAACCAGGCTTCTTGCCTTTCGCCGGGAGGCAGCCTTTACGCGGGCGGACATGGGGGAATTGCCGTGATTCATTTTTCCGGCGGCTTATTCTCAGGGCAACCTGTCCGCCGTCCGTTGCTGTCCGATTTCGGGAGCGGGGGGCGGAGTCTGTTGTTCGACCCGTCGGAGGAGTATGTCTCGGGTTGTCCTGACCGTGCTCATGTCACGCTTCGCCCGGATGCGGGCAACTTGTATGCCAGTTTCACCACGTTGGATTATGCCAGGGATGCGACTGTCCGTTATGCCTGCCGTATGGAGGGAGTGGACCGGGACTGGGTCGTCCTGCCAGAAGGGGAAAACACGGTGTATTACCAAAATCTGCCCAAGGGTACCCGCCGGTTGGAAGTGAAAGCCACGGACGGGGCGGGGAAATGGCAACAGCCGATGGCGTTGCTCTGGGTGACGCGCCTGCCTGCCTGGTATGAGACTTCTTGGGCATACGCCGGTTACGTCTTTGCCGTGGCGGGGATGCTTTTCGTGTTGTTGCGGTTTTGGTTCGGGCGGTTGAAGGCGATGAACGACCTGCGGCTGCAGGAGGAACTCACGCGGGCCAAGACGGATTATTTCACCAACGTGTCCCATGAATTGCTCACGCCGCTCAGCGTGATTTCTTGTGTGGGGGATTATTGGGAAGGACATTATCCGGCCGAAGAGGGACAGGTCAGGGTGTTGCGCCGCAACATCGGCCGTCTGAAGCGTTTGCTGCGCCAAGTATTGGATTTCCGCAAGGCGGAAGGGGGACATTTGGAGTTCCGTCCGGCGTATGGTGACATACTGGCTTTCGCGCGCCGCATGGTGGCGGACAATTTCGCACCGCTGGCCGCGCAGAAAGGTATCGTGTTGCGCCAGCATGTGCCGGACGGGACGTGCGGCGGGGCATTGGATTTCGACAAGGTGGACATGATGCTTTATAACCTCTTGTCCAATGCCGTGAAATATACGCCGGCGGGCAAGGCTGTGGATTTCATTGTTGAGATGCGGCGCGACGATGCTGGCCGACGGGTCGTGTTCACCGTGCGCGACGAAGGTCCGGGTATTCCGCAGAAAGAGCAGTCCCGGGTCTTCGAACGGTTCTACACGGGGAGCAACGGGCGTCCGGGCATGTCAAACGGTATCGGGCTGGCGTTGTCCCGCGAACTGGCTGTCCTGTGTGGAGGAAGAATCACGTTGGAGAGCGCACCGGGGAAAGGTTCCTGTTTCACGTTGGAGTTGCCGGTTGAAGGGGAGGACTGTCGGGTTTTGGCAGCAGAACTTGGAAGTATGCAGGCGGAAGAAGAGCAGGAAGGCGTATGTTCCAGTGAGGGTCAGGCGGATGAGGGCCGGTCCGCCATATTGCTGGTGGACGACAATGCGGAGTTGCTCGGATTGATGGCCAAGGTGCTTTCCGGGCGTTACCGTGTGGCCACGGCGCGGGACGGGCAGGAAGCGTTGGACTTCCTTTCCGTCCATGGTGCGGACTTGGTAGTATCGGATGTGATGATGCCAGTTATGGACGGCTATGCGCTGTGCCGACAGGTGAAGTCGCAAGTGGAAACCGGGCACATTCCCGTCATCATGCTCACGGCCATGCAGGGCGAGGACGACCGTGTGCGGTGTTACGAGGCCGGGGCGGACGGCTACCTGGCGAAACCGTTCGGGATGGACGTGCTGGTGGCGCGCATTGACAACCTGGTCAAGGCACAAAAGGCTCGGCAGCGGGCATTTCGCGCGGAAGACCATGTGCGTTTAGAGGAGTTGGCTTATTCTTCCCGTGAAACACGTTTCCTGGAAGACATGGCCGGTTGGGTGCGCGTCCATCTGTCGGAAGAGGGATTCGGGGTGGAGCAATTAGCAGAAGGGTTGCACATGTCCAAGGCCACGCTGCACCGGAAAGTGAAGTCTATGACCGGGCTGACACCGCTGGAGTTCATCCGCAACATCAAATTGAAGTATGCCTGCGCGATGCTTTCGCGACCCGGTGCGTCGGTGTCTGCCGTGGCCTACGACACGGGATTCTCCGATCCAAAATATTTCACCAAGTGTTTCAAGGAAGAGTTTGGGATGACACCTACGGAATACCGTCAGCATCGGCAGACTGTTTCTCCGGAAACGGATTCCGGTGGTGAGGCAAGGGGGTAAAATCCTTTCAAAAGGGGGGGGTGATTTCCTCTCATGCAAGGATTCTATACCCTGTGCCTACATGTTTCTCCTTACATTTGTGCCGTTTGGAAAAAACGACGGAGAAACATGAAAAAGAGTGTATTGGCATTTGCATGGCTCGCGGTGGCGGTATGCGCCGTGGCAGAAGAGAAAAAGGTGGTCGGTCCCGACGGGAAACTGGCCGTGTATGTGGATTTGGCCGAGGGCGGGAAACCGACTTACCGGGTGGACTACGATGGGAAGGCGTTCCTGGGCGTTTCGCCGCTTGGCTTGAACACCAATGTGGGAGACTTCACCCAAGGGCTTTTCTTGAAAGACACGGAGACACGTCGCGTGTCCGAGCGTTATTCCGTGCCTACCATCAAGCGGAGCGAAGTGCATTATGAGGCCAATGAGCAGGTGTTCCGTTATGAGCGAGGGGGGAAGGCGGCCATTGACATCATCTTCCGTATAAGCAACCACGACGTGGCTTTCAAGTATAAGGTCTATCCGCAAGGCGACAGTTTGTGTGCCGTGGTGAAGGAGGAGGCTACGGGGTTTGTCCTTCCCGAAGGGAGTACGACATTCCTCTGTCCGCAATCGGGGCCGATGGGCGGGTTTGCCCGTACCTCCCCGAGTTATGAGACGGACTATACGGTGGATGACGCGCTGGGGAAGAACGGTTGGGGCGAAGGATACACGTTTCCTTGCTTGTTCCGCACGGGCGACAAAGGCTGGGTGCTGGTTTCCGAGACGGGCGTGGACAGCCGCTATTGCGCCAGCCGCCTGATGGGTGGCCATGGGCAGACATATACCATCGGTTTTCCGCAGGAGGGAGAGTTTAACGGCAACGGCACGGTGTGTCCGGGCATCATGTTGCCGGGCGAGACTCCTTGGCGTACCGTCACTGTAGGCACGACGTTGGCTCCCATTGTGGAGACCACGGTGGCTTTCGACGTTGTGGAACCCGTTTACGCGCCTTCGCGGCCTTACGAGTACAGCCGCGGCACGTGGAGCTGGATAACGGGTTTGGACAATAGCATTACCTTCGAGACCCAGAAACGTTATGTGGATTTCGCGGCGGAGATGGGTTATGAGTCCGTGCTTGTAGATAATTACTGGGATTCGCGTATCGGGCGCAAGAAGATAGGAGAGCTGGCGCATTATGCTGCCGCGAAAGGCGTGGGACTGTATTTATGGTACAACACCAATGGTTATTGGAATGATGCGCCGCAAGGGCCGCGAGGATGTTTGGATCGTACGCCAATGCGCCGCAGGGAAATGGCGTGGATGCGCGACATCGGCATCCGGGGCATCAAGGTGGACTTTATGGGGAGCGACAAGCAGGTGGCGATGAAACTTTATGAGGACATCCTGTGTGATGCGAATGAATACGGGTTACTGGTGATTTACCACGGTTGCACGTTGCCGCGCGGATGGGAACGGATGTATCCCAACTTTGTGTCGGCCGAGGCGGTACGTGCCAGCGAGAACATGAGGTTCTCGCAAAATGCGTGCGACAACGAAGCTTTCAACGCTTGTCTTCATCCTTTCGTACGCAACACGGTGGCCACAATGGATTTTGGCGGAAGTACGCTGAATCATTTTTATAATATGGAAGACGAAACGGGCAAGGGACCCCGCCGCGTGACTTCGGATGTGTTTGCATTGGCCACGGCGGTGCTTTTCCAAAGTCCCGTGCAGCATTTTGCCCTCACGCCTTCCAACTTGCAGACCGCTCCCGCCTGGGCTATTGACTTCATGAAGCGAGTGCCCACGACTTGGGACGATGTGCGTTTCATCGACGGCTATCCCGGACAATATGCCATTTTGGCGCGCCGTCATGGCGACACATGGTATGTGGCCGGAGTGAATGCCCGGGATGAGACTGTGGAAGTGAAAGTTTCGTTGCCGATGTTTGCGGCCGGCGAGACTGTGGAAAGCTATGAGGACAATGAGAGTTTACAAGGAAGATTGACGGAACGCCACGTGGGCAAGGACGGGACGATGAAACTCTCCATACCCAAGAACGGCGGCGTGGTATTGGTCGGTAAATAGATTGTTGGTGGAAGTATGAGGAAATGATTTGCATGGCGGTTGGTTCGCGGATTTCTCATACAAGTGTGGCGGGCGCGTTTTCGGATGCGCCCGCCTTTTTTAACGGCTGGTAGGAAAACATTTTTTCCGACAGGAAAAGGCGGAAATGTGGTGTTTGCGAGGATTTCCCCCTCTTTTTGATAGGATTTTATCCCTCGGCTTTGCCATTTTCCGCATAATTTTGCCCTGTCCGATTGGAAGGAACCGGGCAAATACAAGAATGTGGAATCTAATATAAGTAAAATGAAACAGAATCCTATTGAAAGAATGCATGTGGCGGGCGGCTTGAAGTGGCTGGCCGTAGCGTTGTTCGCCGTGTGGGGCGGGCAAGCGAGTGTGGCGGCGGGCGAGCCGACGGCCAGGGAATGGCGGATGGTACGCGAGATCGGTTTTAACGAGGGTTGGAAGTTCTTCCTCGGCGATACGGCCGCAGCCTCGCGACCAGACTTCGACGACGCGGCGTGGCGCACACAAGACCTGCCACACGACTGGAGCATCGAGGGTGTGCCGGACATCGACAACCCGATGGGCAACGACGGTGGCTATTATCCGGCGGGCGTCGGTTGGTACCGCAAGACGTTCCGTTTCCCCGACGCGGGGCGAGACACGCTGACCACGGTCTATTTCGAGGGCGTGTACATGAACGCCGAGGTGTTCGTCAACGGGCACAGCCTAGGGGTGCGGCCATACGGCTATTCTTCGTTTTTCCACGACCTGACTCCTTACTTGCAGCAGGGCGAGAATGTATTGGCTGTACGTGTGGACAACTCGCAGCAGAAGAACTGCCGCTGGTACACGGGTTCGGGCATTTACCGCAACGTGAAACTCGTGCGCACTCCGTTGTTGCACTTCGAGCCTTGGGGCGTGTTTGTGCGTAGCGAAGTGGAAGGGAGCGGCGCGACGGTGGAAGTGGAAGCTTCCGTGACGAACGGTTCGGGCGAAGATATGTCGGCCACGTTCAGTGCCGCCATCGAAGGGGGCGCGACGGCCAGCAAGCCGGTGGATTTGGAAGCGGGAGAAACCTGCACCGTCAAGTTGCGCCTGCCGATAAAAGACGTGAAATTATGGAGTCCGGACACGCCGTCCCTGTACAGGGTGACATGCCGCGTGTCGCACGGGGAGATGTCGGATGCTGTCACGGAGACTTTCGGTGTGCGCACGGTGGAATATGATGCCCGTCACGGATTGAGACTCAACGGGAAGTCTATTGAACTGAACGGATGTTGTGTGCACCACGACAACGGACCTCTCGGCACGGCGGCCTACCGCGACGCGGAATGGCGCAAGGTGCGGCTGATGAAGGAGGCCGGTTTCAACGCCGTGCGCACATCGCACAACATTCCTTCGGAAGCATTTCTCAATGCTTGCGACAGCCTTGGCCTGCTGGTCATTGACGAGGCGTTCGACGGCTGGCGGGTTGCCAAGAACAAATATGACTACTCCGTGTATTTCGACCAATGGTGGACGGAAGACATTGAGGCGATGGTGAAGCGCGACCGCAACCACCCGAGCATCTTCTGCTGGAGCATCGGTAACGAAGTCATTGAGCGTAAGACCCCCGAAGCCGTACTCATAGCGCATGCTTTGGCCGGACACATCCGCAAGTTTGATTCCACGCGCCCCGTCACTTCGGCCTTGGCGGCTTGGGACAAGGATTGGGAAATTTACGACCCGTTGGCTGCCGCGCACGACATTGTGGGCTATAATTACATGATGCACAAAGGGCCGTCGGACCACGAGCGTGTCCCCGACCGTGTCATGATGCAGACGGAGTCTTATCCGCGCGACGCGTTTGCCAATTGGGCGCGGGTGAACGACTATCCTTATATTATCGGTGATTTCGTGTGGACGGGTATTGATTACTTGGGTGAGTCGGGCATCGGGCGTTATTATTATACGGGCGAGACGGAGGGCCAGCATTGGGAACGCAACCAATATCCGTGGCATGGGGCTTATTGCGGCGATATTGACCTGACGGGCTGGCGCAAGCCCATTTCCTATTACCGTGAGATGTTGTTCTTTCCTGAGCGCAACAAGCTGCATCTTTCCGTAAAGGAACCGAGCGGTTATTATGGCGAGGTCAAGGAGACGATGTGGTCAGTGTGGCCTACGTGGGAAAGCTGGAACTGGCCGGGGCATGAGGGTAAGGACATTGACGTAGAGATTTATTCGCGCTATCCGGCAGTACGCCTGTACCTGAACGGCAAGCTGGTGGGCGAGAAGGCCACGACCCGCGCCGAGGAGTTCAAGGCCGTGTTCACATTGCCCTACGAGGCGGGCACATTGCGCGCCGTGGGCGTGGAGAATGGGCAGGAAATGGAGTCGCGCACATTGGAGACGGCCGGCAAGCCCGCCCGCATCCGCTTGACGGCCGACCGCACGGAGATGGCGGCCGACGGGCAGTCGCTGGTCTATGTCACTGCCGAGGTGACGGACAAGCAGGGCCGCGTGGTGCCTAATGCCGACAATCTGCTCACGTTCGAACTGAAAGGCGAAGGCAGCCTGTTGGCCACGTGCAGCGGCGACCTGAAGGATTGCGTGGTGGCCACGTCGCCCGAACGCAAGGCTTGGAAAGGACGTGCGATGGGCGTGGCGAAGGCCGGGCGCGAAACCGGCAAGCTGGTGGTGTCCGTCAGCGGGAAAGGACTGAAGAAGGCTTCGGTGACGGTGGAAGTGAAAGAAAAGGAGAAGAATGAATTCCGCAATAGATTTTGAAAGAGGGTGTGTCGAAATAAACTCCTCCGCCTTGTAGGGGAGGTGGCGCGAAGCGACGGAGGGGTCTCACGTCCACAAAGACATACTTTATGTGTGTGTCCGTGGGTGTGAAACCCCTCAGGCCCGTTGGGCCAGCTCCCCTACAAGGCGGAGCAGTTGCTTCTCGCAGGTTTTGCTACACCCTCTTCATTCCTGTTGACATTTGACCACCAGCACGAAGCCGCCGCGCGGCAGGCAGTCCACCGTCATCTCTTCGGCAATGGTTGTTTCCGTGATGCGGAAGCTGCGCCCGTCCGCGCCGTCTTCCATGAGCATGGCGGATTGTTTTTCAAGCAATCCGAGCCGTTCCGTGCCGAAAGTGAGCCGGGCGGGGGAGTCGCTCCCGTTGATGCCCGCCACATACCAGGTGTCGCCTTTCCGGCGTGCCAGCACGACGTTTTGTCCCGGGTATCCCGCCAGCAGCCGGGTGTCGTCCCATGCTGTGGGAAGTTCTGTGAGTAGTTCTTTCACCTTTTCCGGCAGACTTTCATAAACTTCCGGGCGGTCGGGCATGTGCTGGATGGCCGATTCGAATAGCACAGGCAAGGCCAGTTCGTGGGCATGGGTGGTGATGTGCGGATGCTGCGAGTCGGAGAACGTGCCCGGCGTGTAGTCCATTGAGCCGATGACGTTGCGTGTGAAGGGCAGGGTGGCGTTGTGTACGGCGGCGCGCGGGGTCAGCACTTCGTTGTTGTTATACCATTCCGCGCCATAGACGGCTTCCAGCGACACCAGGTTAGGGTAGGTGCGTTGCCAGCCTTTGGGGAGGATGCCGCCGTGGAAATTCATCATCAGTTTGTGGCGCGCCGCGTCTTCCAGCAGGTCGATGTAATAGTTCACCATCGAGAGGCTGTCATCCGGGAAGAAATCCACTTTGATGCCGCACACGCCCAACTGCTCCAGCCGGGCAAACTCCTTTTCGCGGTCGGCTTTCCGGTTGAGCCTGAAGAGCGGGCCCGCTGCCCCTTTGCCAATCCAGTTGGTGCTGGAGTTGTACCATAACAGCGGCTTCACGCCTTTGCTGCGGGCGTAGGCAATGGCATCTTCCATGTTGCCCCCGTTGGACATCACGTCCCATTCCCAGTCTATCAGGTTGTAGGGCCACTGCATCCGGACGGCCAGGTCGATGTATGACTTGACGAGCTGGTAATCCCGCGTCCCATGGTTGTGTGCCCAGTAAATCCACGAGGCTTTTCCCGGTTGAATCCAGTCCGTGTCGTCCAGCTTGCAGGGTTCGGACACGTCGGTCACCAAGGTCGATTCCACCACGTCGGCCAGCGTCCCGATGACGGCCACGCGCCATGGCGATGCCCATGTCCCGGACATGGGAACCTGCCGGTCCACGAGGTGCACCCGGTAGTCCGTGTGTGCCGCTTCCTGGTTGTCCAGGTAGGATCCGCAGTGGGCTCGTCCCATCCCGGCTTCCGTGATCAGGGCGAAAAGCCCCCCGGCGGGTTCGCACAAGGCAGGATAGCCCCATTCCCCAGTGGTCTTCCCGTCCGTCTGCAGGGGGAAGAATCCTTCGTTGCTGATGGCGTGTTTCTGCATCCACCGGTTTGTGCCGTCCGCAATGGCGTATGCCGTGTGCTCGCCCGTGAGGCATTCGCCGTCAGCGGCATCCAAGACGTAGCGGAAGGCCACGCCGTCGTCATACACGCGCAAGGTCACGCGCAGCATGCCGCCTTTCTGGTTCTGCAGGCCGATGGTGCGTTCGTTGGCGTGGTTCACGCAGTGGCTGCGTTTGCCGGTAATCATGTGGTAGTCGTCCGTGTGGAGGCGGGCTTCCGTGGTGTCGTGCAGCGTCAGGTTGCTGTTCCAGTCCTGTTGGTTGGTTTCCAACCCAATTCCGATGTGGCTGAAAATCGTCTGTCCTTCACACGTCACCCGCAGTGCCGCTTCTCCCGTTTCTCCCTTTCCGGGGCAGGAGAGGAGGGCTTGGATGCGTTTGTCGGGCGAGTACGTGATGACGGTTTCGGCCTGTATGCCGTAGGGGATGAGCGGAAGGCAGGCGAATAGCCACCGCATGATGTTTGGATGTTTCATAATGTGCCGTTTGGTATTTGGCGCAAAAATACGCTTTTTTCCGGATGGCGGATAGCATGATTTCTCCCAAGTTTAGGAGTTTGTGTGCTTTTTCCGGCTAGCGGAAAACTCCTCCGCCTTGCAGGGGAGGTGGCCCGAAGGGCCGGAGGGGTTTCCCGTCCATGCTGTCATTCCGCATGGCGCACAGAACGCCCCCCCTGCGAGGCGGGACAGTTTATTCCTGTTGACTTTGACGGCTTTGTCATATAAGAGTACGCCACAGGCTCAGTGGTGCACCGTGAATTTCCGGCTCCCGGCGGCGTTGCCCTGCCGTGCCTCCAGGATGTAGATGCCTTCGGGCAGGTTGCCCGTGTCGAGTGTGGCCGTCGTGCCGGCCGTGCCTTTTTCCTGCAGCACGAGGTTGCCTTGCAGGTCATACCCCCGGAAGATTACTGTGCCCGCGCCTTCCCCGGAAGAGAAGCGCACTTCAAGCCGTTTGTCGGCCACCGTGGCGGACATTTCCAGTCCGCGGCATTGCTTTTCCTTCGTGTCCGCGATGCTGGTCGTACCCTCCATGGCCTGTCCGACTTCTTCCGCCGTGAGGGCGTGGTTATAGATTTGGAAATCGTCGATGCGTCCTTTGAACAAAGGGTCGGCGGCAAATTGGCTGCGTCCGATGTAGTTCAGCAACGGTTTGAAGTCCGTAGGGCGCAATGTGATGTCCTGCGTGGTGGCCACGAGCTGTCCGTTCACGTAGAGGCAGGTGTTTTCCGCGTCCATGGTGACGGCCACGTGCATCCATGTGTTTTCTGCGGCCTGCCCTCCGTCCAGCCGCTGTTCTTCACCGCCGTTTTTGAGCGCGAGGCGTATGTTTCCGTTGTCCGCCCTTACAGTGAGGAACATGTATTCGTTCTCCCCGTTGCCGAAGTCGAAGATGCGTTGCCAGGTGCTACCCCCTTGCCAATATATCCATGCCGCCACGGTGATTTCCTCGTGGTCGCATAGAAGCGCGGGCAATTGCACGAAGTCGGCCGTCCCGTCCAGGTTGAGTGCCTTGCCCGATTTCCCGTTGATGTAGGCGGCTTCGTCCGGTGTGGTGCCATGGTTGAGGTTGAGGGTGGTGTCGCGCGTGTTTCCTTCGAACTCATACCGTGCCACCAGGTCGTCCGTTCCCGTGGGGGTTGCGGTGACTGCGGGCGAGGCAGGCGAGGTGTTCAGGCATTGGTCTGTGAGTTTGAGTTTGTAGAAGTAGGTTTGTCCGCCTTCTGTCTTGTTGTCCGTAAATTCCGTGCCGGTCAGTCCCCGTGCGATGAGGTCGTAGTTGCCGTCCGCTTCTGTGGCGCGTAGGAGGCTGAAGGTGGCGTTCCTTTCTTCCGTGGCATCCCAGGTGAGGCGCACGGACGAGGCGCGTGCTTCGGCCTCCAGTCCCGTGGGGGCATCCACGTCCTGCCACCGCGGGCGGATGTCGAGGGGGAGGAAACGCCAAAGCTGGCCCTCGTTGTCGGCTACCGCCTGTTGCGTCACTGTGCCGTTGTCCGCCTGCAAGCAGAGCGAGCTATGGCGGTTGCGGATGCGGAACCATCCGTCGCCCGCGTATTCCAGGTACCATTGCTGGTTGGCCGACAGGCTGTTGCTGTACATGATGATGCTCGCTCCCTCTTCCAAGCTCCAGTCGAGCACGTCAAGCGTTTGCAGGTTGCCGACCGACAGGATTTGGCAATAGCTGAAGTCGCCTCCGATGCGCGGGTCCACGGGGTTGACGTCCCATTGCTGCAGGGTGTTGCCCCGCGTGTAGGAGGCGGTGGCGGCATTTCCCCCAGAGACGGTCAGCAACTGCCGGTTGCGTTTGTTGGCGATGGCATACGTGCCGTCCACCACGGGTTGCACGTCCTCGCCCCAAGTGATGTTCACCACCTGTTCGGCGTTTGTTTGCCCGTTTTGGTAACCTGTGCCACCGGGCAGCTCCATGACATATTCCCGTTGCGGGCCGTGCCCGTCAAAGAACACGTCGCGCTCTTTCGAGAGGAACCGGTAAGTGGTCGTGGCGGCCTGGCGTTCGGACGTGCCGCCGAAGGCCTGCACCTTGCCGTCCGGTGCACGATAGACAGAGGCTGCCGTCCAGTTGGGGCGGTGTTCGGCATAGGCCAGCCGTTCGCCGTGGGCGGCTTTGCAGAACTCGCCGCGGGCCAGTTCAGCCGGTCCCCACCAGATGCCCGTCTGCAGGCCGTATTCCAGTCCCACCATGGCTTCCATCACGTTGTGCATCTCGTCGGCCGTGGCATGTTTGCCGTCGGCCCGCACGGTGGTGTAGAAATCCGCGAAGCTGTCGAAGCTGCCGGCCAGCTGGTGGGTGTTGCCTTCGTCGATGTAACCGGCCAGGGCGTTGTACCAAGGCAGGGCTTCGTCGCAGTTGAGCGTGTTGCCGCCACAGATGCGCATGCCGTCGAATCGCGGGTTTTCGCGCAGCAGGGCGGCGATTTGCCGGAAGCCCTCTTTGCGGGCTTCGCCGTTGCCGTCCTGGCTTCCGGGCCGCCATTGGTTCCAGCCGTAGTCCGGTTCGTTGAACGGGGAGACGGACACCACTTCATAGCCCGCTTCCTGGAAATATCGGGTGGTCACGTCAATAAGCTCTGCCCAAGCCTCGGCGTTTTCCCGGTAGGAGGCATCCACCGAGGGATGGTCGCAGTTGAGCGTCAGCCGGATGTCCTCGTTGCAGAAACCAAGCAGCCGGAGCCGTTCCGCGAGGTCGTCTTTTTGCGCTTGTTGCAGGTCGCCGTCCACGAGCGGATAGGTCGGTTGGAACGACACGCGGGCCACTGCCACGTTGTCTTTCCCCATGAAGAGGACGCAGCGGCGCAGGTTCTGTTCGTGCATCCACGCCAAGTCGGTACCCCATTCCACTTCGTGCCTCACGCCTTCGTCCGAAAGCCGGAACGGGACGATGCGGTCGGCCACGGGCTGTGCCGTGAGGTTGTCGCTCGCGCTGGCATTTTGCCCGTTGGCGGATGATGTGCCGCCGAGGGCGGCAAGGATGGAAATCAATGGTAAAAGATTGTTTTTCATTATTGGCATAGGTTTGATTCTTTTTGCAAAGGAAAGCAATCCAGTGGAAATGTGCAACGATGGAAGCCTGTTATTTTTTGGATTTTTGGATTTGGCATGCTGTTTTGCGGGGTGAAGAAATGCGTTTGGCGGGCGACGGGGTTTTTCTACGTGCGGAAAGAGGTAAAGTTGCTTTCGTGAGGCGGGGGGCATTCCTGAATGCCAATTTATCGGATAGGAGGAGGGCGTAGCAAAACCAGCGAGAAGGAACTGCTCCGCCTTGTAGGGGAGCTGGCCCAACGGGCCTGAGGGGTTTCACACCCACGGGTACATTCATAAAGTATGTCTTTGTGGACGTGAGACCCCTCCGTCGCTTCGCGCCACCTCCCCTGCAAGGCGGAGGAGTTTATTTTGCTACACCCTCATACCCGCACTATTGCGTATGTCAGTGGCCTGTCTTGCGATTGAGGGTGTATCAAAATTCATTTTATGGCAAGATGAACTTTTAATTTGAAACCAGAAATCCTAAAAGGATAGGTAAAAGGTCGCATCATTACTCAAAAACAGAGTTTGATGCGCCCCTTTTAGGTATCATGGTTCTAATCCGTTACTTTTAGAAGACGACATTTTAATTTTGATACACCCTCCTCCTACAAATGACAAATTCATGTTGTGCGCAGTATAAATTTCGACTGACCAAAAAAACTCCGTCGCAGCATATCAGCGGGGGAGGCGAGACAATCAGAATGTCATAAAATGCTTGTGAAAACAGACAAATTGTTTTGTTTTGGCAGATTTTCGTGACGCGACTTTTGTGCAATCCGGCCCAAATAGCGGAATTTTGCGCGACTTTTTTGCACAAAACGGGGCTTTTGTGCAAGATTTTGTCAGAGCAATTTACTTTTTGGACGGTCTGACGCGAAATTTCGGGGTCGGAACGCGAAATTCCGAGCCCCGGAATTCTTTTTTCGGGGCTTGGAATTTTTATTTCGGGGCTCGTATGAAAAAATCCCGGTACAGGAATCTTTTCGCGGTGGCTCCGGGGCTGTTTTTCTTTCCCGTTGGAACTTTTTCCCGGACACGTTTCCCGTGTCATTTTGTCGGCGGAATCCCCCGGCGGGCTTTCCCGCCGGCCGGGTTTCTGCGCCGGGAGTGTCCCGTGTTCCGTCAAAAGGGCAGGTTTGGAGGGGATTCCGCGACATCTTGATTTCCGCAAGGCGTGTGTGGCTGCGTTTTTTCCGCGCTGTCCCGCCCCGGCGGCCGAATACGCGAATCTCAGAAGGCGAAAATGAGCAAATTGTCAACGCGCACCCGAATGTGTCATTCTGTCAATATAGGGGGTGCGGCATTCCTGCCGCACAATCGCAAGACAGGTCACAGGCATACGCAATGGTGCGAGTATAAGGGTGTAGCAAAACCTGCGAGAAGCAACTGCTCCGCCTTGTAGGGGAGCTGGCCCAACGGGCCTGTGGGGTTCCACGCCCACGGACACACACATAAAGTATGTCTTTGTGGACGTAAGACCCCTCCGTCGCTTCGCGCCACCTCCCCTGCAAGGCGGAGGAGTTTATTTTGATACACCCTCGGCGTATCAACGGGGAAGCATGAAACCGTTCCCCGCTATATTGGGACAGTCCTCAGACTCGCCAAACTGTACGGTTATCCCCGCTGAAATTCGGCTGCGGGAAAGTGCCGCAGTAGAAATTCAGTGGGGATAATACAGGTTTCGGGCGTTCATTGATTTTAGAAAAGGCGGTTCATGCACAGGACATCAATTCACGATTCGTTGTGACCCAATGCTCTGCTTCCCATCGCTTGTCCGTCCGCAGGCAAAACTCCTCCGCCTTGCAGGGGAGGTGGCCCGGAGGGCCGGAGGGGTTTCCCATGCACAAGAGTGATTTTCCCCTTTCTCGACCCGTTTATGTTGTCTGTGGATGCGTCCGATGTTGTGCTCTCGTGGGCGTGAGACCCCCTCCGCCCCTTCGGGGCTCGTCCCCCTGCGAGGCGGGACAGTTTTGGCATCCGCATGGCAAACAAAAGGGTCGTAACGATCCTCCGTATGGAGAACAAAACGGCCATTGGCCAGCTGTTTCGCATCGGGAATGAAAAAAACTCCTCCGCCCAGCGAGGCGGAGGAGTTTTTTTCATTCAGCCGGAATCCCGACAAGGATTTGATGTTTTATTATTCCTTAATCACTTTGGTGCGGTAGTCGTGTTCCGCCGTGTTGACCCTCACGATGTAGAGTCCCGGTGTCCAGGAAGCCGTGTTGATGCTCTCTGTGCCGCTTTGGCTGCAGACCACCTGTCCGTTGCTGGCCGTCACACTGACGTTGTTGACCATCTCGTCGCACGTGATGTGCAGCGTGTCGTGGAACGGGTTGGGATGGATGCGCAGCGTTTGGCCAATGGTTTCTTCCACCTTGTCGGGGCGGCCTTCCGCGATGTTGAAGCGATAGGTTCCCGATTGCAGTTCGATGACGGCCTTGCCGTCCCGGACACCCTTGAACTCCAGCCCCTCGGCTTCTTCCAGCGGTTTGCCGCCTTCGGTGATTTCATCGTCTTCGTCCGCCAGGGGGAGGTAGAGCGTGGCCGTGGTGTTGGCCGGGACGGTGGCCACGTAGGCGATGCGCCCGTCGTCGCCGCGCTCCCATTCGCTGCGGATCAGTCCGTAGCCGCTCCGGTGGCTGGCCTTCGCCGAGGTGATGCGTTCCTGCCCGGCGGGGAAATAGGTGCGGTCGTCCGGCGTGGGCATCAGGAAGAAGTGCTTGAAGCCCGGCTGCGCCTCGTCGCTCTCGATGCCGGCCACGCGGCGGAACATCCATTCCGCCACCACGCCGTAGGAGTAGTGGTTGAAGGAGTTCATGTTCCATTCATGCTTGTTGAATCCGCCTTCCTTGGTGTAGGAGTCCCAACGTTCCCAAACGGTCGTGGCACCCTGGTCCACGCTGTAAAGCCAAGAAGGATTCTCGCGTTGCAGCAAGAGGTCGTAGGCCAGGTCGTCCATGCCCTGTTCGCTCAACGTCTGGCAGAGGAGGCTCGTGCCGATGAAGCCGGTGCTCAGCTTGTAGCCGTTGTTTTCGATTTTCCCGCGCAGGATTTCCCGGGCGCGTTCCACGGACGTTTCGGGCAGCAGGCCGAATTTCAGGGCCATCAGGTAGGAAGTCTGGGTGGAGATGGTGAGTTGCCCGTTGCCGTCCAAATAGCGTCCTTGCCATTCGGCGCGGATGTTGTCATAGAGTTCGGCGTACTTCAGCGAGTCAGCATGGTAGGCATCGGCCGGCGACTGGCTCAAGGCCCCTGCGATCTTGCTCATCAGTTGCGCCACGTTGGCGTAGTGGCACACGCAGACATAACGCGCGTCCGTGTTTTCGTAGGAGAGCCAGTCGCCCGTGGACGTGCCCGCGCCGTTGTATTTGTATTGGCCGTCGCCTTGCAGGGAGAGCCAGTCCATGTAGCGCGTCATGGAGGCATAGCATTCCCCGAGCACGGCTTGGTCGCCGGTCATGAGATAGACCGTCCAGGGCACGATGACCCCTGCGTCGGCCCAGCCGCCGGTGCCGAATCCCCAGAAGTTGGGGAAGGGGGCGATTTCGGGATAGGCCCCGTCCTCGCGCTGGCTCTGCCGCAGGTCGTTGAGCCACTTGCGGAGGAAGGCGCGGGTGTCGGCGTGGTAGGTGGCCGTGCGGCCAAACACTTGGATGTCGCCCGTCCAGCCCAGCCGCTCGTCGCGTTGCGGGCAGTCGGTGGGAATGCTCAGGAAGTTGTCGCGCTGGCTCCAGCGGATGTTGCTGTAGAGCTGGTTCACGTCGGGGTGGCTGGTTTCGAAGGTGGCGTGTTCTTCCAATTCCGAACCGACGAACTGGCCTTCCAGCGACGTGATTTCCACATCGCTCGTCGTGGTGACCTCGCAGTAGCGGAAACCGAAGAAGGTGTTGGAGGGATGGAAGGTCTCACCCTCTTCCGCGCCCCGGAGCGTGTAGTAGAGCGTGGCACCCGCCGTGCGCAGGTTGTAGGTGTAGAGGCTGCCGCCGGGGCCGTCGTTGAGGCGGTCGGACGCGCCGGTGTCGTTGAGCATCTCGCCGAACTTGACGCGCAGCTTCGTGCCTGCATCCCCCTTGACGGTGAAGCGCACCCAGCCCGTCATGTTCTGTCCCAGGTCGAAGAGGGCCGTCTCGCCCGCCTTCAGGCGGAGGGTTTCCGTGCCCCCGAGGGTGCGGGTGACGTTGATTTCCCCGTAGGTGGTGCCGGTGGGTTTCGCGCCTTCATAGACCGTGATGGCCTTGGGCGTGAGGCAGAACGCTTCGCGCACCCGCACGGTCTGTCCGCGGAAGGCCGTGATTTCGCCCCGGAAGTCCGTGTTTACCGCCGTGCGGTTCCAGCCCGAAGCGTCGTATTCGGGCGAAGTCCAATTGCTCTCGCGGCGGGCGTCGTAGGTCTCGCCATTATAAATGTCGCCCATCATCACAGGGCCGCAGAAGGAGCTGGCCCATTCGGTATTCGTCACAACGTGCTCCACCGAGCCGTCCTCGTATTCGATGCGCAGCTTGGCGATGAAGCCCAAGGCGGGGGTGCCATACATGCCGTGGGCGATGGGGCCGGCCCACCAGCCGTTGCTCACCTGTGCGCCAAGGACATTGTCGCCTTCGCGCATGAGCGGAGTCACGTCGTAGGTCATGTAGTTGACTTCCTTGCGGTAGTCCGTCCATCCCGGCTTCAATTCGTCATAGACCTCCGTGCCATCGACTCCCACGCGGTGGCCGTTCATGAAGAGGTCGAACACGCCCAGCCCGGAAGCATAGAGCTTGGCCGACTTCACCGCGCCTTTCGTGGTGAACACCTTGCGGAAGAGGGGTATGCCCTTTTCCCGGCCCGTGGTCTGCAGGGCGCAGGTCTCGTCGTAGGTGGAGCGGACGCACAGCATCTTGTTGCCTTCGCGCGTCACGATTGTGCCGTCGCTAAAAGCCTGGCCTGCCCCCTCGAAGTCCTCGGAGAAGGTCACCGTGCCCTGCCCGTCAGAGAACGTGGTCACGGTCACATTGTCGTAGCAGGCTTCCTCGTTCATCGTGCGGTCGTAGTAGGCACGGAAACCGATGAGCCCGTTGGTCAGCCGCCCGGACGCATCATAGTAGGTGTCCACGAGTTGTTCGTCGATGTAAGTCCGTATGACTGTTCCCCGCACGGAGATTTTCACGTGGTGTGGCAAACCGGTGAGGTCGGCCTTGGTGAAGAAGCTTCCCAGGTCGGTGTCGGAGTAGGTGAATCCGCCGTTCACCTTCACGTGGCGGCGCAGGAAAGGCGTGGCCTTGTCGCGCACGTTGATGCCCCACAGGTGGAAGTTGTTCGTGTCGTAGCCGGAGAAGATGATGCCCGCGTTGTCGCGCACGACGCGCACGTCGAGGTCGAGGTCGTAGCCCAAGTCGGCGATGGCCGGGTCATACCAGGCGTATGATTTCTCCACATAGAGCCGTCCATCGCGGATGCTGCCGGTGGAGAACGTGTTGGTGCCGGAAGAGAAGTCTTCTGAAATCAACACTTCTTCCTTGCCATCGGTCAGGTCGGTCACGGTGAAATTGTCAAAGTATGCCCGTTCCGGATTGTTGGGGTCGTTCAAGGCGGCATCCTGCCGGATGCCGATGTGGCCGTAGCCATAGTTCCCGCCGTCGGGTTCGTTGCGTGTGTCCACCAGCACGTCGTCGATGAAGGTGCGCGCCACGTTGCCTTCCACCTCGATGCGCAAGTGGTAGGTCTGATGGAGCTGCACGTTGACGAGCGGGCGCAGGTCGATTTCCGCCAGGCAAGTGGCATCGCTTAGGTTCGGGCCGCGCCACACGTGCGGGCGGAAGCGGGGATAGCCGGCTTCGAGGTTCACTTGCCACATATAATAATGGCTGTGGTCGTCGTTGGCGGCGAAAATCACGCCGGCGGAGAGGTTGTCGATTTCGAAGTCCACATCGATGGCATAGTGCGTGATGGCATTAGCTTCTTCATCGTCACCGGTGCTGGCTTTATACCAGGAATCGCTGTTGACGAGCAGGCGGCCGTCGGTGACCGTGCCGCTCGTGAAGGGGTTCGCGGAGTTCGAGAAGTCCTCGCTGATAAGCACTTCCGGGGCTTCGCCGCTTTGGTCGGTCACGACGATGTTGTCGTAGTAGGCCCGTTCGGCTCCAAATTCCCAAAGCCCGATGTTCCCGTAGCCGTAATTCCCGCCATCGGGATTGGTGCGGGTGTCGATGAGCACATCGTCGATATACGTGCGGGCCACGTCGCCTTCTACTTCGATGCGCAGGCGGTGCGTCTGGTGCAGCTGCACGTCCACAAGCGGGCGCAGGTCGATTTCGTCCAAGGCGGTGGCAAACTGCTGGTCGCTGCGGAAGATGTGCGGGCGGAAGCGGGCGTAGCCTGTTTCGAAATTGATTTGCCACAGGAAGTAATGGCTGCGGTTGTCGTTGGCGGCAAAAATCACCCCGGCAGAAATATTGTCGATTTCGAAATCGGCTTCCACGGTGTAGTTCGTAATGCCGCCTTCCGTGCCTTCGGAGAGCGGCGTGTCGGTGGCCTTGATCCATTGTGCGCCGTCCCATCCGCTGCCCATAAGGCCGGTCTCGAAGTAGGCCTGTTCCGTGGACGTGGCCTCGCCGCCTTTGTTGTCCCACACCGTGACCGTCCAGTAGTAGCGCGTGGAGGGTTGCAGGTTGTCCCCGCCATAGGGCACGTCGATTTGCCGGTCGGATTCCACGCGTCCCGAAGTCCACACTTCCGTGGTGCATGCCGCGTCGCTGAACACGGCGATTTCATACGCGGTTTGTTTCACACCGCGTTCTTCCCCGGCATCCATGGCCCAACTGAACATGGGTCGTTTCACGTCGATGCCCACGGGGTTTTTCACGGCTTCCGTGCGCAACCGTTCCACCTCGAAGGCATTCAGCGGTTGCATGATGCTCCACAGTCCGGCGGCGCACAGCGACGCCGTGCGCAGGAGGGTGGAAGCCCGTTTGGTCTTGTTTCGTTTCATGCTATTTGTTTTTGGTTTGAGAGATATAAGTTTTCCATTCGCAAAAGTACCGGAAAAAGGGCGTTCACGGGTTGAATATATCTTCAAAAGGGTGGAAAATCTTTTCAGATGCGGATTTTTCAGGGGGAAGCAGGCTTTCGCTGCGCCGGAGGGCGGGACAGTTTTTCATGGCCATCCGCATGGCAAACAAAAGGGTCGTTACGCCCCTCCCCGCCGCATGGAGAGCAGAAGGGGCATTACGTCCCGCGCAGAATTTATTAAATCCCCATTAAATTTCTACTGCCCCATTATCAGTTTCTTCCGCAGGATGCGCAGGAGAAACGGTGTGCCCGTCCTGATACTGCGAAGGAGTTGTTCCATACTCCTCCTTGAAACACTTGGCGAAATATTTCGGATCGTTGAAGCCCACGGCATAGGCCACTTCGGAGACGTTCATCCGCGTGTCGCGGAGCAGGCGGGCGGCAGAGCGGACGCGGACATGTTTTACGAAATCCATGGGCGTGAGGCCGGTCATGGCTTTGATTTTCCGGTTCATCGTGGATTTGGACAGCCGGATTTCGGCGGCCAGGCTGTCCAGGTTGAACTCGCTGTCCTGCAAGTGGCTTTCCACTGCTTTGACCAGTTCGTCGAGGAAGGTCTTGTCGCGGTCCTGGTAGGGAAGGGCTGAGATGTTCGTTTCCGGGCTTTGCAGAAACTGTTTGCGCTGGCGGGCATACAGGTGGAGAAGGTTGTTGATGCGGGCCACGAGCACTTTCGTTTCGAAAGGCTTGGCGATGTAGCCGTCCGCTCCGGCTTCGTAGCAGGCCGTGCGGGTCACGTCGGAGTCTTGTGCCGTCAGGATGATGACAGGGATGTGGCTGGTGGAGAGGTCGTCTTTCAGGGTGCGACAGAAGGTCAAGCCGTCCATGCCCGGCATGCGCAGGTCGCAGACGAGCAAGTCGATGCTTTGGTTTGCCAGTAGGGGACGGGCTTGCGCCGCGCTATGGGCCGTCAGCACGTGGAAGCGTGTGCCAAGGAGGCGTGTGAGCGAAGCGGTGATTTCCGTGTTGTCGTCCACGACCAGAAGCGTGGGAAGTGCCGTGCGGTCGGTTGGCTTTTCTTCCTGTGGCACGGTGGAGCGTGATGCCGAATGCTCCTCCGGCGTGTAGGCCGTTTCGGAAAGGGGGATGGAGAGGGTGAAGCGGCTTCCCTGTCCGGGCTGGCTTTCCAAGGTGAGGGCGCCATGATGCAATGCGGCCAGTTCGCGGGTCAGGGAAAGGCCGATGCCGTTGGACTCCGTCCCGATGGCTTGGGGTGCGCGGTAGAAGCGGTTGAACACTTTCTCCTGTTCGGCGGGCACGATGCCGATGCCTTCGTCCCACACTTGCAGGCGGAGCATTTTCTCTTCCTCTTGCCCGTCTGTCCAAGCTTTGATGCCCACGGCACGGTGGGCGGGGGTGTATTTGATGGCGTTGGACAAGAGGTTGAACAGGATTTCCTCCAACTTGTCGGCATCGTAGAAACCGTAAATCTCGGCGGGTTGGATGTCGATGTCGAGCCGCAAGGCTTTCTTTTGGGCGAGAAGGGTGAAGTCGGCTTGTCCGATGCGGCGGACGAAGGCGGCCACATCGCCGTAACCGACCTGCAGGGCGAGGTTTTTCTTCTCCATCTTCCGGAAGTCGAGCACCTGCTTGATCAGTTTTTTCAGCCGGTCGGTGTTGTCGCGCAGCACCCGTGTCCTGTCGTTTCTCTCCTGTGCGCTTCCCTCTTGTTCCATCTCGTCGGCAAGGCAGGAGAGGATGGTGAGCGGCGTGAGCAGCTCGTGGGACACGTTGGTGAAATACTCCACCTTGGCACGGGTAAGCTCCTCGCGCAAGAGGCGGGTATTTTTCTTTTTCAGCCTGCGGGCGAAGGTGTAAGCGGCCAGCCACGCGACAAGGAGGCCGGCGAGCACATAGGCCAGCCGTGCCGCCCACGTCTCGTACCAGGCCGGTTGCTTCGTGACAGTGTATGTTGAAACCGGGCTGACCGCCTGTCCTCCCTCGTCTGTTTGCCATACGTTGAGGGTGTAAGTCCCCTCGGGCAACCGGTCGAACACGGCGGTATGTTGTCCGCTCTCCAAGACTACAGGCGAGGAGTCTATGCCCTCCAGCAGGTAGGCGAAACGGGTGCGGGGGTGTTGTGAATAGGCACAGGAAGAGAGCGTGAAGGCCAGGCGCGTGGCCGTGGATGGAAGGGTGATGGACTGTCCGTCCACGGTGCAGGTGCTGTCGGGGTGTGCCAACAGGCTTTTGCCGTTGAGATGGATGTCCGTGATGCGCACGTTCCCGGCAGGTGCCGGTTGGAGCGTGTCGGTATTCTTGATGGCGATGATGCCTCCGTGTCCGCCGGCATATAATGTCCCTTCTTTTCCGATGCAGGCCGCGCTGTTGCGGAAGGTGTGCACGGGGATATGCTTGTCCGAGGTGGCATACACTGTCCGGCCGTGCGTTTGCGGGTCATAGCAGATGGCGGCCTGCGGCGTGACAATCCAAAGCTTGTCTGTTTGGGACAACAGGTTGAGCACGGGAGCCAGTTCGGGCAAGAGGCGGTGCGTCTGGTCTGCCATCTGTCGCCGGGCTGGGTCGAAGCGGTAAATGCCACCGAGCGCGGTGGCTATCCACAGGTGGCCGGAGGCGTCGGGGCAGAGGTGGGCCAGGTGGTCGGAGGAACTGAACGGAGCGGGAAGCCGGTAGCGGGCCGCCACGTTGATGCGTCCCGCCGAGGGGCGGACGCGGTAAAGGTCGCCCGAGGTGCTTCCGAGCCACACGTCCCCTTTCCCGTCTTCCGCGATGCAGCAAACGTGCGCCAATCCGGCGGGATTTTTCCCGATAAAGTTCAATTGCTTGTCGTAGAGATACAACCCTTTTTCGGCCATGACCCATAGGTTTCCCGCGCGGTCTTCGAGGATGCCGGTGATGTGGCCTGTTTCCGCGCCGGAAGAGGCTATGGGGACGGTGGCCGAGAGGCGGAGTTGCATGCCTTGCCTTTCGGCACGAAAAACAGTGGGCAGGAACGAAGAGGCCAGCCATGCGCTGTTCCGGTGGCGCGAAGGGACGATGAAGTTCACTTCCAGGCCGGTGTGGACGCCCAGCGGGACAAGGTTGTATGTGCCCGAAGCCATGTCGTAGAGCGACAGCCCGTGGCGTTCCTGGTTGAACCACAAGATGCCTTCCCCGTCTTCGTGCATGCAGTTGAGGTTGGCATCGAAGCCGAGCTGTTGCTTGATGAAAGGGAAAGTGTAGTCCCGGATGGGATAGGGGTTGAAGGCCAGGTAATACCCGGCATCGAACGCGCCGAGCCACAGGTTGCCTTCACGGTCTTTCAGGATGGTGGAAAACATGCGGTTGTGGTCGAACGAAGGGGAGAAGGCGGCGGGGACAAGGCGGCCATCGGTTCCGCAGTCGAAGATGTGGAGGGCATCGTAGGAAAGCATCCATAAACGGCCGTTACGGTCATCCTGCGTGATGTCGAAATAGATGTTGCCTTCCACGTCCTGCTTTTCGTAGGCGGCTTCACCCTCACGTCCGGGATAAAAACGGAACAGGCCGTCGCCCCACGTGCCCAGCCAATACCGCCCTTGTCGGTCTTCGTACATGACAAACGGGTTGTTCATCTCCCCCACGGGAGGACAACCGGAGAAGCGGTCGTGTGCCGCATCCCAAAGGAACAGCCCGGCGCACCATGTCATGGCCCACACACGGTTTTGGCTGTCTTCATAAATGGAGGTGACGCCCGAAGGCAATTCGTATCGGTTGTGGATGTCAAGCTGTTCGCCGCAACGGTAAAGGCTGTGCCCGACGGCAATCCACACCTGTTCTTTCTTATCCACATGCAGGTGTCTGATTTCTACTCCCGCGAACGGCCCTTCGCGAACGGGCGACAACTGCCATGTCGCTTTGTCGAAGACGTTCAACCCGTTTTGGGTGCCTATGAACACATAGTTCCGGGAGTCGGCCATCGGGCTGACGTAGTTGTGGGTCAAACGGTCCGGGGTGAAATAGTCGGACTTGAACACGGTGGTTTCCTGCCCGTCGTAGCGGGCCACGCCGAATGTCGTGCCCACCCAAATCATTCCTTCGCGGTCTTGGTGGAGCGCGGTGATTTCCTTGGAGGGCAAGGCTTGTGCGAAGGGGAGTGGTTCTGCCGTGTAAGTCTGTGCCGTGGCCGATGGTTGGAACACGAGCCACAAGCAAAGGAAGCAGACGGATTTCAGAAGGTTGTTCTTCATGGGCATGGCTTGTGTTGCAAAAATACGAAAAAACGACATACGCCGTCACGTTTCCTTCAAAAAAACAGATAGAAAACGTGTCGGCGCATTCTCCTTAGTATATATGAGGAAATGTCTGTGCGTCAGTGTGCTTCCAGCCAATTCTTTCCCCAGCCATAGTCGGCTTCGAGCGGCACTTGCATGGGACAGGCGCGTTCCATCTCTTCGACGACAATCAGCTGCACCCGCTCTTTTTCTTCCGGATAGACGCTGAAGTTCAGTTCGTCATGCACTTGGAGTATCATTTTGGAGCGCAGACCTTCTTCCCGGAAGCGGCGGGCGATGGCAATCATGGCAATCTTGATGATGTCCGCCGCACTGCCTTGGATGGGGGCATTGATGGCGTTGCGCTCGGCGTAGCCGCGCACCACGGCATTGTGGCTGTTGATGTCGCGCAGGTAGCAACGGCGGTGGTAGATGGTTTCCGTATAGCCTTTTTCGCGAGCTGTCTCAATGCTTTTTTGCATGTACTCTTTCACCTTCGGGTAGGTGGCGAAATAGCCTTCGATGAGTTCCTTGGCTTCGGTGCGGCTGATGTCCAAACGTTCGGCCAGGCCAAAGGCGGTGATGCCATAGATGATGCCGAAGTTGGCCGTCTTGGCTTTGCCGCGTTCTTCGCGCGTCACTTCCTCGATGGCTTTCTTATATATCTTTGCAGCCGTGGCGGCGTGGATGTCATGTCCTTCGCGGAAGGCTTCTATCATGTGCGGGTCGCCGCTCAGGTGGGCCATGATGCGCAGTTCGATTTGGGAATAGTCGGCCGAGAAGAATTCGCATCCAGGTTCGGGGACGAACGCCTTGCGGATTTCCTTGCCTTCCTCGCCCCGTACGGGGATGTTCTGCAGGTTGGGATTGCTGCTGCTCAGGCGTCCCGTGGCAGTGACAGTCTGGTTGAAAGAGGTGTGGATATGTCCTGTAGTGGGGTTGATGAGCCTGGGCAGCGCGTCGATATATGTCCCCAACAGTTTCTTTAGTCCGCGGTGTTCCAGGATTTTTTCCACGATGGGGTGGTGCGACCGCAAGGATTCCAGCACTTCTTCCGAAGTGACGTATTGCCCGGTCTTGGTCTTTTTGGGTTTATCGCTGATTTTGAGTTTCTCGAACAATACTTCGCCCACTTGTTTCGGCGAGGCGATGTTGAACGGTTCGCCGGCCAGTGCATGGATTTCTTCCTCCAATTGGTTCATTTTCCCGGTGTAGAGCGCGGATGTTTCGCGCAAGGCATCCGTGTCGATGCACACGCCGTTGCGCTCCATCCATGCCAGGACAGGAACGAGTGGCATCTCTATGTCGCGGAACAAGTCGAGGCAGCCTTCTTCCTTCAGTTTGGGTTCGAAGATGTTTTTCAGTTTCAGCGTCACGTCGGCATCCTCGCAAGCATATTCATACACTTGTGCGGGCGTGAGGTCGGCCATGTTCTTTTGTCCTTTTCCTTTCGGGCCGATGAGTTCTTCGATGTGGATGGTCTGGTAGTGGAGATAGACTTCGGCCATGTAGTCCATGCCGTGGCGCAGTTCGGGCTGCAGCAGGTAGTGGGCCACCATCGTGTCGAACAGTTCACCGCGCAAGGTGACACCGTAATTCTGAAGTACCATGAAGTCATACTTGATGTTCTGCCCGATTTTTAGGATTCGGCTGTCCTCATAGACTATTTTAAATTCATTAACAATTGTTTGCGCTTCCTCTTGGTCTTGCGGGATGGGCACGTAGAAGGCCTGATTTTCCGCCACGCTGAAGCTCAAACCGACGAGCCGGGCCGTGATGGGATCGGTCCCGGTGGTTTCCGTGTCTAGACTGAGAAAATCTTTTGTAAGGAATAATTCTATAATTCTATGTCTATCTTCTTTTTTCTCAATGAGTTGATAGTCGAAGTCACCCCTTTTGTACTTGCTGAGATTTGAATATTCAGTCGCACCTTGGGGGTTGTCCGCAAATTCTGGAAAGAGAGAGCCTTGAGCACCGCCTGTTTTTGGTGCAGATTGGGTGGGGGAGAATTTCCGTTCGGAAAGGGAACGGAATTCCAACTCTTCGAACAGGCGTTTCAGTTCGGCCTCGTCCGGAGTTTCGGTTCTGAGCGTTTCCAAGTCGAGCGTGATGGGGGCATCGGTTTTGATGGTGGCCAGGAATTTTGAGAAGGCGATGGTCTCTTTGTTGTTTTCCACTTTGGCCTTCAGGCTACCTTTCAATTCGTCGGTGTGGGCCAGCAGGTTTTCGATGTTGCCAAACTGGGCGATGAGTTTCGCGGCCGTCTTTTCTCCCACGCCGGGGCAACCCGGGATGTTGTCGGACGCATCGCCCATCAGCCCGAGCAGGTCAATGACCTGTTTCGGCGATGAAATGGCATATTTTTCCGTGACTTCCTTCACGCCCATGATTTCGAAGTCCTTGTCGCCATATTTGGGGCGATACATCTTGACCCGTTCGCCCACCAATTGGCCATAGTCCTTGTCGGGGGTCATCATGTAGGTCTCCAATCCTTCGCGGGCGGAAGCCTGCGTGGCCAAAGTGCCGATGACATCGTCCGCTTCGAAGCCCGGCACTTCCAAGATAGGAATGCGGTAGGCCCGGATGATGTCCTTGATGATAGGCACGGCAGTGCGGATGGCTTCGGGGGTTTCTTCGCGTTGCGCCTTGTAGGCGGGATAAGCTTCGTGGCGGAAAGTGGGGCCGGGAGGGTCGAAGGCGATGCCGATGTGGGTGGGATGCTCCTTGTTGAGCACCTCTTCCAAGGTGTTGACAAAGCCGAGGATGGCCGACGTGTTCAGTCCTTTGGAGTTGATGCGCGGGTTCTTGATGAATGCGTAGTAGGCCCTGTAAATGAGGGCGTATGCATCGAGTAGGAATAGTCTGTCCATGGATTCTGTTGATTTTCTCCGTAAATTTACGGAAAAAATATGAGCGGGTAGCGTTTTTTGTGTAATTTTGTACCCCGAATGCACCTGACAGTATGGACGTATTGACACAAATCCGGCAGCCGGTGGAGCGAGAAATGAAAGAATTCGAATCGCTTTTCGGTATTACCTTGCAACATCAGAATCCAATCTTGATGACGGCCCTGCGGCACGTGATGGGCCGTAGGGGGAAGCTAATGCGTCCCATCTTGGTGCTATTGGCCGCTAAACGTTATGGCGAAGTCAACGATGCCGTGCTCCATGCCGCCGTGAGCCTGGAAATGTTGCACACGGCCAGCTTGGTGCATGACGATGTGGTGGACGAGAGCAATGAGCGGCGCGGCCAGTCGTCGGTGAACGCCTTGTTGGACAACAAGGCCGCCGTGCTGGTGGGCGATTACTTGCTTTCCACCTCCTTGAAGCATGCCGCCATGGCGGGGAGTCTGCGTGTGGTGGACTTGGTGGCCCGGTTGGGGCAGACGCTCTCGGACGGCGAGTTGCAACAGTTGTCCAACGTGCAGTCTGATGAAATCAGCGAGGAACAGTATTTCGAGGTCATCCGCCGCAAGACGGCTTCGCTTTTTGCCGTGTGTGCCGAGGTGGGCGCATTGCTTTCCGGTGCATCGGAGGAAAAGGTGCGCATGTCAGGCGATTTCGGCCGCGACGTGGGCATTTGTTTCCAAATCCGCGACGATGTGTTCGACTATTACGATGCCGAAGTGGGGAAGCCCACGGGCAACGACATGAAGGAAGGCAAGCTGACGCTGCCCGTGGTGCATGCCGTGTTGCAGCGCGGCGCGGAGGAATGGCGCGAATTGGCATTGAACGTCCGTGCGGGAAAGGCCACGGAGGATGAAATCAAGGCTTTGGTGGATTTCACGAAGCGTGCGGGCGGCATTGAGTATGCGCAGCGGAAGATGGATGAAATTCGCAGCCACGCCCTCGGACTTTTGGGCACGGACGGGCGGGAAGACGTGTGCCAGGCCTTGTCGCTTTACCTAGATTTCGTGTTGAAGCGCGTGTCGTAATTACTTCATTTTTTTCATAAGTTATAAATTCCAAATTTATCGCAGTGCGGGTTTATTTGCTGTCTTTATGGCAAAAAAGAGGGTGTAGCAAAACCTGCAAGAAGCAACTGCTCCGCCTTGTAGGGGAGCTGGCCCAACGGGCCTGAGGGGTTTTACACCCACGGACACACATATAAAGTATGTCTTTGTGGACGTGAGACCCCTCCGTGGTTTCGCGCCACCTCCCCTACAAGGCGGAACAGTTTATTTTGCCACACTCTCCTGTTTCGTTCCTATTCAAAAGTTACGTCCTCCACATGTTCCCCGATGAAGATGCCGGCCATGTCTCCTGTCTTATACCATTTGGGTTTTCCGGGCATGTCGTCCGTAATTTTTCGGCCATTGATTACAAGGTTTACAAACTTGACACCGGATATTTTGTGATGCTCGTCGTATCCGGCAATGATTGACAAGTTCTCACCCGTGCCGTTATAGGTGACATCTTTCACGAGCACATTCTGAATACCCCTGCCTGTAGAGACACAATACTTCGGGTTGTAACTGATTCTGAAATTCACTCCGACATCCTGGCACACTTCCACGGAGAAATCATTTAAGGTTTTCACTCCTGTTCCGGCAGGATATGTGACTATCTTTGCGTCAAGCGAATGTGTAACCAACAACGCCAATGAGAGAAGTGCCTTCTTTGTGCGATTCATCATACTTGAATTTTAAATTTGTGTGGGTTTGACGAAATATAAATGATTGGAAATCAGGCGACCGGCGAAACCAAATTGTGCCTTTATGGGGTTTAAACACAAAATGCAAGCAATCAGGATGCTGGCTGAGGATAAAGATAGTGAATTATTCTGTATGGAGGCAAATTCTGCAAGTTTTTTGGGGGGGGGGAAGCAACAGAAACTGGTAACGAAACTAGTCGCGGTCGCGATAGCTGCCTGTAGTGTTCTTATGATACGTAGGGCATTGTTCCTAACTTTGGCGATGGGGCTTGCCGAGCCGCAAGGAAAACAAGAGCTAGTATTTGATTCTAAAGTAGTCAAGTAAGCGTTTGTAATTGTCCTGCGCCGTAAGACATGTGTCCGTCAGATAGCCTGGCACTTGCGGCCATTCGTGCAGGCCACGGTAATAAAACATCTTCAGTTCGTCCGTGATGATGAAGGGGACGATGCCATTCTTCAGGCATTCTTTGAACATAACCAGTCTTCCGACACGCCCGTTGCCGTCCTGAAACGGATGTATCAGTTCGAAGCGTTGGTGGAAGTCGAGGATGTCCGCCAAGTCCACTGTCTTTTTCGCCTTGTATTCTTTCAGTAAGGCGCGGATTGCCGCTCCTACGGTTTCAGGGGGAACGGTTTCAAGCCCCCCGACTTCATTGGGCAGACGCTTGTATCCGCCAACGACAAACCATGGCTTCGACGCATCCGAAGTCCCAGACTTAAGCAACCCATGCAACTGTTTGATCATGCTCTCGGAGAGGGGGGCGGTCGCATGGTCAATGATATAGTCGATGCAACGGAAATGGTTGGTCGTTTCAATGATGTCGTCAACCCTTATTCCGCCTTCGGTGGTTCCGATAGTGTTTGTCTCATAGATATAGCGGGTCTGTTCCTGAGTCAGGCGGCTGCCCTCGATATGGTTCGAGTTGTACGTAAAGTCGATTTGGGTCCTGTGGTAAATGCCTCCCTTGATTTTCGCCTCTTTCTCCCTGCGCAAGGCTTCAAGAAGGGGAGAGGTTCCGTTGGAACTTTTCTTCCGTTGTGGCAATGCCGCGTCGGCCGGTATGCTCCAAGTCTTGCCGATAAGCTTGGCTCCACGGATTTTTCCTTGTACGCAATAGTTGCGTATTGTACGTTCTGCAAGCCCATGAGCCGCAGCATATTCTTTGACTGAGACAAAATCCATTGGCATAAATTCTTGATGTTTTAAGTGCAAAGATAGTGATTTTCTTGCCGATAATGGCATAGAAAAGAGATTTGAGTATTGTCCAATCGGTATTTCTTTGTATTTTTGTGGAAAGAAGAAGAATTGGGCAAATGGAACAGTTGATAATTAATATAGAAGATAGGAGTATCCTTCCGAGCTTGAAGAAAATACTGAACGCCCTCGACGGCGTTTCCATCGCAAAAAAGGCGGGACGGAAGAAAAACGGGTTGGACAAGGCTCTAGACGATGTGAGGGAAGGACGTGTGAACCAGTATGATAGTGCGGAAGAGATGTTCAAGGCATAATCATGCCCGCCATTAAAGTCCTATCCAAGACGTTGATGGCGGGCATGTGTCTTTATCAGGAAGCTGGGAAAATCAGAAGAACTTCACGTCCCGTCCCGTCACTTCGCTCAGCAGCAGGTTGGCCAGGCGGCTCGTGCCGAGGCGCAGCCACTGGTTGGTGAGCCACCGTTCGCCCAGCACCTCTTTCACGATGGTGTAGTACACGATGGCGTCATGCACCGTGTGCATCCCTCCGGCGGGCTTGAAGCCGATTTGTATGCCCGTCTCGTCGTAGTATTCCTTGATGGCTTGGCACATGACGTAGGCGGCTTCAGGAGTGGCAGCAGGCTCTAGTTTTCCGGTTGAGGTCTTGATGTAGTCTGCCCCGGCGTACATGGCCAGCAGGGAGGCTTTTTTGATGTTCGAGGCGGTCTTCAGGCAGCCCGTCTCGAGAATGACTTTCATCTTGCGCTCGCCACAGACGGCCTTCAGTTCGGCGATTTCGTCGCACAGCGTCTCGTAGTCGCCGCTGAGGAACTTGCCGACTGACATCACGATGTCGATTTCCGTGGCACCGTCCTTGATGGCCAAGGCCGTTTCAGCGATTTTGACCTCAATAAGTGCCTGGGAAGAGGGGAAACTGCCCGAGACGCAGGCCACCTCCACGCCCTCCACTTCGAGCGACTGGCTGACGATTTGCGCAAAGCAAGGATAGACGCAGATGGTGGCCACGTGTGGCAGGTCGGGATAGGTGGCCTCGAAGTCATTCACGCGCTCCGTGAAGCGCAAGATGCTTTCTTCGCTGTCCGTGGTGTTCAGCGAGGTCAGTTCCACGCTACCCATCAGGAAGCGTTTCACTTCCGGCGTGTCGTTCTCGGGCACCTTTTCGGCGATGATTTTCGCCACGGCTTCCTTCACTTCCTCGTCGTTGAGGTCGAGGTTGTATTTTCTCAATGCCTGTTCGTACTTGCTCACCTCAGGCTCATGGTGATGTGTGTGTTCGCTCATATTCAATGCAGTTTGGGGTTGTTGATATGTCGTTCCTTGTCTCTTTGGTTCTTCTTCTCGAAACTCTTTTGCAGGGCTTCCGTCAGGTCCACTCCCGTCTGGTTGGCCAGGCAGATGAGCACCCACAGCACGTCGGCCATCTCTTCTTCCAAGTTGCAGTTCTCGCCTTCCTTGAACGATTGGTCGCCATACTTGCGGGCGATGACGCGGGCCAGTTCGCCCACCTCTTCCGTGAGGCAGGCCATGTTGGTCAGTTCGCTGAAGTAGCGCACACCCACGGTGCGTATCCACCGGTCCACCTGTTCTTGTGCTTCTTTGATGGTCATGTTTCGTTCTTTTATTCTTTGTTTTTCGTGTCCATGCAGATGGTGACAGGGCCGTCGTTGAGCAGCTCCACCTTCATGTCCGCCCCGAACTCGCCCGTCTGCACGGGGCGGCCCAAGGCTTCGCCCATCTTGCGGCAGAAACTTTCGTAGAGGGGGACGGCCGTGGCATGGCCGGCGGCGCGGATGTAAGAGGGGCGGTTGCCCTTTTTGTACGAGGCCATCAGGGTGAACTGGCTCACCACGAGGATGTCGCCGCCCGCGTCAAGGATGCTGCGGTTCATCACCCCGTTTTCATCGTCGAAGATGCGCAGGGCGGCGGTTTTCTTGCAGAGCCAGTCGATGTCTTCCTCCCCGTCCGCTTCCTCAATGCCGAGGAGGACGAGCATCCCCTGTCCGATGGAAGCCTTGCGCTGTCCGTCAATCGTCACCGAGGCGTGTGCGACCCGTTGTATTACGATTCTCATATTTGTTTATACGCACTTGTTTTAGGCAAATTTACGGAGTTTTTTTGTGTTTAGGGCGCGTTTTATGCTTTTTTTGCGCCCATCCACGTCAGGCGGTGCCAGATGGTCTCCAGCGGGCCGCGCCTGAAGTGGCGGAACCACCAGTGGGCGAAGAGCAGCTGGAGGAGGAAGAAGGCGATGCCCATCAGGAGGCTGGCCGTGGTGCCGAGGTGGCGGTGCAGCTCCAGGCCGTAGCCGAAGTAGAGGAAGCTACCGACGATGGATTGCGTCACATAGTCTGTCAGGCTCATCTTCCCGTAGGGGACAAGCAGCTGCATGACCTTTCCTTTGTTTGCCCAATAGAGCAAGAGGAAGCCGCTGACGATGACGAGCATGAAGGCCAGGTTATACCATGAATTCCAGATGGTTTGCATCGTGGCTTCCAAGAATGGGTTCTTGATTTGGGTGTAGATGAAATCTTTCAGGAAATAGAGGAGGACGGCGCAGGGCAGGGCATAGAGGCAGGTGTGCAGCCAAAAGCGTGTCACTTGTGCGTGGTTTCCGTCCGTGGGGCAGAACAGCCCTTTCCGGCCCAAGAGCATGCCGAACATGAAGAGAGAGGCGGTTTGGAACACGCGGCCATAGCACCATGCCCAGTTCAGGCTGGCGAGTTGTCCGGTCACGAAGTTCACTTTCACCATCTCCCAGAAGGAGCTTCCGCCGAGTTGGGGATAGACGTCTGCGAGCGAGAATATCATCTGTTGCGGATTGGCTTCAGAATGTATGAGTGCATAGGCAACTTTGCCCCATTCCAATGGCTGTAGCATGAGGAAGACGGCTATCCAGGCCACAGTCTTGTCCGACAAGTGGCGCACGGGTATCAAGACGAAACCAAGAAGGGCATAGAGCACCAGGATTTCGCCAGGGAAGAAGCTGGCGTTGATGAATCCGAAGCCTAGGAGCAGCACGAGCCGCCACATGTAGCGGTTACGGAAATCTGTGCCCCGTTTCTCGCAGTTGTGGCTTTGCAGGTAGAATGTGAAGCCGAAAAGAAGGGCGAAGATGGCGTATGCCTTTCCGGAGAAAAGGAAGAACAGCAAATCCCAAAGGTGTTGGTTCAGGTTGGCCAGCAGGGGAGAGGCGGCTTCGGGAAAGGAGTAGAAGTTGAAGTGCTCGATGTTGTGCAGCAGGACGATGCCCATCACGGCAAAGCCCCGGAGCGCGTCAACGGACAGAATCCGTCCGTTTGCGGGTGGTTTTTTATGTTCCATTCTTTTGGGGATTTGAGTTGTCACGCCTGCAAAGATACGCAAAAGCAGGCGGATTTCTTCCTTGCAGGAGGCTGATTTTTCAAGGGGCGTGAAGGCTGCGTACGGCATGAAGCAGTCCGTAAAGTTTCAGGCACTTGAAACAGGGCGTTCCAGACGTTTGAAACTGAGAGTTTCAGGCCTTGAAACTAGGTGTTCCAGACTTTGGAACTGGGTGTTTCAGGCTTTGAAACTGGGTGTTTCAGGCTCTGAAACTGTGGGCAGCTCCTCTTTCCTCAGGTTTTCTTGGATGATTTGGGCTTTTGCAGGGCCGATTTCGGCGGAGAGTTCTTCAAACGATGCCTCACGGATGCGCTTCACGCTCTTGAATTTCCTGAGCAACAGTGTTTTAGTCTTCTCCCCGATGCCTTTGATGCTATCCAGTGCGGATGCGGTCTGATGTTTGCTGCGTTTCTCGCGATGGAATGTGATGGCGAAGCGATGCACTTCGTCTTGTATTTGCGTCATGAGTCGGAAAACAGGGCTGTCCGTCTTCATGCCGATGACGATGGGGGGGAAGCCGAACAGCAGTTCGTTGGTTCGGTGGCGGTCGTCTTTGGCTAGTCCTGCGATGGGGATGTGCAGGTGCAGTTCGTCTTCCACTACCTCGCGCACAACTTCCATTTGTCCGCGTCCGCCATCGGTGATGATGAGGTCGGGAAGTTCGCCTTGTTCTTCGATGGCGCGGGTGTAGCGTCGCCTCACGACTTCCTTCATGGAAGCGTAATCATCCGGGCCGGAAACCGTCTTGATATTGTATTTGCGATAGTCTTGTTTGCTGGGTTTGCATTTCTTGAAGACCACGCAGGCGGCCACGGCATTCGTGCCTGAGATGTTTGAGTTGTCGAAGCATTCAATGTGCAAGGGCATCCGTTCAAGGTGGAGGGCATCCTGGATTTCTTTCATCAGGCGGACGCTTTTCTGTTCCGGGTTAAGTTTCTCGGCTTGTTTGAGGCGGTCGAGCTTGTATTGTTTTACGTTGAGGATGGATAGTTCGAGCAACTTCTTTTTGTCTCCGCGTTGCGGAATCGTGAACGACACGCCTTCCATTTCTAGTCCGAGAGGGAAGGGCACGATGATTTCCTTGGACGTGCTTTTGTAGCGTGCACGCATTTCTGCGATGCCGAGTGCCAGGAGGTCTTCCGTGGACTCGTTCATGCGCTTCTTATATTCAAAAGTAAAGGCCTGGTTGATGCTGCCGTTGGTCACGTGCAGATAGTTCACGTAGGCTGATTGCTCGTCGTCTTCTATGGCAAACACGTCGATGTTGTGGAGCACGTTGCTCACCACTTCACTCTTGCTGCGGTAGCTTTCCAGCAGCTCATATTTCCGCTTGATGGATTGTGCTTCCTCGAAGCGCATTTCCGAGGCGAGGGCCTGCATTTCCTTTAGCATGTTCCGGCTGATTTCTGCCGTGTTTCCTTTCAGAATTTCCTTGGCTTCCTGGATGGCTTGCAGGTAGTCTTCCCGGCTTTGTGCGCCGATACATGGCCCTTTGCAGTTTTTGATGTGGTATTCCAGGCAGACATTGTATTTTCCCGCGCGTATGCCTTCTGCCGATAGCGGAAGGTGGCAGGTGCGCAGGGGATAGAGGTTCTTGATGAGTTCAAGCAAGGCGTTCAGGGTCGGTATGTGGCTGTAAGGACCGAAGTATGTGGCGCCGTTGCGCACGATGTTCCGCGTTTTGAAGATGCGCGGGAAATATTCGTTGGTCACGCAGATGGACGGATAGGTCTTGTCGTCTTTCAGCAATACGTTGTAGCGCGGCTTGTAACGCTTGATGAGGTTGTTTTCCAGCAGCAGCGCGTCTTCTTCCGTGTTCACCACAATATACTTGATGTCCCTGATTTTGCTGACGAGCATGGCCGTCTTGCGGCTTTGGTGGTCTTTGCTGAAGTAGGAATAGACCCGGCGTTTCAGATTCTTGGCCTTGCCGACATAGATGATTTCTTTTTCTTCGTTCAAGTATTGGTAGCATCCGGGACTATCGGGCAGGTTCAGCACGATGCCCTTTAAATAGGTGTCAAGTTGTTCTTTTTCTTCCGTGGTCATTGTTGCGATGATAATTATGAAAGGAAACGGTTTAAAAGAAAGTTCCCCCGTTGGCGGGGGAACAATGTCTTGTGCAAATGTTCGTTTGGCGGAAACCTTTGGCCTTATATGCGGAGAAGCGTACTGATTTCCGTGTCGGGGTCGAACACTTCCCTTCCGTTCAGTCCCTCGCCTGTCAGTTCGATGATGAAGTTGATATAAATATGTTGTGGGTTGAACCGTTTCACAAGGTTGTAGGCAGCCTTCATGGAGCCTCCGGTGGCCAGCAGATCGTCGTGGATGAGCACCACGTCTTTTTCTTCAATGGCGTCTTTGTGGATTTCGATGGTGTCCTTCCCGTATTCTTTCATATAGCTTTCTTGCAAAGTCTCGGCGGGAAGTTTTCCGGGTTTCCTGCACATGACGAACCCGGCTCCGAGCTTGACGGCCAGGGCTGCGCCCAGCACGAATCCCCGGGACTCTATGCCGACCACTTTTGTGATGCCTTTGTCTTTGTAAATCTCATAGAGCTCGTTGAGCATAATCTTCATGCACTTGGGACTTTTGAAGAGTGTCGTCACGTCCTTGAACTGTATTCCCGGGATGGGGAAGTCGGGAATGTTTCTCAGATTTTTCAATAAAGTTGGGTTGTTCATAACCAGTATTTTAATGTGATTTAATTTAAGTTTTGTTTCACGTGAAACGTGGGTTGCTGTTTACCTACCAAGCAAGACCAGCAGCACGTTGATGTCGCTAGGAGAAACGCCGGGAATGCGTCCGGCTTGGGCCAGCGTTTCCGGGTCGATTTTTGTCAGCTTCTGCCGCGCTTCGGTGGACAGGGAGTTCAGGTTCGCATAGTCAAATTTACCTTTGATTTTGATGTTTTCCAGCCGCTGCATTTTGTCTGCAATGATTCTTTCGCGGGCAATGTAGCCATGGTATTTTATTCGCACTTCGGCCGCTTCAATAATCTCGTCTTTCCGGTCGGAAATCCCGTCAAGCAGCGATTTTAGCGGCCTGATATGTTCTGCAATGTTCTTCAGCGTGATTTGCGGACGGTTGATAAGCTCGAACAGTTTACAACCGTATTTCAGCGGGGTCGTGCCAAGACTTTCGAGAGCCGGATTGATGAGGGCTGGTTTCAGCGAGAAATTCTCGCAGAAGTTCACGATGTTTTCGATATGTTCCTTTTTTGCGAGCCAATGTGCGTGGCGCGCTTTGCTGGCCAGCCCGATGTCGTATGCGCGTTCCGTGAGCCGGGCATCGGCATCGTCTTGCCGGAGCAGGATGCGGTATTCGGCTCGCGACGTGAACATGCGATAGGGCTCGTCCACGCCTTTCGTAACCAAATCATCAATGAGTACGCCAATATAGGATTCATCGCGGTGCATGACGAAAGGCTCGCCCCCGTGGCATTTCAAGGCCGCGTTGATGCCGGCCACTATTCCTTGCCCGCCGGCTTCCTCGTATCCTGTCGTGCCGTTTACCTGTCCGGCCATGAAAAGGCCGGATATAATTTTCGATTCCAGCGTGTGTTTCAGTTGTGTCGGGTCAAAGAAATCGTATTCGATGGCGTAGCCGGGTCGGTATGCGGACAAATCCCGGAAAGCCGGGATTTTTTTCAGGGCTTCCAATTGGACGAAGAGCGGAAGGCTGGACGAAAAACCGTTCAAGTAGTATTCTTGTGTGTTTTCGCCTTCGGGTTCCAAAAAGAGCTGGTGTTGGTCGCGTTCGGGGAAGGTGACCAGCTTGGTTTCGATGCTTGGGCAATATCGTGGGCCGATGCTTTGGATTTGCCCGTTGTAGAGCGGAGAATCCGGAAGCCCGCCCCGAAGGATTTCATGCACTTCAGGGTTGGTGAAACAAGTCCAGCAAGGGAGCTGTTTCAGCTTGCGGCCTTCGCCCATGAACGAGAATTTGTGGTAGTCGTTTTCTCCCTCTTGTATTTCCAAGTCTTCGAAGTGTATGCTTCTTCCGTCGATGCGCACTGGTGTGCCGGTTTTCATCCTTCCATATTGTATGCCATGTTGCGCGATGGACTCTGTCAGATGATAGGAAGCCGGTTCTGCAATTCTCCCTCCGTGGAGTTTGGTGTGTCCAATGTGCATCAGTCCGTTCAGGAACGTGCCTGCGGTGAGGATGACGCACCGGGCTTTGATTTCGATGTCGAAATAGGTCTTTACTCCTGTGGCTTGTTTGTCTTTCACGATTAGTTCTTTCACTTGGTCCTGCCAGATGTGTAGGTTGGGGACATTTTCCAAGACTTCCCTCCAAGCCCAAATGAATTTGCCCCGGTCGCATTGGGCGCGCGGGCTCCACATGGCCGGCCCTTTCGAACGGTTGAGCATGCGGAATTGTATGGCGGTGCGGTCGGTCACCATTCCCATATAGCCACCCAAAGCGTCAATTTCGCGCACAATCTGTCCTTTGGCGATTCCGCCTACTGCGGGATTGCAGCTCATTTGGCCGATTTTGTTCATGTCCATGGTAATGAGACATGTTTGCGCGCCCATGTTGGCAGCCGCTGCTGCCGCTTCACAGCCTGCATGGCCGCCTCCGATAACAATCACATCGTAGTCAAACTTCATTTTCACCTTTTTTATGGTTACAAAAGTAGTGATTTTTAGGAATATAATTTAAGGTTTTCTTGGTGTTATTCAGGATTTAGACTAATTTTGCAGAATCCTATAGGGGAGTGTTCAACAAGGAATTTCTTTAAATTATTTATTAAATATTTTAAATTCAACAATTTATGTGGTTATGTGATTCATCTATTGGTAGGAAAGTCGTGATGTCGGTCACCGGTATTGCGCTTGTCCTGTTCTTGACGTTCCATGCGTCAATGAACGTTGTGGCTCTGTTTTCGGCAGAAGGCTATAACATGATTTGTGAATTCCTCGGATCCAATTGGTATGCCGTAGCAGCTACGCTCGTGCTTGCCGCATTGGTCGTCATTCACATCGTTTATGCTTTTTGGCTGACGATTCAAAACCGGAAGGCTCGTGGCAGCAACCGTTACGATGTGACGTGCAAGCCCGAGAAGGTGGAGTGGGCTTCGCAGAACATGTTGGTGCTGGGTATCATCGTGGTGTTGGGATTGCTCTTGCATTTGTTCAACTTCTGGTATAACATGATGTTTGCCGAATTGCTGGGCGACCCTTACATGGGCGGCCTTGCGGCTACTGACGGCTTCGGTTATATCGTGGAGACTTTCAGCAATCCGGTTTATTCCGTGTTGTATGTGATTTGGCTGCTGGCTTTGTGGTTCCATCTGACTCACGGTTTTTGGAGTGCTATCCAGACATTGGGTTGGAACGGCAAGGTTTGGTTCAATCGTTGGAAGGTAATCGGCAACATTTATGTCACGATTGTTATCCTGATGTTTTTAGTAGTGGCTTTGGCTTTCTCATTCTGCCCCGATTGCATGGGGGGAACTTGTGCCGCCTAATTCTTGCATCTAATTAAAACAATGAATCATTAAATAGAATACGAACTATGACAAAGATTATAGATTCCAAAATTCCGGAAGGGCCGGTGGCGGAGAAATGGACCAATTACAAGGCACATCAGAAATTAGTGAATCCGGCTAACAAACGTCGTTTGGACATTATCGTGGTGGGCACGGGTTTGGCTGGTGCTTCGGCTGCGGCTTCTCTCGGTGAAATGGGCTTCAAGGTGTTTAACTTCTGCATTCAGGATTCTCCGCGCCGCGCACATTCTATCGCCGCACAAGGCGGTATCAATGCAGCCAAGAACTACCAAAACGACGGTGACTCCGTGTATCGTTTGTTCTACGACACCGTGAAGGGTGGCGACTATCGTGCCCGCGAAGCCAACGTGTATCGTTTGGCGGAGGTTTCTAACAACATCATCGACCAGTGTGTGGCACAAGGTGTGCCGTTTGCCCGTGAATACGGCGGCATGTTGGCCAACCGTTCTTTCGGTGGTGCGCAGGTGTCCCGTACGTTCTATGCCAAAGGGCAGACCGGACAGCAACTGCTGCTGGGTGCTTATTCGGCTTTGAGTTGCCAAGTGAACGCCGGCACGGTGAAGCTCTTCACTCGTTATGAGATGATGGATTTGGTCATCATCGACGGCCGCGCCCGCGGTATCATCGCCCGCAACTTGGTTACCGGTAAATTGGAGCGTTTTGCTGCACATGCCGTGGTTATCGCTACGGGCGGATACGGCAATACGTATTTCCTTTCCACAAACGCTATGGGCTGCAACTGCTCGGCAGCCATGCAGTGCTACCGCAAGGGTGCTTATTTCGCCAACCCGGCTTATGTGCAGATTCACCCGACATGTATTCCCGTACACGGTGACAAGCAGTCAAAGCTGACGTTGATGTCCGAGTCGTTGCGTAACGACGGCCGCATCTGGGTGCCGAAAAAACTGGAAGATGCCAAGGCATTGCAGGCCGGCACGAAGAAGGGCAGTGACATTCCGGAGGAAGACCGCGACTACTATTTGGAACGTCGTTACCCGGCATTCGGTAACCTTGTGCCGCGCGACGTGGCTTCACGTGCCGCCAAAGAACGTTGCGACAAAGGCTTCGGCGTGAACAACACGGGCTTGGCCGTGTTCTTGGATTTCTCCGAAAGCATCGAGCGTTTGGGCATCGACCAGGTGCTGCAGCGTTATGGCAACCTCTTCGACATGTATGAGGAGATTACGGACGTGAACCCCGGCAAGCTGGCCAATGAAATCAACGGCGTGAAGTACTATAACCCGATGATGATTTATCCGGCCATCCACTACACCATGGGCGGCATTTGGGTGGACTACGAGCTTCAGACTTCCATCAAGGGGTTGTTCGCTATCGGCGAATGCAACTTCTCCGACCATGGTGCTAACCGTTTGGGTGCTTCTGCCCTGATGCAGGGTTTGGCCGATGGCTATTTCGTCCTGCCTTATACTATCCAAAATTATTTGGCCGACCAAATCACCGTGCCGCGTTTCTCCACCGACCTGCCGGAATTCGAGCAAGCCGAGAAGGAAGTGCGCGACCGCATCAACCATCTGATGAACATCAAAGGTAAGGAATCCGTGGACTCCATCCACAAGAAACTGGGACACATCATGTGGGAGTATGTCGGCATGGGCCGCACGGAAGAAGGCTTGAAGAAGGCACTGAAGCTGTTGAAGGAAATCCGCAAGGAGTTCGAGACAAACCTTTTCATTCCGGGTACTACCGAAGGCGTGAACGTCGAACTGGAGAAAGCTTGGCGCCTGAACGACTTCATCACGATGGGTGAGTTGATTGCTTACGATGCGTTGAACCGCAACGAATCCTGCGGCGGACACTTCCGCGAGGAGTACCAGACTGAGGAGGGCGAGGCCAAACGCGATGACGAGAATTATTTCTATGTGTCTTGCTGGGAATACCAAGGTTCGGACGACGTGGCTCCCGTGCTTTACAAGGAGCCGTTGGTTTACGAAGCCATTAAGGTGCAGACGCGTAACTACAAGAGCTAATAAACGGTTTGTTCAACGATAAATAAAAGACAATAACAATGGAGAAAAATATTTCATTTAAGCTTAGATTTTGGCGCCAGAACGGACCGAAGGATAAAGGCCATTTTGACGAGCGTGAGATGAAGGACATCCCGGGCGATACCTCTTTCTTGGAGATGCTGGACATTTTGAACGAGCAACTCATTGAGGAGGGTAAAGAGCCGTTTGTTTTCGATCACGACTGCCGTGAAGGCATCTGCGGTATGTGTTCGTTGTATATCAACGGCACGCCGCATGGAAAGACGGAGCGCGGGGCTACGACTTGCCAGCTCTATATGCGCCGTTTCAATGATGGCGACACCATCACGGTAGAACCGTGGCGTTCGGCCGGTTTCCCCGTGATTAAGGACTGCATGGTGGACCGTTCCGCTTTCGATAAGATTATCCAGGCTGGCGGTTACGTGACCGTTCGCACTGGTCAGCCGCAAGATGCCAATGCCATCCTTATCCCGAAGGAAAAGGCCGACGAGGCTATGGATTGCGCTACTTGCATCGGTTGTGGTGCTTGTGTGGCTGCCTGCAAGAATGGTTCGGCCATGTTGTTCGTGTCTTCCAAGGTGAGCCAGTTGGCACTTCTGCCGCAAGGCCGCCCTGAAGCTGCCCGCCGTGCCAAGGCCATGATTGCCAAGATGGACGAGCTGGGCTTCGGCAACTGCACGAACACCCGTGCCTGCGAGGCTGTTTGCCCGAAGAGCGAAAGCATTGCGAACATCGCCCGCCTGAACCGCGAGTTCATCAAGGCAAAACTGAACGATTGACTTTAGCTTAAAATAGCGATAAAATGCAAAAGGGATGTGTCGGTTGGGCACATCCCTTTTGCATTTTGTCAATTGGTATGGGGATGCGCCAAAACAATATGGGGTCAACCTGAAAATTAGGTTGCATTGACATGTTTTATAATTAAGAAAAGCAAGCCATATAGCCTACTAGCTTGTACGATTAGTAATCGTCCGCCAGTACGATTATAAATCGTCACGCTGCACGATTATAAATCGTACAAAGAAGTCAGTTATATGCATCGGGGCATAAAGACCCTTGCATCGTTTCTCCAATTGGCTTTTCAGACTGTCCACAATATGGGGCATTGGAATAGGGCACGAATATTTCTATTTTTATGCGGCGGTTTTCCTGTTATTCAGATTGGCACTGCATTTGCGAGAAAAGGTACTCCTTTTTGTAATCCCATTTGTTTTTGTATTTTGCAGTCAACGCGTTGTGCCCTGTGTTTTGTCTGGTTGCGTTTGATTTTGATGGGTTGTATTGATTTGAGAAATTGGGCTTGACGTGAAGTCCAGTCAACTGAAATCGCCTTTTGTTTTTGGAATGTATTGATGGCTCTCTTGGCAAGAGATGGATTCTTTGCTTATTATATTGTATTTCAGTGTTTTGTTGTTTTTGAAATTTCGCGAATTGTTGTAAAAGACAAAAAAACATAGCGAAAAGTTTGTGGGATATTCCTGATTTTATTACATTTGCAGTTGCCAATATCTCTCTTGCCAAGAGATGTGGTGGATGTGCTGTTGATTTTTGTGCTGTTGATTCGCATTTTTCCCCCGCTTCTTTAGGCTGGGCTGGCACTTTGCAGCAATTTTATAAACGTCAGGTATTCCGATGGAATGGACGTTTTTGCGGCTCTCATGCGTATCGCTGAATAGAGTTCAATTATATATAGAGATCTAAACTGTACGGATGAAACTGAATGCAAAAGTGCTGGCCCTTGTGGCAGTAATGGCGGCAGTTACCCTTGTGCTCGTAGCTGCATCTACGGACGTTTCCGAACAGCAGGTGATGTATGGAGGTGCGGAGTTGTCACCCCTTACGGAAGCCTATCAGCTGTGGGGATGGAACGTTCCGCGCTATTACTATTATCTTTTTGTGCATCTTTTTGCAGGCTATCCGTGGGTGGTTCGTGTGGCCTATATGGTCATCATTTTCTGTTGCATCGCCTTTTTGGTGCTCATGACGGTGATGATGATTGATTTTTATATCCGGCGCCGCAATCGGAAGAGGCTGGAGGAAATCCGTGAGAAATATTTAGAGAAACTGAAGGGCGTTTGTTATGCCGAAGTCGAGAACCTGCCGACGGAGGAAATCAAACGCCGTTTGGACTATAAGGAGCGCAAATGGAAGGATTGGGAGATGCGCCTATGGTCTTCCGTGTTCATCGAGGCAAGTACTTTCACCAACACCCAGGATCCTAACCTGACCAACATCCAGCGCGCCATGCGCCTTGTCGGGTTCACGGATTATGTGGAGCGACAGCTCCTGCATGGTAAACATGCGGTGAAATTGCAAATGATACAGGCGGTGAGATTGACCAACATGCAACTTCCCAACGGCTTGGTGACCCGTTTGGTCAACGACAAGGACGATGAGTTGCGCAAGGCTTCGCGCCTTTATTATATGTGTACGAGCGTGGACGACCCCTACGTGTTCTTCGAGGAGGAAAACAAGCTGGGCGTGTTGTTCTCTCAATGGGATATGATGGAGTTGCATGAGATTTTCCGCAAGGTGCGCGAAGGCGGACGTCCGACGCCGCTTTTTGTGCCCATCCTGCAGCGTGTGGAGAATCCGGGCATCAAAGCTTTTATGATGAAGGAAATTGCCTATTGGGGCACAGACCAGGAGATGCGTTACCTGATGGATTTCTTCGAGGCTCCCAATTTCATATACCGGCAAGCCGCGTTTGTCAGCATGGGTATCAGGAAGTTCTCCGAGGCAGAGAAGGCCATGGAGAAGGTCTTCTACAAACAGACCGAAGCGGTGCGCCGCACAATCCTCAATTCCATTTTGTCCATCAATTCCGGGCGCAGTGTGACGTTTTTCCGCGACACGTACAAGAGCGGCGTGTCCCAGTTCACTAAGCGCACGGCCTTGCGTTGCCTGTACCTTTATGGTGTCCGTGGGCGCAGCACGTTCGAGATGCTGAAAGCCACCGCCCCCGCAAGCGACGCAATCTTGTTCAAGCATGTGGAGAGTCCTATAATTAATTACGAGGAGGATTGATATGATAAAGGACTTGCTATTTTATTTCTACGGTTATGTGGTGTTCTTCTACAGCATGGGGCTGATCATCTCATACGTCATCCTCATGTGGTTAGCCGAAATCAGCATTTTCCGTAAGAAACGCGGTTCTTTAAGCCTTTATATCAAGCAAATCATCGACAAGAGCCCTTATACGCCCGGTGTGTCCATCATTGCACCGGCTTATAACGAGGAACGTACCATTGTGGATAATGTCAATTCCTTGCTCGGACAGGATTATCCCACTTTCGAGGTCATTATCGTCAACGACGGTAGTACGGACAAGACGCTCGATTTGCTTATTGAGAAATTTGCGCTCGTGGAGGTGCCTTTTGCCTATGTGGAATACATTCGCACCAAGCCCTATCGGCGTTTGTTCAAGTCCACCAATCCGGAATTCTATCGTCTCATCGTGGTGGACAAGGAAAACGGCGGAACGAAGGCCGATGCCGTCAATGCGGGACTGAACGCCTCGTCTTATCCTTATTTCATCAACACCGACGTGGACTGCATTTTGGCGCGCGATGCCATCTCGCAGTGTATCATTCCCATCCTCCAGGATGACCAAGTGATTGCCGTGAGTGGAATTATGGCTGCTTCCAACGGGTGTAAGGTGGAAAAAGGGCAGATGGTGGAACAGCGGCCGCCCCATAAGCCTTGTGCCTTGTTCCAGACGTTGGAGTACATGCGTTCCTTCTTGGTCGGCAAGATGGGTTGGTCTGCCATCAATGCCATGCCTAATGTGTCTGGTGGTTACGGGCTTTTTGACAAGAAGGTGGTCATGTCGGCAGGTGGATACAGCGGTGATTCCTTTGCAGAGGATATGGATATGATTATCCGCATGGTAGGCTATTGCTGTGATTTCAACCGCAAATACCGCATTGTGCAGGTACCCGCCGTGGCCTGTTGGACGGAGGTGCCGCCCAACATCAAGGTGCTCTATCGCCAGCGCGTGCGTTGGGGTCGCGGTCTCATCCAAACATTCGTGAACCATCGGCGTTTCCTTTTCAACCGCAAGTACAAGCAATTGGGATTGGTCACGTTGCCCTACGTGTTTATCTTCGAGTTTTTGGCCCCCATCATTGAGTTTGTCGGTTTCCTGGTTCTTATTTACCAGGCACTTACCGGGGCTGTCAATTGGGAGTCGGCATTGGTCATTTTCCTTGGCCTTTACACGTTCTGTTTCGTCCTGTCGCTCGTGGTGATGTTCAACGACTACACTTTGGGCGGCTCGTTCCGTAAGATGAGGTCATATTTTTGGGTGGTCGGGGCGGCCTTGTTGGAACCTTTCCTTTATCATCCGCTCACGGTGATCTTTTCTCTCAACGGTTATTGGAACTATTTGTTCAACAAACAAGCCGTTTGGGGTACGATGAGCCGTAAGGGATTCTCTGATGAGAACAAGGACAACACGGCTAAGGTCAGTGTGGCCACAGCTGCTTCTGCTCGTGGGGTGGTTGACATGAAAGGAGGTGGGTCATGAAGAAGTGGGGTTGTTTGTTATCATGGGTAATCCTGATTCTCTTCGTCTCCGGCGTGTATGCCGTCAATGGCCTGTTCTCGGAAGACATCAAGAGTCCCGATTATTATGCGGTCAATGTCCGTGCCATGTTCAAACAGGGCCAGTGGGAGGAAGGCAAGCGCTTGCTTGACGAAGGCCTGCGCTATTATACGAAGACCAATGAACTGAACGAACTCAACGGGCAGTATTATTACCATCACAAGGATTACGACAATGCCCGTTATTACCTCATCGTGGCTTGCCGCGACAACCCGGAGAATGTGACGGCCAAGCAACTGCTTGTCAAAGTGGAGGAGGAGACCGAAAACTATTCCTCTGCCATTTGCTATATCAACGAGTTGCTCGAAATCAATCCTTATTGGCGGGGGCTGTGGCGCAAGAAAATCGGTATTTTCCGCTTGCAGGGCAACCATGTGGAGGCCGACAGGCTTCTGAAGCGGCTTCATCAGATTTATCCCAACGACTCCACCGTGCAACGCGATTATGCGGGTAGCCTTGAAGAGAAGTTCCTGCGCGAGCGGAAGGCGGGCAACCGCAATGCCGTTATCGCTTCGTTGTATGACTTGACGGAAGTCATGCCCGACAATGAGGAATACTATCTCCTGTTGTCCAACCTGCTGTTGCAGGAAGGTAATGTCGAGGAAGCATTGGAGGTTGCCGGGCGCGGGGCATCGAACATGCCGCGCAGTTCGCAGCTGATTGTCAAGAAGGCATCTATTTTGGGCAGTGAGGGACGTTACCAGGAGGCTTTGGCTTTCGTGAAATCCCGCATGCGTTATAACCGCAGTGCGACGCTGGCTCGTTTTTACAACCATTTGTTGGCCGAAGCTGCCAATGCCGCCAAGATGAACGATCCCTACGTGCTCCACGGCCAGCTCTATGCCAACACGGGCAGCAGCGAGGCGCTCGATTATATGCTCAACACTTCCATCACGCGCGGCTACAACGAGGATGCCCTCTATTATTTGGCCGAGGCCAAACGGCGGAGGGGCGAAACGCCATCCTTATTATATAAGGAATATATGGTCTATAAGCGCATGGGCAACGTCAACAAGGCTTATTCCTTGCTCAACACCCTTGCCGCCATTGACTCGACCAATACGGACGTTGCGGATGAATTGGCATTGAACAGGTTGCAGCAGGCCGGAAACCTCATCTCCGACGGGCTTTATTCCGAGGCATTGCCTTACGTGAAGGCTGCGGCCCGCCACAGCTATGACCCGGACATTACGGCTTCGGCCCTTAATAGGGAGTATGCATGCTACTACGAGATGCGCCGCTACGACGAGGCACTTGCCGCATTGGACAGCATGTATGCCGTAGATCCAAATGACATGGATTATTTTATTCGGAAATCCGACATTTTGAATCGCCAAGGTCATGCCATGGAGGCGTTGGACATGCTCGATTCCCTTATGTCCGATTCAATAGACATGGAATTGCGCCCGGTCTATGTGTCGGCCTATGAGGAAATAGCGGTGCCCTACATCAAGGGGCTTATCGAAGACGGGGCATCCTTCCTGGCTCTTTCCGAGAGTTCACGTCTGTTGGCCCACAACCCGTCGAGTGTAGAGGGGTTGCAGTATGCCATTGGCATGTCCGACTTGTTGGGGCGTCACGACACTTACGATTATTACGTGGACCTGGCTCGTTCCATCTATCCCGACCGTACTGACTTTATTGTGAAGAAGGCCGTGTCCTACAGCCGAAACGGGGAATATGAGCGCGTGGTGGACATGCTCCATCCGTGGCTTGAAAAATATCCGCATAATGAAGGCATCGTTGGGGCGTACGCGGAAAACAGCGAGTTGTTGGCTTACCGGCTCATTAAGGAGCACCAGCCCGATTCGGCTCTTGCCGTGGTCGATAGTGCGTTGGCGTTTGATGCCGGAAACGAGGCTTTGCTGATGGCCAAGGGGGTTGCTTACGAGTCCATGCATGAGTATGATTCGGCTTATCATTACCAGCTCAAATACACGCCGGGAGCAGAAGAGGCCGCGTCTTTCAAGCGTCATTTGGATGGGTTGGAGAGCCGTTCTTTCAAAAATGAAATTTCGGCGGAATACCTGCAAGGACGCTATGGCGAGGCCGATGTGCTCACGTCCGTGGCCACGTTGTCCTATACGCGGAAGCTGAAGAACGACGACCTTCTTTCCGCACGGTTTAATTATGCCGGGCGCGATGGCAGTGCCGCAGGCGAAGACCCCGAAGACCAAGTGCCCGGAGGTGTAGGTGTCCAAATGCAGGCATCGTGGACGCATGCGATTTCTTCCAAGTGGAGCCTTTCGCTCACGGGCGGAGTCGCGTCGAAATATTTCCCGGATGTCATGGCCGAAGCCAAGCTGGAGCACTATTTCGACCGGGATGTCTCGCTTGACGTACACGCGGGATACCGGCGCATCAGCACCTATTCCAAGGCTTATCGTTGGGACTATGTTCCCGAGATAGGCGAAGGTGCCTGGACATTCGACGGGTGGGATGAATACAAGGCCAATTTCTTTAGCGTCGGCGTGGGGTCCACAAAATATTGGGAGCACATATCCTTGGGCGGAAAGGTGGACGGGTTCTTTGCTTCGTCCGATGTTTATGTCAATGCTGCGGTACAGTTCAAGTATTATCCGTTGAACGACGGGCGCACCAGCATCATTGTCACGGGCAGTGCCGGAACGGCGCCCGAAGCTAACATAATAGACAATGCCATGCCTGGCACTTTTGACAAGCTGAACACTTCTGTAGGCTTGGGCGGCATCTATATGATCAACAAGCACCTCTCGGCTGGTCTGATGGGCACGTGGAACACGTTCTACAGTCAGCTGAATAATCGTGATGGAGAGCTGATGAACTATTCTGAGACGATTACTACGCGATACCGGAATTTGTATAACATCCATTTGCAGCTATATGTACATTTTTGACCGATACCTATCACCTAAAATCGTAGCGTTTTGCCTTGCAGTGGCCTTGTGTTGCGGTTGTGCTGCCGAGCGGAAAAGCCCGGTGGGGGACGGTTATGTCATTGCGCCGGTGGATGAGGGCAATTCCGAGGATGTCCGTTGGGCGGAATACCTGTCCGGGCAAATCGTGCGGCGTTCTGCCAAAACCGATATGGCGGTTTCTCACCGCCGCGGGCTGGAGGTCCGGGTGCATGTCGATGCGTCCCTTTCTCATGATTTCGTGGTGGAGCGCAAAGGGGAGATTCTGCATCTCTCTGCGCGCGATGCGGACAAGATGTTGTGGCTCCTTTATCAGTTCCTTTCTTCCCGTGCGGGACAGGGGCTGGACGTGGCCGACTTGCCGCCGGCGTTCGTGTCGATGGAAGGCGACTGCGGAGATTTTGCTTTCGAATACCGCGGCATTTACACGCCGTCCAATTCCGACCCGGAGTTGATGCCTGTCATGGCTTCGCATAATGTGGACTACGATTGGGCTTTGTGGGGGCACAACCTGCGGCGGGTGTTCGGTGATGGCCGTGTGCCCGATGAGGCGCGCGCTTTGGTGGACGATGAGCGCACCGGCGAGCAGTTCTGTTTCTCCTCCAATGCGTTGTTCGAGGCAGTGTCCCGTTTTGTCAAGGATCACAGGAGTAGTAGCGAAACCAGCCGTTTCGTCATCATGCCCAATGACAATGGCCTTGTTTGCCAGTGCCCGGCCTGTGTGAAGGCCGGTAACACGCCCGGTTCGGCCACCCCGGCTGTCAGTGTGTTGTTGCGCCGGTTGGCCGGACGCTATCCGGACGATTTGTTTTTCACTTCGTCCTATATGACTACGGTTGAGCCGCCCGCTGCTCCTTTGCCGTCCAATGTGGGTGTGTTGGTCAGTGCCATCAGTGTGCCCATGCGGGAGAAGTTCGAATCCCGTCCGGCCACGAAGAAGTTTGCCGCATTAGTGAACCGTTGGCGGCAGGTGTCGGGACGGGTCTATGTGTGGGACTACATACGCAATTTCGATGACTACCTGACGCCTTATCCTTGCTTGCGTTTGTTGCAGCAAAGGCTCGCCTTTTTCCAATCCATCGGGGTGAGAGGTGTGTTTTTCAACGGGAGTTCGCCTTCTTACGCCCCGTTCGACGATGTGCAGACGGCGGCCGTGGCCGCCATGCTGGTGCGCCCGGAACTTCCGGTGGCGGATTATGTGGACAGTTGCTTTGCGAGATATTACCCGGTCACCGCGTCCGTACTGGCTCCGGCTTACCGTAAATGGGAGGACGATGTGGCTCGCAACCGTGAATTGTTGCCGTTCTACGGCGGCATCGGTGATGCGGTAAAGGCATGGCTTGTGCCTGATGAATATGTCGCGTTTTGCGATTCGCTCGACCGTAGGGCAAAGTCTGCAGGTGAGACAGAGCGCGCCCGGCTCAACAAGATGCTTACCGCCTCGTGGTTCACGCGGTTGGAACTGCTTCGCCGTCCCGGTGGCGGTTACACGGAACAGGAAGCCCGGCGTTGCCTGGAGGGGTTGCGTGGTTATACGGCTTTCGCCGACATGGCCGCCTATCGAGAGGCCGAAGGCGCATTGGAGCGATATATAAAGGATTGGGATATACTGATGGCCGGCAATCGTGTGGCTGCCCGTAACCGTTTGCGGGGTATGGCCGTCGAGTCGGTGAGTCGTCCCGACGGGGCATACGCCGACCTTTCGCCGCTCACCGATGGCGAATGCGCCCTTCCCACCGATTATCACACGGGATGGGTCATTGCTTCGCCCGAGGAGGTTGTGTGGCGGTTGCCTGCGGGACAGGTGCGTTCCGGCGATGTGCTTTCGCTGTCATTCCTCAACGTGCCGCGCTGGCGCATCTATTTGCCCCGGAGGGTGGAAGCATGGCAGGAGGGGCGGTGCGTGGGTGCAGTGGATGTGCCCGCTGAGGACGGGGCGTTTGTCCGACGGGATGTGTCCTGCAAGGTGAGTTTGGTGGCACCGTCCCGGCCGTTGGAGTTGCGTTTGTTCCAGCGCGAGGAAGAGAAACGTCCCACCTTGGCATGCGATGAAGTGGCCGTTTATGGCAAGAAGTGAGAGTTGAACTTAAGAAGTGGAAAAATGAAGAGGTATAGTATGATACGGATGTGGGTTAAGGTGGCCGCTTGCGTGTGCGGGCTGGCCTGCATGGCCACATTGGGGGCGTGCCGGAAGAACATCGGCATGACGACCGTGCATGTGCCCGACTCCGTGCGCCATTACTATCCCATCCTGACGGGTGAGATTCTCAATCTCTCGTTCCTGTTGGAGAACACGGGCGACCAGCCGCTCATCATCCGCGACATACAGACCTCATGCGGCTGTATTGTTCCGGAACTGGACACGCACATGCTGTTGCCGGGCAAGCAGGTCAGGTTGCTTTTCAAATACGAGAGCGCGAAGAACATCGGTTATGTGGACCACACCATCCGTATTTATGGCAACATCAAGCCTAACGGGGTTTATAAGTTGAAGTTCGATACCAATGTGGTGACCCACGCCGACTACACCCGCGATTATGAGGAACTCTACAAAGAAGAAGTGGAACGGAGCAACATCATTCGCGGGCTGGTGGACGGCGACGAGTCGGAAAAAGGTTATTGGACTGATGACATCAGTCACGACAGCCGTTCACAGAAACAATACTTCTGGCGCAAGGAGGGAGGAGACTGACGGATTGGCCGAGGAAGACGGTTTTTACAGCCCCGTGGTTGGAGAGGGGAAACATTGGGAATATTAATGAAAAAAGTTTTAATATTAAAAATAGCTGATTATGAAAAAGGTAATTTTATGCTGTTGCGCAGCTCTCTTGGCCGCATGTTCGACTGACGAGCTGCCTACCGGAGGGGGGACGACGGTATCTCCGCCTTCGGGAGAAACTTTGGAGAGTGGGACGGTGAATTTCACCAACAACACTTCGCTTACCATTGGTAGTGCACCTGCGCAGACACGCGCTGCATTTTTAAAGCGTGGCGCGGTTTTCGACTTTGAAGGGAACGATGCCTGCAAACTCGACATTCCTGTGGAGCCGACTCAGGAGGTGATTGATGCTGCAGGTACACCCATCACGAACTATTCCATGCCGCTTAACAGTTTGGCCAAATCTACGGCGATAGGTGAGGGTGGAATAGCTACTATTGGTGAGAGAGGCCTCTCCACGTCTTCTACCATCTATGTGCTTAACGGTGGTAAGGTCGTGGTTAATGGTGCTTGCTCCGGTGGCGGAAGCATATATGTGCTTGCCGGAGGTGCTTTGGAATACAACGTTGTGGAACTGTCGGATTTCAAGGTGTACAATTATGGCGGTACAGTGGTGCTGCAAGGCGACCTCGCCATTGCTGAAAGCGCAGAGTTTTACACGACTGAAGCCATAGACATGACTGGCTCCACGCTGACGGTCAATGGCAAGCTATACGTCGGTGGCAACCTTACCTGCGAAAGCATCACGTCGAATGTGAGTGGCGCGTTGATGCACGTCATCGGAAACGTCGATGTCAATCCGGAAACTAACGAAGCCGGCAACACTGTTGAGGGCACCGGCGCGGTGGCACTTGAGAACCAGGTTGATGTCTGCGTGGAAGGTGCCATGACGGTGTATAGCCTTTCGGCGAGCCGTTATGCTAACGTACATGCCGACTGCAAGCTCGTGGCCACGGATGGCGTGAACTCCTCAATCAACATCACCAACGGGGCCATCCTTTGCGCTTCCTATGTGAAGACGGAGTTGCTCCATGTGTCGGGTGGCGTGTCGGGCGATAAGGCCTGTGTCTATATTCCCGATAACGGCTTGGTTGACGTGAACAAGCTCAATCTTGGCAATTCCATGCTCATCGCGGCTTATGAGAACGGAAAGGCTCTTGTGAATGCTGGCACTGTGACTTTAGAAAACAAGACCACTTGGGAAAACATTATTGATCCCACGCTCTATGTGAACTACAAGGAAATTTGGGCTGACGCAGATCCGGAGAATACGACGTTGCACAACATCGCTACCGTCAATGACGATTCCGAAGCATCGTGCAGCCCGGGCTTCACTGTCGGTGGCGGTGAAAATCCCGATCCTGAACCCGAACCCACTCCGGGGGATGGCAACATTGTGATAGAGATTCCGACTTGGGTAGTGGACGATTACATACTCCGTGCCGATGACTTTGCCATCCGCGTAAACGGCGAATATTTTGAGGATATCACCGTTGAGGGCAATATAGCTTCGTTGGGCGGCATTCAGATTGTGGACGACAGGCTGACCATCACCGTGTCCGGTCTTAGCGAGGAGAGCATCCTTCCGGGTAACGATTATACTTACGAGGTATGGATGTGGGTAAACAACAGCACATTGCTTGATGACGGCACGGGCAACTATGGCCCGCTCTTCGATGCCGCGAAGTATGCAGAGTGGGTTGACCCGACCTATCCGGTTAAGGATCCGTATTCTGACGATCCGTTCGGTTGCGATGTTACATCGCTGCTTAGCGACGAACAGGTGTATTCCCCCGCTGGATATGTCGTGCGTTACAATGTGTATCGCGGTCTGAGCGGTTCTGTCGTTGACGGTTATGGTGATACTCCTTACATTAAGGTATCTATCCATGTGCAGCGTGATGCTGCGGCTGCGGAAGATACTAATGAGGGTATCTTTGAATAAGTAAAAGCAAATTGTTTAGAAGCCCCTCTCCAGCCGTATTGGTTTCAATGGAGAGGGGCTTATTGTTGCGGGCGGCGTAAAGGATATTCATTACCAAAGAGGTAAAACTTCGCAGTCGTTCCATTCTGATAAGACTGGCGGCACTTCGGGTATAAAAAACAATGGATTTGTCTTGTGCGCGGTTTGCATTATCTTTCCTCTAAGAAAAAGCAATTTTCTTATCACACAGGCATATAAATCGCGATTTTTATCTAAATTTGCAGGAGTGAACCGGAAAAACAAATCATTATGAGCGAGTCGATGCAAGACAGGTATATCCGCTTTGACTG